>JBPCRP010000165.1:0-21015 GCA_050996715.1 Propionibacteriaceae bacterium
CGCCCGGCCAACGCCCGGGCCCGTTCCTCCACGGTGCGCAGGGCGAGCCGAGCGTCCATCTCGGCCGCTCGGGCCAGCCGGGCCGCGTCGGCGAGCGCGTCCCGCCTGGCCGGGTCGACGTCGCCGTCGGTGTCGTCCGCCGTGTCCTCCGCGGCGGCCAGCCGGGCCTCCAGCTCACCCAGCCCGATCAGGTCGCGCTCGCGCGCGGATCCGGCGTCGGCGATGGCCTGGGCCAGTCGGTCGGCCTCGCCCCGAGCCGAGCTCGCCCTGGCGCTCAGCTGTCCGAGCTGTTCGGCAAGTGCGGCCATCGAGGCGTCCGACTCGTGCAGCCGCGCCAACGTGTACGCGGCCTGCGCGCTGGCCTCGCGGTGCTGGGCGGTGAGCTCCTCGGCGGCGAACCGAGCGCGGTCGCAGCGGTGGCCCGCCACCTCCAGCCGCGACCTGGCGTCGTCGACGGCGGCCTGGACCTCGATCAGGCTCGGCTGGGCCGAGGAACCGCCGCGAGCCTCGTACGCCCCCAGCACGTCCCCCTCCCGGGTGACGGCGACCACCTCGGGGTGGTCGGCGACCACGGATCGGGCGTCGGCCAAGGTGGCGACCACGGCCACCATCCTGAGCACGTAGTCGACCGCCGGCCGCAGCGCGGCGTCGACGGTGACCACCTCGACCGCCCAGCGGGCGCCGACGGGGAGCACCGGACGATCCGACCGCGTCTCAGCGGCCGCGGCCCCACCGACCAGCAATCCCGCCCGGCCGAGGTCATTGGCCTTGAGGTGCTCGACGGCACCGACGGCGGCCAAGAGGTCGTCCACCGCAACGGCGTCGGCCACCGTGCCGAAGCCGGCCGCGACCGCGGTTTCGTAGCCCGGTTCGACGCTGACCAGCGCGGCCACGGAGCCGAGCAGACCGTCGACCGCGCCCTGGTCGGAGTCGGCCGCGGCGAGCAGTGCCGCCGCCCCGTCCTTACGCTGGATGCCGAGCTCGAGGGCCTCCAGCCGGGCCGTGAGGGCGGCCCGCTCCTGGGCCGCCGCGCGGTCCTCGGTGCGTAGCTCCTCCCGCCGCGCGTCGAGGTCGTCGAGTGCGGCTTGGGCGCTCTCGTGCTCCTCATCGAGCCCGAGCTCGCCGGCGTCGAGGCCGGCCACCTGCGACTCCAGGGCGGTAAACGCCCGTTGGGCCTCGGCCGCGCGGGTGTCGGCGAGGTCGCGGGCAGCGGTGAGCCGGCCGATCTCCTCCCCGGCCGCCTCGCAACGGCTACGCAACGAGCTGACCTTCCCCGCCAGCCGAGCCAGACCCTCCCGGCGATCGGCGGCCGCGCGCAGCACTCCGGCGAGACGCTTCTCCTCCGCACCGTGGGCCTGCTCGGCCTCGGAGCGGTGTCCGCTCGCGTCGGCCAGACCGGCGGTCCGCTCCGCCACCTCGACGGCCAGCTCCGCCTCCTGTGCCCCGGTTGCTGCGGCCTCGCGTTCGAGATCCTCGGGGTCGCGGCCGTGGCGCACCTCGCCCGGGTCGTCGGCGGCGTTACGCACGCGCTCGGCCGCGATCGACACGGTCGTCGCGACCCGCTCCTTGAGCGCGGCCAGCGAATACCAGGTCTCCTGCGCCTGCTGCAACCGCGGCAGACCCTCCCTGACAGCCTCGTCGGCGGACAGCTCGCGGTCCCGAGCGGCAGCCAGGGCGGCCTCGACCTCAGCTCGACGCTGACGCAGTGCGGCCTCGTCGGCCAGATCGGCCTCTAGCGAGAGCGTGGCCTGGACCAGGTCGTCGGCGAGCACCCGGGCGCGGGCGTCGCGGGCCTCGGCCTGGATCAGCGCCGCCTTGCGCGCGACCTCGGCCTGGCGACCGAGCGGCTTGAGCTGGCGACGGATCTCGACGATCAGGTCACCGAGTCGCTGCACGTTACCCTCGGTCGACTCCAGCTTGCGGAGCGCCTTTTCCTTGCGCTTGCGGTGCTTGAGGACGCCCGCCGCTTCTTCGATGAAACCGCGCCGGCCCTCAGGGGTGGCGGTGAGGATCGAGTCGAGCTGGCCCTGCCCGACGATGACGTGCATCTCGCGGCCGATTCCGGAGTCGCTGAGCAGGTCCTGGACGTCGAGCAGGCGCACGGAGTTGCCGTTGATCGCGTACTCGGAGCCACCGTTGCGGAACATCGTCCGGCTGATCGTGACCTCGGTGTAGTCGATCGGTAGTGCACCGTCGGTGTTGTCGATGGTCAGCACGACCTCGGCCCGACCCAGCGGCGCCCGCCCGGACGTGCCGGCGAAGATGACGTCCTCCATCTTGCCGCCGCGTAGCGACTTCGCGCCCTGCTCGCCCATCACCCAGCTCAGGGCGTCGACCACGTTGGACTTGCCGGAACCGTTCGGTCCCACCACGCAGGTGATGCCGGGCTCGAAGTTCAGCGTCGTCGCCGAGGCGAAGGACTTGAACCCGCGCAGAGTGAGGCGCTTGAGGTGCAACTGCTCTTATCCGTTCGGCTGGCGGTCAGGGGCGGACAGAAATGCGCGGGAAGGCACCGCCACCCTAACCACCGACGTTCCCGCGGGAACGCTTTTCAGCCGGGTGTCGAGTCCTTCATCCGGTCCACCACCGGTACGGCCGGCGCCGCCTCGTTGTGCTCCTCGGCCAGTTCCTCGTCCTCGAGCGAGGGGTGCACCCCGCCCCGGACGGCGGAGAACGTCCAGAGCTTGTTGAAGACGAACGAGATGGGCACGGTAAACGCGATGACGATCAGCTGCGCCCAGTAGAGCTTGGTCCGTAACCCGGTCGAGTTGTCGAAGACCTCCGACGGCAGGGCCAGGAAGGAGCCCGGGTGCATCAGCAGGGTCAGCAGGCCCAGTCCGAGAAGCTGCGCAGCAAGACCGACGGCGAAGAACGGCCCGTACTCGCGCCACCACCCGCTGTGCTCGGCGCTGCGGAAGGTGAAGCGGCGGTTGAGCTGAAAATTCCACAGGTTGGCCACCAGAAAGGCCACCATCGAGAACAGGTGGTACCAGCGAACGTTGAAGTCGGTCAACGGCAGGTTGATCGCGACGTCGTCGAAGTGCGGTCCGCTGCGTTTGAGCAGAATGACGACCAGGGTGTTCACGACGACGCCGGAACCACCCACCAGCCCGAACCGGAAGAGGAGCCTCCAGTTGTGGCCGTGGCGCACGAGGAGGAAATGCCGCAGGCGCTTCACGATCCACCGAGCGTACCGTCCGCCGAGATGACGCCCAGCTGTCGTCCCGCGCGGGCACGTCAGGCCAGCTGCAGACCGGCCCTGCTCACCACCGAGCACGGCGGGGGGAGCGCTGGCAGCGGGGACAGCGGTGCGACGAGCGGTTCATGAAGGCGTCGCGGACGATGGGGGTGCCGCACCGTCGGCACGGCAGCCCCTCCTGGCCGTAGACGTCGAGGGAGCGGTCGAAGTAGCCACTCGAGCCGTTGACGTTGACGTAGAGCGCGTCAAAGGACGTGCCGCCCTGGCCCAACGCGTCGGCCATCACCTCGTGCGCCGCGGCGAGCACGCTCAGCGCGGCTGGCCGCGGCAGCGAGTCGGTGGCGCGGGCGTAGTGCAGCCGGGCGCGCCACAAGGCCTCGTCGGCGTAGATGTTGCCGATCCCCGAGATGAGGGTCTGGTCGAGCAGGGCCCGTTTCAGCCCGGTGCGCTTCCTCCGCAACCGAGCGGCCACGGCCCCGACGTCGTACGCGGGGTCGAAGGGGTCGCGGGCGATGTGGGCGATCTCCGGCGGCAGCTCGGCGCCGTCAGCAGAGAGGGAGAGGCCGCCGAACATCCGTTGGTCGACGAAGCGGAGCTCAGGCCCGCCGTCGGCGAAGCGGATGCGGACCCGGGTGTTGGGGGCGTCGCCGACCTCAGCGCTATCGACCCGGAACTGCCCGCTCATCCCGAGGTGGGCGAGGATCGCGTCGCCGTCGGCGAACGGCAGCCAGAGGTATTTGCCCCGTCGGCGGGGTTCGACGAACGTGCGGCCCGTCAGCTGGGCGGCGAAGTCAGCGGGTCCGGCGAGGTGGCGACGAACCGGTCGCGGGTGCAAGACCTCCACCGAGGCGATCGTCCGGCCGACCAACGCGGCGATCAGGCCCTGCCGAACGGTCTCGACCTCAGGGAGTTCCGGCACGGGGCGGCTCAGGTGGAGCGGGGCGGGAACGCCGTGCGCTGCCGGGCCAGCTCGCTGACGGGCACGTCGTTCACCCCGGACGGGTGTATCAACAACGAGCCGTCGGGGCTGGCCTCGGCCGCCGCTTCGGCACCCGCCTCGAGGACGGCCTGGAGCGCGACGAAGGCCAGCTCGGCCGCGTGCTGCTCGGCTTCCTTCTTGTTGCTGCCCGCACCCGGTCCGTACCGCCCCTCGGGCAGCGCCACGATCGCCTCAAAGTGTTTGGCGTGGTCAGGGCCGGACTCCACGACCTCATAGACCGGGACTCCCATCCCGCAGGTCGAGCAGATCTCCTGCAGCGAGGTCTTCCAGTCCAGTCCCGCACCCAGAGTCGCCACCCTGGACATCACCGGGTCGAAGAGGTGGTGGACGAACGCGCGGCTGCTCTCGATGCCGTACTGCTCGAAGACGGCCCCGATCACCGCTTCCATCGTGTCGGCGAGGATCGAGACCTTGTCTCGACCGCCGGTGGTCTCCTCGCCCCGCCCGAGCAGGACGAGCTCACCCAGACCGAGCTCGCGGGCGACGTCAGCCAGGGCGCGGGAGTTGACCACGGCCGCCCGCAGCTTGGCGAGCTGACCCTCCGAAATCTCGGTCCAGGTCGAGTAGAGGTGCTCGGTGACGATAAGGCCCAGCACCGAGTCTCCGAGGAACTCCAACCGTTCGTTGGTCGGCAAACCACCCCGCTCGTAGGCGTACGAGCGGTGAGTGAGAGCACGCTGAAGCAGCTCGGGCGCCAGCAGCAACCCGAGCTCCGCCAACAGACTCTCCAGCTTGGAGGCGTCGTCGGTCACCATCAGCGACAGCTCAGGACTGCTGGAGCACCTGGCGGCGGGCGGCCTTCGGCCCGTACTGACCGCAGGCCTGGCAGGCGGTGTGCGGCAGGTGCTTCTCCCGGCACGCCGGGTTGGCGCAGGTCACCACGGCGGTCACGGTGGTCTTCCATTGGGACCGGCGATGGCGGGTGTTACTGCGCGACATCCTCCGCTTGGGAACGGCCACGGTCTCTTCTCCTTGCTCGGTACGCAGGTGCGTACGCGACTCGTCTTGTCTGGCCTACACCCCTGCTGGGTGCACGCTCCGGGTCGATCCGTTCGGCCCTCAGTTGAGGTCCGGGCGACTCTCCCCGCTCCACGACGACAGGACGCCCCACCGGGGGTCGACCGACGCATCGTGCTGGTGGTCGGGATCGTCGTTCAGGTTGGCCCCACAGGTCGGGCACATACCTGCACAGTTCTCCCGGCACACCGGTTGGAACGGCAACGCAAGCACCACCTCGTCCCGCAGCAGCGGTTCGAGGTCGAGCAGGTCACCCTGCAGCCGACTGGCCTCGTCCGCCGAGGCCTCGCTGCCGGGATAGACGTAGAGCTCCTGGATGTCGACGGTGAGCGTCTCCACCACCACATCCAGGCACCGTACGCACTCTCCCCGCAGCTCGACCTGCGCCGACCCGGTGACCAACACACCCTCGACCACCGACTCGAGCCGAAGGTCCAGCTCGATCGGGGACGCGGGAGGTACTCCGATCACTTCGATACCGAGGTCGTTCGGCGCGTCAGCGACCGCGTGCACCACCTTCATCGCGCCCGCACGACGCCCCAGCTCGCGGGTGTCGATGACCAACCCGGAACGCGGATCGAGTGGGCGAGGTGACGAGCTCATCGCAGTCCCTCCATGCCGAACAGCCTGACAACGTCATGACCGTCGCACAACTTTACCGATCAACGGGTGATTGCCCAAAACGTCGTGCCGACGTGCGACGCTGGCGCTCAGTCCGGATCGAACAGGTCGGTGCGCGACCGGTCGGTCTGGGTGTCGAGGCTGCTCCGCTCGGCCAGCCGCTGCCGGGCGGTCTTGACCTGGCTGGCGGTCTTGACCAGCACCGACTCGAATGAGGCCATCCGGGAGTCGATGTAGGCGTCGGTTTCCGCCCGCAGCTCGCTCGCCTCGTGCTCGGCGTCGGCCCTGATCGTGGCGGCCTGCTCCGCCGCCACTCGCAGCACCTCGTCGTGACCGGCGAGCTCGCTGGCCCGCGCACGCGCCTCGGCGAGGATCGTGGCGGCTTGGGCCTCGCCCTCGGCGACCTTGCCTTGGGAGCTGTCGATCACCTTCTGGGCCGCGGCGATCTCGTGGGGGAGGTTCTCCGCGAGCGCGTCGATCGCGGCCAGCACCTCACCCCGGTTGACCATGCAGGACGCCGACATCGGCATCGCCCGTGCCTTGCTGATCAGGGCGCGCAGCTCGTCGAGCCGCTGGGCAGCGGTGAGGTCCATCTCGGTGCATCCTTTGTCTCGGTCGACCGGCAGGCGCGGGTCGGCGTCGACCAGTCTCGTCGGCCCGCCAATCTAGAGCGTGTGACTTTGACCGACACAACCGGACCGACCTCAACCGGCGGTGCGTCCGGCCGCCCGCTCCCGGACCCGAGCAACCGTGCGCTCCTGGACCCCGGGCGGCAGGAACGGGGTCACGTCTCCGCCGAGCAGAGCAACCTCGCGGACCAACGACGACGAGACGTAGGACCACTGCGGCGCGGTCGGCAGGAAGACGGTGTCGACACCACGGAGCTGGCCGTTCATCTGCGCCATCTGCAGCTCGGCGTCGAGGTCGCGGGCGTTCCGCAGCCCCTTGACGATGGCCTGCACGTCGTGGTCGGAGCAGAAGTCGACCAGCAGGCCGGAGAACGTGGTCACCGTGACGTTACCCAACTCGGCGGTCGCCTCGGTCAGCATGTCGACGCGTTCTTCGGGAGCGAAGAGGGCGGCCCTCGCGGCGCCCTTGCTCGGGTTCACCCCCACCGCGACCACCACCTCGTCGAACAGCCGGGTTGCGCGGGCCACCACGTCGAGGTGGCCGCGGGTGACCGGGTCGAACGAGCCCGGACAGACGGCGCGGCGCATGCGGTGAGCCTAGTGCTCGACCCCCGTACCAGGATCGACCGCCGTCCGGTAGTGCAGCACCGTCTCGCCGTAGCGCTTGCTCCACCCAGCGGCCAGGGCGGCCGGCCAGTCGAGCTCCGGCGTCCGGACCGAGCGCTCGACCACCACGAGTCCGTCGGGCACCAGCCACCCCTGTCTCATCACGGCCTCGAGCACCGCGGTCAGGGCCGGCCCCTCGAGCTCGTAAGGAGGGTCGGCGAACACCACGTCGAAACCCTGGGCCCGAGGCTCGCGCACCACCCGGTCGACCGGAGCCACCCGCACGCTCGCCGCGGCGGCCAAGGTGCCCACGTTGCTTCGGGTGACCACCGCCGTCCGGTGGTCCGCCTCCACCAACAGCACCGGGTCGGCGCCACGGCTGACCGCCTCCAGACCCACCGCACCCGAACCGGCATAGAGGTCGAGGAAGCCGAGTCCGGCCAGGGCCGCACCGGCGTCCCGGTCGGCCGTCCCGGCCCACCCGGCAATCGCGCTGAACAAGGCCTCCCGGACCCGGTCGGTGGTCGGGCGGGTGGTGCGGCCGGGCGGCATGGTGACCCGGCGCCCGCCGTACCGGCCGGCGACGATGCGGCTCACGGGCGCACCGACCTCACGAACGCTCCAGCCACTCGGCCGCCGACTGAGACTCGATCCGCGTCACCATGTCGTCGAGCCCGGGCTCGGCCAGCCGGACGGCGCCGGGCACCTCGGCCGGTCCCGGGTCGTCGGCGACCCAGCGGTCCGCCAGCGCCCGCGTCGTGGTGATCAGCTCGGCGTCGGTGACCACCCGGAGCAGCCGCAGGCTGGAGCGCACCCCCGACTGGCTCGCCCCCAGCACATCCCCCTCCCGCCGCTGCTCGAGGTCGATCTCGGCGAGCGCGAAGCCGTCCCGGGTGGCCGCGACCGCGTCCAGCCGTTCGCGGGCCGGGGTATCGACGTCGGCGGCGGTCAGCAGCAGACAGACGCCGGGGTGAGCGCCACGGCCGATCCGACCGCGCAGCTGGTGCAGCTGGGAGATGCCGAACCGATCGGCGTCGCAGACCACCATCACCGAGGCGTTGGGCACGTCGACCCCGACCTCGACGACGGTGGTGGCCACCAGGACGTCGGTCTCACCGGCGGCCAGGGCGGCCATCGCCGCCTCCTTCTCGTCGCTGCGCTGCCGCCCGTGCAGCATGGCGACCCGGAGATCCTTCAGCGGACCGGCGGTGAGCTCGGCGTAGAGGTCCTCGACCGCGGCCGCCGGGGGGAGCTCGGGGCCCTCGGGGGGCGACGGCAGGCTCGGGTCGTCGGCTCCGTCCGGCCCCCTGTCGTCGGAGCTGATCCGGGGACAGACCACGAACGCCTGCCGACCGTGACCCACCTCCTCTCGGATCCGGCTCCACGCACGGTCGACCCAGGCGGGTTGGCGACGGGTGTCCACGACCACGCTGCTGACCTCGGAGCGCCCGGCCGGGATCTCGCGGAGGGTCGAGACCTCGAGGTCACCGAAGACGGTCATGGCCACCGAGCGCGGGATCGGGGTCGCCGTCATCACCAGCACGTGCGGCCGTTGGCTTGCCTTGGCCGCCAACGCCGCCCGCTGCTCGACGCCGAAGCGGTGCTGCTCGTCGACCACGACCAGACCGAGGTCGGCGAACTGCACGGTCTCGCTGAGCAGGGCGTGGGTGCCGACCACGATCCCGGCCTCACCCGCGGCGATCTGCAGCAGCGCCGTACGCCGGGCTGCCGCCGGGGTCGACCCGGTCAACAGGATGACCCGGGTCGCGTGCTCGGCCGCAGCCAGCGTGCCGGCCTCGGCCAGCTCGCCGAGCAGGCGGCGGGTGGTGTGCAGGTGCTGCCCGGCGAGCACCTCGGTCGGAGCCAGCAGCGCCGCCTGTCCCCCGGCGTCGACCACGGCCAGCATGGCCCGCAGCGCGACCAGGGTCTTGCCCGACCCGACCTCACCCTGCAGCAGCCGCTGCATGGGGTGCGACTGCGCCAGGTCGGCGAACAGCTGCGCGCTGACCTCCTGCTGCCCGCCGGTCAGGGTGAACGGCAGCGTGGCGTCGAACGCGGTCAGCAGGCCGTCGGCGCGGGCGACCCGGGGGACGGCGCCGTGCCGGACCGCGTCGGCCCGCCGGACGGCCATGGTCAGCCCGATGCCGAAGGCCTCGTCGAACCGGAGCCGTTCGCGTCCCGCCCGGACGGCGTCGCGGCTCTGCGGGCGGTGGATCGACTCGAACGCGGTCAGCAGCTCGGGCATCCCGGCTTCCTCGCGGAGCGCCGCCGGTAGCGGATCGGACATCCCCTGCAGATGGTCAAGGACCAGTGAGGTGCACTCGGCGATGTTCCAGGTCGGGAGCTGCCGGGTGGCCGGATAGAGGCCGATCAGGGCCCCCTGACTCATCTTGGCCATGGTCAGGTTGCGCTTGGCGCCCCCCGTGATGGTCCCGGTCTCGTCCATGGTCACGAAGTCGGGGTGGGTGAGCTGGAGACGGCCGTTGAACTCGCCCACCTTGCCGGCGAAGATGCCGCGGACTCCTGGCCTGAGCAGCCCCTGCCAGTAGTCGATCAGGTGCTGACGACCGAAGAAGGCCAACCCGAGGCTGCCCTTGTGGTCGGTGATCTTGACCTCGAGCCGGGCGTTCGCCCCGCTGCGACCCCGGCCGTTCATGCGGTGGGCGGTGGCCGAGACGACCTCGGCGATCACCGCGACCTCTTCGTCGCGGTGCAGGGTTGACAGGTCGGAGAGCTCGGTGCCGGAGAGGTAGCGGCGGGGCAGGTGGTGCATCAGGTCGGCGACGGTGACGATCCGCAACGCCGCGAGCTGCTTGGCCGTCTTGTCGCCCAGGACCCGCTCCACCTTCTGCGCCAGCAGGCCGTTCGCGCGTGTGCGGTAGCGACCCGGTGGCAGGAGGACGGCAGCCGACGTGGTCGCGGCCGAGCGCGGCGTGCGGGTCGCCGACTTCTTGGGGGCAGGCTTTCCGGCCGCCGGCACCGAGGCGGCTGGGCTCAGCGACCACGCCTCGGCCGCCCGCTCGGACGCCGAGCGACCGCCGCTCGACCCGGGCCCGCTGCTCACCCGGTCACCCTAACCAGCGGGGCCGACACTCTGGTCAGGGTGCGTCGCGGGGGCATCGACCTCGGGAGGACGTGCCGGGCGTGACCGGGTCGTCGAGGATTCGACCCTGACCGACCGGGTCGGGTACGCTTTCCAGGTTGTCCGGGCGACTTCGACCGTCGTGACAACCCCATCGATCGATGAAATGACGACTTTACGGGAGTGAACTCCAGTGGCTGCTGTGTGTGATGTCTGCGCCAAGGGTCCCGGTTTCGGGCACAACGTGCCGTGGTCCAAGAAGCGGACCAAGCGACGCTGGGACCCGAACATTCAGCGGGTGCGGACCAACCAGAACGGCACCGCCAAGCGCATGAACGTGTGCACGTCGTGCCTCAAGGCCGGCAAGGTCTCCCGCTGACCCGGTCCTGAATCGGCGCACCGGACCCCGGCGTACCGAACCCGCCCACGCACAGCGCGGGCGGGTTTTGTCGCGTTCGGGCCCGGCCGCCCGCCGCGGGGTCCAGGTGTCGGCCCTGGCCCGAGACCGAACCTCAGGAGTCAATGACCACCGGGATGATCATCGGACGTCGACGGTGCCGGTCGTTCACCCAGCGGCCGACCCGCCGCCGGATCAGCTGCTGCAACCGGTGCGTGTCGGCGGACCCCTCGCGCAGCGCCTCCTCGAGGTCGGCGATCAGCTGAGGTCGGATGGTGTCGAACACCGTCTCGTCCTCGATGAAGCCGCGAGCATGGATGTCGGGTCCGCTGATGATCTGACCGGATCGTGTGTCCACCACGGTGATCACCGAGATGAACCCTTCCTCACCGAGGATCCGCCGGTCGGTGAGCATGGCCTCGCTGATGTCACCGACGATCGAGCCGTCGACGAAGATGTAGTTCACGTCGACCGAGCCGACCACCGTGGCCCGACCCTGGTTGCGGCCCCGACCGACGTCGACGACCGCCCCGTCCTCGACCAGCACGACCCGGTCGTCGGGGACCCCGGTCTGCTTGGCCAGGTTGGCGTTGGCGACCAGGTGACGCATCTCCCCGTGCACCGGCATCACGTTGCGGGGCTTGACGATGTTGTAGACGTAGAGGAGCTCACCCGCGCTCGCGTGACCCGAGACGTGCACCATCGCGTTGCCCCGGTGCACGACCTTGGTCCCGATCCGGCTGAGCCCGTTGATGACCCGGGAGACGGCGTTCTCGTTGCCGGGCACCATCGAGCTCGCCAGCACCACGGTGTCCTCGGGCCGCAGTTCGATCACGGGATGTTCGTGGTTGGACATCCGGGCCAGCGCCGAGAGCGGCTCGCCCTGCGATCCGGTCGAGATGATCACGACCTCCGACGGCTTGTACTTCTCGATGTCGCGCAGCTCGATCAGGGTGTTCTCGGGGACCTTGAGGTAGCCGAGGTCGCGGGCTACCCCCATGTTGCGCAGCATCGAGCGACCGACGTAGACCACCTTGCGGCGCCGAGCCACGGCCGCGTCCATCACCTGCTGGACGCGGTGCACGTGGGAGGCGAAGCAGGCCACGATGATGCGCTGGCTGCTGGTCTCGAAGACGCGGTCCAGCGCCGGGGCGATGCCCCGTTCGGGACTGGTGAACCCGGGCACCTCGGCGTTGGTGGAGTCGATCATCAGCAGGTCGACGCCCTCGGTCCCGAGCCGGGCGAACGCCCGCAGATCGGTGATCCGACCGTCCAGGGGCAGCTGGTCCATCTTGAAGTCACCGGTGTGCAGCACGGTGGCGGCCGGCGTCCGGACGCAGACGGCGAGCGCGTCGGGGATGGAGTGGTTCACGGCGACGAACTCGAGGTCGAACGGCCCGTAGGTGATCCGCTCGCCGTCGGTGACCGGGCGCGGACGCGTTCCGCCGAGCCGGTGCTCCTTGATCTTCTCCGCCAGCAGGCCGAGGGTCAGCCGCGAGCCCACCAACGGGATGTCGACACGTCGGCGCAGCAGGTACGGCACCGCACCGATGTGGTCCTCGTGTCCGTGGGTCAGGACCAGAGCGACGATGTCGTCCATCCGGTCGGCGATGGCGTCGAAGCCCGGCAGGATCAGGTCGACACCGGGGTGGTGGTCCTCGGGGAACAGCACCCCGCAGTCGATCAGCAGCAGCTTGCCGTCGTACTCCAGCACAGCCATGTTGCGTCCGACGTCGCCGAGACCGCCGAGCGGGATCACCCGAAGGCTGTCCTGAGGAAGGGAGGGGGGAGCCTGTCCGGCCGAGCGTGCCACGCGGTCACCCTAACAACCACGGGCGGGGGAAACGAAGAAGTCCGTGGTCACCTGCTCGGGGGTTCAGGTGACCACGGACTTCGCTCCTACATTCGTCCGGGCCCCGGAATCGTTACAGGTTTCCTCGTGTGATCTAGGTCATCGGCCGTCCGTCGGTACGATCCGGGCGTGATCAGCCCCGTCGCCGACTCCGTCCGGCTCGCCCTCCCGGCCGAGGCGGCCGCGATCGCGGCGTTGCAGCGACGGGCCTGGGCCGAACGTCTGCCGGCCACCCTCGACGGGCTGGCTGACGAGCTCGACCTGGAGGCGATGACCGTGACTTGGCACGCCGCGATCCTCCGACCACCCGAAGCCCGTTACCGGGTCCTCGTCGCGGTCGACGACGGCGGGGTTCGCGGTTTCGCCACCACGACGCCGAGCTCGGACCCGGACGCCGATCGCGGGGCCGACGGAGTCGTCGACGAATTCGCCATCGACCCCACTGCGCGGCGACGCGGGCACGGGGGCCGGCTGGTGAACGCCTGCGTCGACACCCTGCGGGCGGACGGCTTCGCTCGGGCCCAATGGTGGGTGGACAGCACCGACGACGTGCTGCGGAGGTTCCTGCTCGCTGCCGGGTGGGCGCCCGACGGCGCGCACCGCGAGCTCGGCCTGGACGACACCGACGACGTCCGGCTGAAGCAGATCCGGCTGCACTCCGACATCGGCCCCGTTGACTCAGCCGGTGGCTGAGGAGCTCGGCGTCGGGACCACGGCACTGGTGGATCCCCCGGGCTCCACCGGAGCACCGACGGTGACCTCGCAGTCCTGCAGGTCGCTCGCGAGCCGCGGCTCGATCGGCTGAAGGCGACGGACGATGTCGTCCAGGGCCTGCAGGTCGACAGTGTTCACGGCCTGATCCAGCCCGGTCACTGCGCTGTAGACGTCCTGCGCCTCGTTGATGACGCGCAGGCAGGCGGCGTTCACCTGGGCCTGCGCCGCCACGTCGAAGCTGGCCGACGGCCGCGGCGAGGATGACGACGAGGCGGCCTGCCTGCTCTGGGTCACGAAGTCGGGCGTACCGACGCTCAGCAACCCGACCAGCATGACGCCGACCACGACCCCGACCACGAAGGTCCCCAGCAGAATCCACCACGCCCCCCGTCGCGCGCGCCGACCGATCGGCGTGCCGTGCTGATCGTGGTCGGCGTCCGCGTCGTGATTCTCAGCGGCGGCCCGATCCGACTCCGGTGGGGAGGACTCCGCACCCTCCGGCGAGGTGGTGGACATGGCAGCTCCCGGGATCTGGGGCGTAGGGCGGGCGTGAGAACGTAGGCGGGCGGCGTTGGCGAAACAGCGGGACGGGACGCAGTCATGGTAGAGGTGTGACTATCCTCCGAGGAACGCAGACGCGGTAGTCGACCGACCGGAAGGACTGCCCCATGACCCGACGGCCGGCACCGGTCCGTGTAGCGGCCGCGCTGGGCCATCGACTGGGGCGGGTCTACCGAGCGGCCGTCACGACCGGTCGCTGGGTGGTTCTCGGGGCCTGGATTGCCGCGGCCGTCCTGGTCAACGTCCTGGCCCCGGCCCAGGACAGTGGCGGCGGCGGGTTCGGCGATCTGCTCCCCCCCGACAGCCAGGTGCTGCAGGTCGAACAGCACATCCTGCGGGAGTTTCGGGTGCCGGTGCTGGCGGGGACGTCGGTGGTCCTGCACCAAACCGACGGGCTCAGCGTGTTGACCCAGGCCGACTCCCTGCTGTGGGCGCTGGCCACCACCCAGGGCGTGCTGAACGCGCCGCACCCTCCGGTGCCGGGGCAGGTGATCGCCGCGATCCCCGTGCCCACCGGGACGCCGAACACCACGGTGACCTACTTGTTCATGTCTGAGGGGACCGGACTGTACAACACCGTCCGGCTGGCCAACCAGTACGCCGCCCACTTCAACAACCAAGCCGAGGCGAACACGTACGTGACCGGGTTCGTGCCGGCCCAGGTGGCCCAGGGCACCTACCTGCGTACCCGGCTCCCGCTGTTCGAGCTGGCCAGCGTGGTGCTCATCGTGTCCGTCGTGGCGTTCGCCTTCCGCTCGCTGCTGGCGCCGCTCGTGGTCGTCGGGGTGGCCGCGGTGGGCTACCTGGTCTACTTCCCGCTGCTGTCCAACCTCGCCGAGATGCTGGGCTTCGAGGTGCCCAACCAGCTCGAACCGGTCCTGCTGGCCCTGTTGCTCGGACTGGTCACCGACTACTGCGTGCTGTTCTTCTCGGCCTTTCGCGACCAGCTCGACCGGGGTCACCCGACCACGGAAGCGGCGCACCGCGCGCTGAAAGACAACGCGCCGGTGATCGCGGTGGCCGGCATGACGGTGGCCGGGGGCACCATCGCCCTGCTCGCCGCCCCGTTCGAGATCTTCCGGGCCCTGGGCCCCGCGCTCGCCCTGACCGTCTTGGTGGGGTTGGCGATCTGCCTCACTCTGACGCCGGCCCTGATGACCATCCTGAGCTGGCGGTTGTTCGTCGTGCTGCCCGTCCGGGGTTCGGGCCGGGCCCAGCGCCGGCTCCGGGCCCGGCATCAGTCGGACCGGATCAAGCTGATCGACCGGTTGGTGCACCGACCGGCTGCGGTGGCGGCGGCGGCCGCGGTGATCGTACTCCTCGGGCTCGCCACCGTGCCGCTCGCCCAGGCTCGGCTCGACCTGTCCTTCACCGCCGGTCTGCCCTCGGACCACCCCGTGTCCCGCGGCGCGCAGTTCCTCGACGCGGCGGGTCTGCGGGGCATCTCCGCGCCAACCGAGATCATGCTCGAAGCCGATGGCGTCACCGACCGGCGCGCCGATCTGATCCGGATGCAGGGTGTGCTGGCCACCCAACCGGGGGTCGCGAAGGTGCTGGGCCCCGCCGACTTGCCGCGCAACCAGAACGACCGCGGGCTGGTGCTCTCCACCGACGGTAACGCCGCTCGTTTCGTGGTGATCTTCAACTCCGACCCGCTCGCGGCCCAAGCCGTGGAGGACGTCCGGACCCTGCAGAGTCGGCTGGGGTCGATCTCCGCCCAGGCCGGTCTGGGCGACACCCGCCAGTCGATGACGGGGCAGACCCTGATCGCCTCCGAGGTCGCCGAGCTGACCCGGACCAGCCTCCAGGTGACCCTGCTGGTCGCGTTGTCGATCGAGCTGCTCATCCTCGTGATCTACCTGCGGGCGGTCGTCGCTCCGCTCGTCCTGCTCGCGTCCAGTGCCCTCAGCGTGGCCGCCGCCCTCGGCCTGACCACGCTGGTCTTCCAGGAGGTGCTCGGTGAGCAGGGGCTGACGTTCTACGCGCCGTTCGCCTCGGCCATCCTGCTGATCGCGCTCGGCGCGGACTACACGGTGTTCTCGGTCGGGTCGATCTGGATCGAGGCCCGACGCCGCCCGTTGGCCGAGGCGCTGCGGATCGCCGTTCCCCGCAGCTCGGAGGCCATCACCACCGCCGGGGTGATCCTGGCTGGTACGTTCGCCCTGGTGGCTCTGATCCCGCTGTCGACGTTCCGACAGATCGCCTTCGCGATGTCGGTCGGGCTGCTCATCGACACCCTGGTCATCCGGCCGATCCTCACTCCGGCGTTGCTCACACTGCTCGGCCGCACGGCGAGCTGGCCGAGCCGGCGGGTGACCGTAGCGCCACCGCGGGCCCGCCGGTCCCCGGTCGTGGGCCCGGCCGATCCGACCTCGACGAGGCCCCGTGCCTGACCAGACGCCCGAGAGCAGGCCCGAGGAGACGTCCGCCGAGCCGCCCGAGGAGACGCCGGCCGAGCCGCCGGCGAAGGTGCGACGCTACGAGCGGCCGTACTCGCGCGGACGACAGGTGTTCGAGGCGATCGTCGTAGCCGTCGTGCTGCTCGGATTGCTCTGGTCGGCCGACGCGCTCGCCCGGTCCGCGGCCGAGTCGCTGCTGAGCCGCAACATCCGGGACGCGATCGGTGCCGAAGCCGACCCCGAGGTCACGGTGCAGGGGCGGTTCTTCCTGGCTCAGGTGATCACCGGCGCCTACCGCGAGGTCGACGTCAGAACCGTCGGGATCAGCGGTGGTCCGTTGCGGATCGAGCGGGTGGACTCGACCCTGTTCGACGTCCGGGTCCCCTTCCACGACGTCCTGCTCCGCGACATCCGGACGGTCGGGGTGGGCCGGTCCGACCAGGTCGCGGTCCTGACCTACGCCGACCTCAACGCCTACTTCGACGCCACCGGCCGCCCCCTGAGGATCGGGGCCGCCGACGGGGGCCTCGTCCGCCTCAGCGGGGCGGTGACCGTCCTCGGCCGGACGGTGGACGTCACCGCGGACGCCAGCGTGAGCGCCGGCGACGGGCAGCTGACGATCACCCCAACCCGGATCGACACCTCGAACTCGATGTCGGCTGCCGCCCGGCTCCTGCTCGGCCAGCGACTGCGGCTGTCGGTGCCGATGGGCACCCTGCCTTTCGGCAGCCAGCTGACCAGGATCACCCCCGGACCGGAGAGCATCACTGTCGTCGCCACCGGGAGTCACATCGTGGTCAATCCCTGAGCCGACCCCCCGCCGCGCCCGCCTCAGCCGTCGCTGACCACGACGTCGTTACCCGCGACCTCGGCCACCACGCCGGCGCTCGTCGCCTGGACCCCGACCAGACGCACCCCCAGCGGCAGCGCCCCGACCGGGATGGGCTTCAGAAACTGGGCAGCCAGGGCGTCGACGACGGACTGGGACAAGTTGATGCCGGCGATCTGGATCGCCGGATCGACGATCACGATCTGCTGATTGGCTTCGTCCACCGTCGGGGCGCCGGTCAGGGTGAGGTTCAGCTGTTGGCCGCTGATCGGCGCGGCAACCGTGGTCTTGATCCGACCAGGACCGGCCGACTCGTTCCCGGCGAAGCTGATCGGGGACGTGGTGTAGCCGTCCAGCACGGAATAGCCGACGGTGGCGTGGCCCTCGAGCCGACCGGCGGTCACCTTTCGGTACCCGTTGGCGGTGCTGACGTCGTAGAGCTGGGCCTGCAGCGTCTGGATCTGAATCCCTGGCTGGCCGCCTTGTCCCTGACCCGAAACCCCCGAGGCGGTGACGTCGATCCGGGGAAAGCGGTTGGTCGCCACCTGGTTGAGGAACGGAAAGCCCTGGATGTCCACGGTGGGGGGGCCGGTGGTGGCCAGCGAGGTCTGCAGCTCGTTGGTGGCCCGGTGCTCGGCATAGGCGTGCACGCCTCGGTCGACCCCGACCAGCGCTCCGGCGAGCACCAGCACGACGACGACCACGACCAGCGGCGTCCGCGAACGACGGCTCCGCTCTGCCATGTCAGCCGACCCCGATGATCTGGTCGATCCCGACGGTGAGCCCGGGTCGAGACCTCACGGCCCGGACCGCGGCCAGCACACCCGGCATGAAGGAGACCCGGTCCAGCGAGTCGTGCCGGATGGTCAGGGTCTCGCCCTCGCTACCGAGCAGCACCTCCTGGTGGGCGACCAGACCACGCAGCCGGACGCTGTGGACCCGAACCCCGTCCACCTCGGCGCCCCGGGCCCCGGGAACCTCCTGGGTGGTCGCGTCCGGCGGCGGCCCGAGTCCGGCGGCCGACCTGGCCGCGGCGATCCGGGCGGCGGTGGCGCCGGCCGTACCGGACGGCGCGTCGGCCTTGCGCGGGTGGTGCAGCTCGATCACCTCGACGCTCTCGTAGAAGGCCGCCGCCTGCTCGGCGAAGTGCATCATCAACACGGCGCCGATGGAGAAGTTGGCGGCCACCAGGACGCTGACCTCGGTGCCCGCCAGCCGCTGCCGCAGGTCGTCGAGGCGTTCGGGGGTGAAGCCCGTGGTGCCGACGACCGCGTGCACGCCGTGCTCAAGGCACCAGTCCAGGTTCTCCAACACCGCCTCGGGGTGGGTGAAGTCGACCATCACCGCGGCCTGGTCGGCCGCGCTCCGGTCGTCACCGACGTCGAGGGCCGCGACCAACCTCAGGTCGTCGGCGCCCTCGACGGCCCGGCATACCTCGGCACCCATCCGACCCCTGGCCCCGAAGACACCCACCGGCAGCTGATCACTCACTCGGACCACGCTATCGGCCCCCGCCTAATGCCGACCTCCGCCGACCGGCCAGGCACTGCGCTGCGCTGCGCTGACTACCCTGGCAGGTACCCCGTCGAGAGGTCCTCACCGTGACCGCATCCCCACGTACGCCCCCGATCGCGGCCGCGCCGAGCAGCGCGTTCCCCGACCCGGAGCCCCCGGCGATCCCGGCCGAGGTCCGCCGCCTGCGAGACAGCTACGACGCGGGCCGGACCCGGCCGCTGGCCTGGCGGCAGGAACAGCTCGGTGGCCTGCGGCGGCTGCTCACCGAGCAGCGCACCGCCCTGCAGCAGGCCCTAGCCACCGACCTCGGCAAGTCGGCGGTGGAGTCCCAGGTGACCGAGCTGTCGCTGGTCGTCGGCGAGATCGACGACATCCTCGCCCACCTGCCGCGCTGGTTGCGGCCGCAGCCGGTCGCCGTCCCGACGGTGCTGCTGCCGGCCCGGGCCAGCACCGTGCTGGAGCCGCTCGGCGTGGTGCTGGTGATCGCCCCCTGGAACTACCCGGTACAGCTCTCGCTCGCCCCGGTGGTGGGTGCGCTCGCCGCGGGGAACGCGGTCGTGCTCAAGCCCAGCGAACTCGCTCCGGCCGTCTCCCGGGCCCTGGCCGACCTGCTCCCCCGCTACGTCGACCCGCGTGCCGTCGCGGTGGTTCAGGGTGCAGTGGAGGTCACCACAACCCTGCTGGAGCAGCGATTCGATCACATCTTCTTCACCGGCAGCAGCCGCGTCGGCACCATCGTGGCCACCGCGGCCGCCGCGCAGCTGACTCCGGTCACCCTGGAGCTCGGCGGCAAGTCCCCCACCTGGGTGGACGGCACCGTGGACCTCGAACGGGCCGCCCGGCGGATCGCCTGGGGCAAGTTCGTCAACGCCGGCCAGACCTGCGTGGCGCCGGACTATGTGCTGGCCACGCCCGAGGTCGCCGCGCGGCTGGAACCGCTGCTGGTCGACGCCATCGTCGGGCTCTACGGCGCCGACCCGGCCACCCATCCCGACTACGGCCGGATCGTCAACGACGAGCAGTTCGCGCGGCTGACCGGCCTGCTCGACGCCGGCCGTACGGTCACGGGCGGGCAGTCCGATGCCGCCCGCCGCTATCTGGCACCGACGGTGCTCGCCGAGGTCCCCCGGGACGCGCAGGTGATGGCCGAGGAGATCTTCGGCCCGATCCTGCCGATCGTGCCCGTGACCGACCTGGACGACGCGATCGCGTTCGTCACGGGCCGCGACAAGCCGCTGACCCTGTACGTCTTCAGCGAGGACCCTGTCGTCCGGGCCGCGTTCACCGAACGCACCAGCTCAGGGTCGCTGTGCTTCGACATCCCGTTGGCCAACCTGATGGTCACCGAGCTGCCGTTCGGCGGCGTGGGTCGCAGCGGCATGGGCACCTACCACGGGCGGCGCTCCCTGACCACCTTCAGCCACGAGAAGGCCGTCCTCGCCAAGCGCCTGCACCCCGACACGATGCGGATCATCTACCCGCCCTTCACCCGCCTCCGTCGGGCCCTGATCCGTCGGCTGTTCCCCGGCGCCTGATCCCTGGTCTTCGGCCGGTCCGGGTGACGATCTTGCGGGGCACCAGGCTGGATCGTCTCGGCCGTCAGCGGGAGATTACCTGCGACGCTGCGTAGAAGCGCAGGTAGTCGAACCGGGCGTCAACTGCCGGGGTGTCTCCGCCGTGGGCGACCAGGCCGATCCGCGGCGTCGTTCCCGCCGGGAAGGTCCACACCGCACCCCAGGTCCACTGCCGACCGTCGCGGCTGGTGCAGGCCCGGTAGAGCTGCTCGCCGGCGGCGTCGCGGTGGTGGGCCAGCCGCAACCAGGTGGTCGGGGCGGGGGTACCGACCACCGCACCTCCGTAGGAGGTCGACCCGTCGGCCGCCGCGACCACTTCGCGACCAAACTCGGTCTGCCGGGTGTCGACGATCGCCACCGTCGACAGTCGCGCGAAGTCGTCGTCGTCCACGTAGGCCACCAGGCCGGCTTGCTGGTAGTTGCGGACCGTCTGGGTCCCGAGGTCCAGGTGCACCTTCGTCTCGGCGACCCAGTCGCGGTCGGCCCGGGCGGCGGCCGGGGTCGTGACGAGGCGTACGGCGGCGTCGTTGCTGGTCCCGGTCAGGTCGGCGGCCTGCACCGGCCACACCAGCTGACCGTGGGACACCACGGCGTCGGGGTCGTTGCGGACCCAGCTCCACCGCAGGTCGCCCCGTCCGTCGAACTCGTCGGCGGCCAACAGCCGGCCGATCCGCGGCGCCGGGACACGACCCCGGGTGTCGTCGGCCAGCCGACGCACCGTCACGTTGTCGACCAGGGCGTCGGTGCTGCGCAGGATCAGCGGTCCACGGGTCAGCCGGAGGCCGCGCCGGGTGAGCGCCACCTCCGCCCCCGGGTCGGCCAGATCACTCTGCCCCAGCTGGGCCGACACCCGACCGTCGGCGACCGTAATCACCAGGGTCTGCCAGCCCCTGACGACCGGCAGCTCATCGACGTCGCGGTAGGTCGTCTGTCCCACGCGGGCGATCAGCTGCAGCGTCGCGGCGTGGGGGGGGGACCGCGAGCCGACGTGGTGGGGGCGGGCCACCCAGGCAAAGAGCA
>JBPCRP010000001.1:0-22556 GCA_050996715.1 Propionibacteriaceae bacterium
TTGTGGATCATGGGTCTGTATCTGGCCGGGGTCGGCACGATCTTGGGCGCGGTCAACTTCGTGGTGACGGTGCTGTGCATGCGGGCGCCGGGGATGACGATGTTCCGGATGCCGATCTTCACCTGGAACATCTTCGTGACCTCGATCCTGGTCCTGATCGCGTTCCCGATCTTCGGGGCGGCGTTGTTGGTGTTGGAGGCCGACCGGAAGCTCGGTGCGCACGTGTTCGACGCGGCCAACGGGGGTCCGATCTTGTGGCAGCACCTGTTTTGGTTCTTCGGGCATCCCGAGGTCTACATCATCGCGCTGCCGTTCTTCGGGATCGTGACCGAGATCTTCCCGGTGTTCAGCAAGAAGCCGGTCTTCGGCTACGTCGGTCTGGTCGGTGCCACCTTGTTGATCGGTGCGTTGTCGGTGGCGGTCTGGGCCCACCACATGTACGTCACCGGTGCGGTCAGCCTGCCGTTCTTCTCGTTCATGACGTTTTTGATCGCGGTCCCGACGGGGGTGAAGTTCTTCAACTGGATCGGCACGATGTGGGGTGGGAACATCAGCATGGACACCCCCATGTTGTGGGCGGTGGGTTTTTTGACCACCTTCTTGTTCGGTGGTCTGACCGGGGTCGTGCTGGCCAGTCCGCCGTTGGACTTCCAGGCCTCCGGTTCTTATTTCGTGGTCGCGCATTTCCACTACGTGGTCTTCGGCACGGTGGTGTTCGCGATGTTCGCGGGTTTCTACTTCTGGTGGCCCAAGTTCACCGGGCGGATGCTGGATGAGACGTGGGGCAAGGTCCATTTCTGGTTGTTGTTCTTCGGGTTCCACATCACGTTCTTGGTTCAGCACTGGTTGGGTATCGAGGGCATGCCGCGTCGCTACGCGGACTACCTGCCCGACGAGGGTTTCACCGTGCTCAACCAGATCAGCTCGGCGGGGGCGTTTTTGCTGGGTGCTTCGATGCTGCCGTTCCTCTACAACGTGTGGATCAGCCGGAAGCACCCGTTGGTCGGGGTCGATGACCCGTGGGGGTGGGGTCGCTCGTTGGAGTGGGCCACCTCGAGCCCACCGCCGCGGCACAACTTCGCCAGCCTGCCCCGGATCCGGTCCGAGTCTCCGGCGTTCGACCTGCACCACCCCGACGTGGCCCTGCTGGAGTACGAAGCCAACCACGCCGACCGCGACCAACTGGCCGACGCAGGCGACGACACCGGACGCATGTCCGAACTCGATGGCCGGGTGGGTGGCACCACCGACGACCTGGCGGCGCAGCACGAGGGCAACCACCCGGGGGTCTCCGCACCGCCGGTCGACGGCGAAGACAAGCGGGGCTGAGGCGTGAAGGCAGAATCGTGGGTCTTCGGGGGTCTGACGGCCTTCTTCGTGCCGGTGACCCCGGTCTACTGGCTGATGAGCCGGGACCCCACCGGGACGGCCGCCTTGATCTTGACGTTCCTTCTGACGTTGATGATCTTCGGGTACCTGGCCCTGGTCGCTCGCAAGATCGATGCCCGACCCGAGGACCGCACCGGGGGCGAGATTCTCGAGGGTGCCGGTGAGCAGGGGTTCTTCCCGCCGCAAAGCATCTGGCCGTTCTACTGCGCCCTGACCATCGCCGTTATCGCCCTGGGCCCGGTCTTCGGGTGGTGGCTGACGATCCTGGGTATGGGCCTCGGCATCTTCGCGGTGACGGGCCTGGTCTACCAGTACTACCGCGGCGACCACGCGCACTGAGGTCAGCGATCCCCGGGTGGGGGAATGTGGCTGGAGCGGGGCTTAGCACGGGCTAGGTCGGGGTTAGGGTCGGGGCATGTGCCGGAACATCCGCCAGCTCCACAACTTCGACCCGCCGGCGACGACCGACGAGGTACACGCCGCCGCCCTGCAGTACGTCCGCAAGATCGCCGGCACCACGAAGCCGTCCAAGGCCAACGAAGAGGCCTTCAACCAGGCCGTGCTCGAGGTCGCCCACATCACGCGGCACCTGCTGAGGGACCTGACGACCTCGGCGCCACCGAAGAACCGGGAGGACGAGCGGGCCAAGGCCATTTCCCGCTCACAGCAGCGCTTCGCGTCCTGACCGGCTCGAGGGCCACCGTCGACCGGTGCGGGACGTCGGAGCCCCCCAGGCGTCACCCGCTCTGCATCCGTGGGGGCGTTCCACGCGGAAACTACGACGTGAGGTACGCGTGAGGGACCGGTGCGGATCCTTCGTGGCGCTGGCGGGGTCGGGCTGGAGTTGATCAGCGTCTGATCGCTCCCCTGCGCGACGCCACCCGACCTCAGACCCCTCCTTCAGATCTACGCCGTCATCGCCGCCGGCCGAAGCTTTGCCGCGCGCGAGCGCATCAGCGAGATGGTCCGACGGCCCGCCAACGAGCACGGCCGCCGACTACCTCGACGTCACCACCAGAACGAGGACCTTCCATGGCCGACTCGACGGGCACGACCACCCTCACTCACCCCGGGGGCACGCGCCAGCCCGAAGTCCGGCCTTGGCCGGCGCTCTGGGCACTGATGTTGGGCTTCTTCATGATCCTGGTGGACTCGACCATCGTGTCGGTGGCGACCCCGGCGATCATGACCGGTCTCGGCACCGACGTGAATAACGTGCTCTGGGTGACCAGCGCCTACCTGCTGGCCTACGCCGTACCGCTGCTGATCACCGGACGGCTGGGGGACCGCTTCGGACCGAAGCGGCTCTACCTTGCCGGCCTGGCCGTCTTCACCCTGGCTTCGCTGTGGTGCGGGCTCACCAACACCATCGAGTCCTTGATCATCGCGCGGGTCGTGCAGGGTCTGGGTGCTGCGCTGATGACCCCGCAGACCATGGCGGTGATCACGCGGATCTTCCCACCGGACCAGCGCGGCCGGGCGATGAGCCTGTGGGGTGCGACGGCGGGTGTCGCCACCCTGGTCGGCCCGATCCTCGGCGGGGTGCTGGTCGACGGCGCCGGCTGGGAGTGGATCTTCTTCATCAACGTCCCGGTCGGTGTCGTGGGCTTCGTGCTTGCCGCCCGCCTCGTCCCCAGCCTGTCGACGTCCAACCACCGCTTCGACCTGCTCGGGGTGGCGCTCAGCGCCGTGGGTCTGTTCTGTCTGGTCTTCGGGATCCAGGAGGGCGAGACGTACGACTGGGGCACGATCCTCGGGCCGGTCTCGGTCTGGTCGTTGATCATCGCCGGCGTCGTCCTGCTCGGCCTCTTCGTGGTCTGGCAGGCCAGGAACCCGGGCGAGTCGCTGGTCCCGCTGAGCCTGTTCAGGGACCGGAACTTCTCCCTGGCCAACGTGGCCATCACCACCGTCGGGTTCGCCATCACCGCGATGGTGTTCCCGATCATGCTCTTCGCCCAGTCCGTCCGCGGTCTCTCGCCCACCCAGTCCGCGCTGTTGCTGGTCCCGATGGCGGTGGTCTCTGGCGGTCTGTCGCCGGTAGTCGGCAAGCTGACCGATCGGGTCCACCCGCGTTACCTGGCCGGGATCGGGATGCTTGCGTTCTCGGTCTCGTTGTTCTGGCTGAGCCGGGAGATGACCCCCGGCGTCGCCATCTGGCGCCTGCTGCTTCCGGTCGCGCTGCTCGGCGTTGCGAACGGTTTCATGTGGGCTCCGCTCAGCACCACCGCGACCCGCAACCTGCCCGTCACCCGGGCCGGCGCCGGGGCCGGCGTCTACAACACGACCAGGCAGATCGGCTCGGTCCTCGGCAGCGCCGGGATCGCCGTGGTGATCAGCACCCGGTTGACGGCCGAGCTACCGGCTGGCGCCAGGGGAGGAAGCGCCGGGAGCGGTGCGCTGCCCGCCTTCCTGCATGAGGGGTTCGCGACGGCCATGTCGCAGGCGCTGCTGCTGCCGGCCGGGGTTGCGCTCGTCGGCTTCGTCGTGGTCCTGTGCTTCGCCCAGCCGAAGCCGAACACCACCTGGGGCCGGCCGACGGGGACCACCACTACCGCCGAGCCGGCCGCGTACTCACCTCGGCACGCCCTGGTCTGACTCGGCCGAGCCCGGCCAGGTCGGGCTCGGTCAACCGGCCGTCCGGGCCGCGTCGTGCTCGGCGCATTCTTTGAGCACCAGGAACTGCTTGCGCATCATGATCGCGTCGCCTCGCACCAGCAGCTGGTGGAGCGGGCGCCCGAGGCGACCCGTCCCGCCCAGGGCGAGGCAGGACAGCAACCGGGACGCGTGGTCGCCGCACGGGCCACCTCGTAGGTCAGAGCGATCCGGCCGAACAGCAGGCGACCGCGACCTGAGGTCAGCACCGGGAACTGGACCCCCGGGGTGAGGTCGACGACCTCGCCGATCATCACGTGGTCGCCGACCGCGACCGGTGCGAGGTGGGGGGTCAGTCCACGGGGACTCCGGCGACCGAGGTCGTCGATCCAGTCGTGGCTGTAAGGCGCGACCCGGAGCTGGCCCACCCATCGGAAGAGCAGCTCGGCCGGGGCGCCGACGTCGATCCCGCGCACCGCGCGGGCGGTGGGGTGGCCGATCGCCTGGTGGACGCCGCTCTCGCACAGTGGGAGGCGGCGACCGGAGAGCTCGTGGCCGACCTCCCTCGGCCGGAGGTGCCGGCCCGCGCCCGGCTGCTGACCCTGTTCGAGCGGGTCTTTGCCTCGGGCCGACTGGCACGGGTCGAGCTGGCGCTGCTGGCCGACCGGGACGACCCGGCGGTCGCCCCCGGTGCTGCGCCGGGTGACCGAGACCCGGCTGGCCTTCCTCGAGCAGTTGTGGGGCGAGTTGGGGCTACCGCCCGCACAGGCTCGCAGCCGCGCCGTGTTCCTCTACGCGACCTACCTCGGGCACCTGCAGCTGCAGAGTCTCAGCCCCGACCTGGTCGGCGATCGAGCCGGGCCGCTGGACGCCTACCGCGCCGAGATCGTCGCGATGCTCGCCGATCACCCGAGCTGACTGCTCGGCGGGTCACCAGGACGCGTGCAGCGGCCGACCCTCGTCGTAGCCGGAGTTGCCCTGCACCCCGACCACGGCGAGCCGGTAGAACTCCTCGAGGTCGCCGGCGCCGGCGTAGGTGCAGGAGCTCCGCACACCGGCCACGATCGAGTCGATCAGGTCCTCCACCCCCGGACGTTCGGGGTCCAGGTACATCCGCGAGGAGGAGATGCCCTCCTCGAACAGGCTCGAGCGCGCGCGGTCAAAGCCGCTGGCATCCTTGGTCCGCAGCCGGACCGCGCGGGCCGAGGCCATCCCGTAGGACTCCTTGTAGGCGCGGCCCTCGGCGTCGACCATCAGGTTTCCCGTGCTCTCGTACGTCCCCGCGAACCAGGATCCGATCATCACGCTGCCGGCGCCGGCGGCCAGCGCCAAGGCGACGTCGCGGGGGTAGCGGACCCCACCGTCGGCCCAGATGGAGGTGCCGAGCTCGCGAGCGGCCGCGGCGCACTCCAGCACGGCGCTGAACTGCGGTCGGCCGACCCCGGTCATCATCCGGGTCGTGCACATGGCACCCGGCCCGACGCCGACCTTGACCACGTCGGCGCCGGCGGCGACCAGGTCACGGACGCCGTCGGCGGCGACCACGTTGCCGGCGACCAACGGTACGACCCGGCCGGTCGTATCAGCCCGTCGGTCGCGGACCTCGCGGATCGCCTTGAGCGACTGCATCATCTTCTCCTGGTGCCCGTGGGCAGTGTCCACCACGAGCACGTCGATCCCGGCGGTGAGCAGCGCCTCGGCCCGCCCGGCGACGTCGCCATTGATGCCCACGGCGGCGCCGATCAGCAGTCGTCCGGACGGGTCCAGCGCGGGCCGGTAGAGGGTGGACCGCAGCGCCGACTTAGCCGTCATCACCCCGATCAGCTGCTGCTCGGCGTCGACGACCAGAGCCAGCGACAGGTGCTGGGCCGCGAGCGCGTCGAAGATGTCGACTGGTGAGACGTCGGGACCGACCAGCACCAGGTCGGTGCTCATCACGTCCTGCACCTGGGCGAAGCGGTCCACCCCGGTGGCGTCGGCCTCACTGACCGTGCCGAGCGCGCGGCCTGCGTCGACCACCACAACCCGGCCGTGGGACCGCTTGGACAGCAGCGACACCGCCTCGCCCACCGTCGTGGTCGGGCTCACCGAGACCGGGGTGTCGAAGACGGCGTGGGAGCCCTTGACCTTGGTCACCACATCGGCCACGACCACGGTCGGGATGTCTTGGGGGACGATCGCGATTCCGCCGCGGCGGGCGACCGTCTCGGCCATCCGGCGACCGGAGATCGCCGTCATGTTGGCCACCACCAGGGGCAGGGTCGTCCCGACCTGATCGGTCGAGGTGAGGTCCACCTCGAGCCGGGAGGTGATCGCTGATCGACCCGGCACCATGAAGACGTCGGAGTAGGTGAGGTCGTACGCCGGTGGGGTCTGGAGGAATCTCACCTCCCCATTCTCCCTGACCGGTCACTTGCTGGACGACACGCCGACCGCATGCGGCAGAAGCTGACTGGTCGACGATACTGACGCCTCGTGACCTCTGCTGCTCGGTTCAGCCGCCCACTGGCGCTGCTGGTGGCGGGGACGTTCTTCATGGAGAACCTCGACGGCACCATCATCGCCACCGCGGCGCCGACCATCGCCGCCGACTTCGGGGTCGACCCCGTGGCGGTGAACGCGGCGATGACGAGTTACCTGCTGGCGCTGGCCATCGCCATCCAGGCGAGCGGGTGGCTGGCGGACCGGTTCGGCGGTCGGCGGGTCTTCTTGCTGGCCATCGTCGTGTTCACCCTCACCTCAGCCGCCTGCGCCCTGAGCCCGAACCTGCTCACCCTCATCCTGGTCCGGGTCGGCCAGGGTCTGGGCGGCGCGCTGATGGTGCCCGTGGGCCGGCTGCTCGTCCTGCGGTCGACGGCCAAACGCGACCTCGTCCCGGCGATTGCCTACCTCACCTGGCCGGCCCTGGTCGCCCCCGTGGTCGCGCCGCTGCTGGGTGGGGTGATCACCGAGTACGCCCAGTGGGAGTGGGTCTTCCTGATCAACGTACCGCTCGGTGCGCTCGCCTTCGTGGTCGCGTCGCGGGTGGTGCCGGAGCTGCCCGGCAAGCCGATGCCGGCGCTGGACTGGGTCGGCTTCGTGCTCCTCGCCGCCGCGGTGACCGTGCTGGTGCTCGGGCTGGAGACCGTCGGGCCGCAGTCACGGGTTGGTGCGGGTCGACCGGGTGTGATCATCGGGCTCGCCGGTGCGGTGCTGCTGGGCGCGATGGCGGTCCGGTGGATGAGACGTCGTCCCCACCCGCTGATAGACCTGAAGCTGCTGCGCATCCCGACCTTCCGGTTCTCCAACTCCGGCGGCGGAGTGTACCGGCTGGTCATCAGCGCCGCCCCGTTCTTGCTCCCGCTGCTGTTCCAGGTCGGCTTCGGCTGGAGCCCGGTGCTGGCCGGGGCGATGGTGATGGCCCTGTTCGTCGGCAACCTCGGCGTCAAGCCGAGCACGAGCTTCCTGCTGCGGCGACTGGGCTTCCGGCCGGTGCTGGTCGGCAGCTCGCTCGGCGGCGCCCTGTGCTTCGCCGGCTGCGCCTTCCTCACCGCCGACACCCCGCTCCCGGTCATCGCGGTGCTACTGGTGGCCAGCGGCGCGTTCCGCTCGATCGGTTTCACGGCCTACAACACCGTGCAGTTCGCCGACGTGGAGCCGGCGAACATGACGGCCGCCAACACCCTCTCCGCCACGGTCCAGCAGCTGGCGGTCGGGCTCGGCGTCGCCTTCGGCGCCCTGGCCGTCCGCCTCGGGCAGCTGTTCGTCCGCGGGGTGAGCGCCGCGCCGCGCCCCGACACCCCGTACCGGATCGCCTTCGCGGTGCTGGCGGTGACCCTCCTGTTCCCGATGATCGAGTCGACCCGAATCTCCCCCGACGCCGGGTCGGTGGTGACCGGGCGCGACCGTTCGACGCCGTAGGCGGTCCTAGGCTGGTCCCGTGAGCACCGACACCGACAACTCCACCACGGGCGCCTACGTCACCACCGGAACCGACTTCACCCGAGACACCAACTACCTCTCCGACCGGATCACCGCCGACGGCTCGAGCGGGTGGACGGTGGAGGCGGGTCGCTACCGGCTGGTCGTCGCCCGGGCCTGTCCGTGGGCCAACCGGGCGATCATCGTGCGTCGGCTGCTCGGTCTGGAGGACGCGATCTCGATGGGGATCTGCGGCCCGACGCACGACAAGCGCAGCTGGACCTTCGACCTGGATCCTGGCGGGGTCGACCCGGTACTGGGCTACGAGCGATTGCAGCAGGCGTTCTTCGCCCGCGACCCCGACTACGCGCGCGGGATCACCGTGCCGGCGATCGTCGACGTGCCGACCAAGGCGGTGGTCACCAACGACTACGCCCAGATCACGCTCGACTTCTCTACCCAGTGGACCGACTTCCACCGCGACGGCGCACCGGAGCTCTACCCCGAACGGCACCGCGACGAGATCGACGAGGTGGCCACCCGGGTGTTCACCGAGGTCAACAACGGGGTCTACCGTTGCGGGTTCGCGGGCTCGCAGGAGTCCTACGAGGCCGCGTACGACCGGCTGTGGACCGCGCTCGACTGGCTCGAGGAGCGGCTCAGCACGCAGCGGTACCTGGTGGGAGACACCATCACGGAGGCCGACGTCCGGCTCTTCACCACGTTGGCCCGTTTCGATCCGGTCTACCACGGACACTTCAAGTGCAATCGCAGCAAGCTCAGTGAGCTGCCGGCCCTGTGGGGCTATGCCCGCGACCTGTTCCAGACCCCCGGCTTCGGCGACACCACCGATTTCGTGCAGATCAAGCAGCACTACTACGTCGTGCACACCGACATCAATCCCACCCAGATCGTGCCGCAGGGCCCCAGGCTGTCGAACTGGTTGACCTCGCACGGTCGCGAACAGTTGGGTGGTCGGCCGTTCGGCGACGGGACCCCGCCCGGACCGCCGTCGGCGGCCGAGACCGTGCAGGCTGGTCACGGAGCCTGAGCTGCGGTCTGCTGCACGTGAGCGTGGTGGGTCGGGTGTGGTGGCCGTCTGGGCTCCTCGACACGCACTGGGTCGACCTCCCTGGGCCGACCTGCCCTTTGGAAGCCTGGAGCGCTACTCCGGGGGGTCTCTCCGGCGGTGAACGGTGTGAGGCCCGTCAGCGGCCGCGGGTCGGGAACAGCCGGAGCATCCGCCGGCCGGGACCGGAGCGAGGCTCGTTGCGTGCGGTGAGCCGGTCGAGTCGGGGGTAGAGCCTGCGGATACCCGTCTCGAGACGATCGGTGAGCGTGACGTCGGAGGCCGGGCAGTGGCTGCACGCGCCGCTGAGCTGGACCTCGACCGCATGGTCGCGAGCGCTGAGCAGCTCGACCCGTCCGCCGTGCGAGCGGATGTAGTCACCGACCTCGCCGTCGATCACCTGGTGCACGGCCAGCCGCAACTGGTCGTCGGCCGGTGCCGAGCTGCGGTCCGGGCGCCACTGCTCGGGTGTGCCGAGCGCAGCCTGGAGAGCGGTGCGGACCCGGGCGCCGTGGTTCCGCCAGGTGAGGCCCGGCTCCAGCCGGGTGCGTACCGCGGCCGGCTCCACGGTCACCGAGCCCAGCGTGCCCTCGTCGAGCAGGCGCTGCAGGATCGCGGGCAGCTCGGCCGGGGCGCCGACGAAGTCGATAGTGCCGGCCGGCATCGCCCAGCGCAGACTCTGCTGGTCATCTGCGACCGGCTCGGGGTGCACCGGAACCAGCCGCGGGGCGATCTCGGTGGCCGCTTCTGCACTCGTCACGTCCACTCAGGTCACCGCCCCGACGACCAGCCGAGCAGCCAGCGCCATCACCCAGGCGAGCGCGAACATGTAGCCGAACGCAATGGCTGGCCAGCGCCAGGATCCCGACTCGCGCCGCATCACGCCCACCGTGGACATGCACTGCAGGGCGTAGAGGAAGAAGACCAGCAGGGCCGCGACGACCGGAGGGGTGAACAGAGGCTCGCCCTGGCGGGGTCCGTCGTCGACGGTCAGCGACCGCAGAGCTGCTCGTGGATTGTCCGGGTTCTGCGCCGAGGCGACCTGGCCGAGTGTCGCGACGAACACCTCTCTGGCCGACAGCGACGACAGCACCCCGACGTTGATCCGCCAGTCGAAGCCCAGCGGTTCGAACACGGGCTCGACGGCCCGCCCGACCGCGGCTGCGTAGCTGTGGTCGATGACGTACGCCGACACCGCCGTGTCGTTGCCGGGGTCGACACCGGCCTGCCGCAGCGTCGCCGTGCCGTGCAGGGGAAAGGTGAGCAGCACCCAGAGCAGGATGGTGGTGACCAGGATGATCTTGCCCACCTTGCGTAAGAACATCTTGGCGGCGTCCCACACCGACAGCGCGACCGAGCGGGCCGACGGGACCCGGTACGGCGGCATCTCCATGTAGAACGGCAGCAGCGGACCGCGGCTTTGCCCAAGGCGGGAGAACACCCACGCCGCGGTCATCGCCGACAGCGCCCCGGCCAGGTAGAGACCGAACATCGTCACTCCCTGGGCGCTGATCGGACCCCAGCCTGTCTCGGGCCGGACCACCAGTCCGATCAACAAGACGTAGACCGGCAACCGGGCCGAGCACGTCATCAGCGGTGCCCCCATCATCGTGGCGATCCGGTCTCGCGCCGACGGGAGGGTTCGGGTCGCCATGATGCCGGGTACGGCGCAGGCCACCGAAGACAGCAGGGCGACGAACGCGCGCCCCTCCAGGCCGGCCTTAGACATCACGCGATCCATCAAGAACGCCGCCCGGGCCATGTAGCCGGTCCCCTCGAGCAGAGAGATCATCAAGAACAGCAGCACGATCTGCGGCAGGAAGACCAGCACCCCACCGACGCCGCCCAGGAGCGCGTGCGAGACGAAACCACTCACCACCCCGTTGGGGATCCGGGCGTCCGCCACACCACCGAGCCAGCCGAAGAGCTGCTCGATCGCGGCCTGCAGGGGCGCCGCCGCGGTGAAGATCACCTGGAAAAAGGCGAACATGGTGGCGAAGAACACCAGCGTGCCCCACACGGGGTGCAGCAGGACCGCGTCGACCCGGCGGGTGCGTGCGTCGTCGACCGGGAGCCGGTAGCCGGCGGTGGCCAGCACCGAGGCGATCCAGCTCGTCACCTCCGCTGGGGCGTCCGGCGGCAGGACGACGGGCGCCGCCCACGAACCCGGCTCGGACATCAGCTCCCTGAGGGCGACGAGGTCGTGGCGCCGACCGCTGGTGACCGACACGACCGGCACGCCCAGCGCGCGGCTCAGCGCCGAGACAACCAGCGCCCCCTGGCGACGCGTCAACTCGTCGGTGAACGTCAGCACGACGGCCACCGGCAGCCCGGTGTGCAGCACCTGGGCGAGCATCCCCAGGGAGCGCTGCAGCGTGGTGGCATCCAGGATGACCAACAGGCCGTCCGGGGACTGCACCGCGGTGTGCAGCGGGTCCAGCACGTCGGTGAGGACCTGTTCATCGGGACTGATGGGCTCGAGGCTGTAGCTGCCGGGTAGGTCTTCGACGACCACGTGCCGATCTCCGACGTCGGCCCTGCCCTCGTACCGCGAGACGGTCACGCCGGGGTAGTTGCCGGTTTTCGCGCGGAGACCCGTCAGGGCGTTGAACAGGGTGGTCTTGCCCGAGTTCGGACTTCCGACCAGGGCCAGGCGGATCTTCTCGCGCTCCCGCACGGTCCCGGCGGGAACCGAGGTGTTCGACCTGCTCACGCGTCGAGGCACACCCGGATGCACCGAGCCTGCTTCCGACGCAGGGCCATCTCGAAGCCCGCCACCCGGAAGACGACCGGGTCGGCCAACGGAGCCCGCCGGACCACGAGCACCTCGGCGCCCGGAGCGAAGCCGAGGTCGACCAGCCGCCGGGCCGTGGCGGGGTCGACCTCGTCGGACACGTCGATGATCCGGGCGCTGCGGCCCGGCGCGAGATCGGCCAGGGAGCTACTCGGCCGCCCACCGGCGTGGTGGTTGGGTGCGATCACCCGGCCCTGCAGTGCGGTGGACAACAGCGACATTCGTGTTCCTCGACCCTTCAGACCGTCAGCGTCGGACGCGACGACTAAATGTAGGCTTCCCTTACTCCAAGTTCAAGCCGTGGTGGCGATTTCGAGGGGTCAGTCAGCACGAGGACACCGACCCGCGACGCGACACGCCGACGGAATGTGGGAGCAGCTGACCGGTCGCGGTGGGGGTCAGCCGGCGTTGGTCGGCGTCCCGTCGGTGGGATTCGCCGAAGCGCCCGGACCGGTCGGCGAGGTTGCGCTTGGCGCCGGGGCCGGCTGCGCCGACGCCGACGCGCTCGGCGCGGGCTGGGCGCCGGCGGACTCGGTAGCGGAGGGGTCGGCGCTGGCCGAGGGGTCGGGGGTGGCCGCAGGGTCGGCGCTGGCGGACGCCGGGGCCGACGGCTCCGCCGATGCGCCGGAGTGCGGCGTGGCGGACTCGTCGGTGGTGGAGGCCCCGCGGCGAGCGGTGTCGTGGCGCACCTGGGTGATGGTGGTGCCCGTACCGCCGGACAGCGCGTTGCCGGTGATCGCCTCGAAGCCGGTGATCGCCACCGCGGCCACGGCGAACGCCGCCAGGGCACCGGCTCCGATGGTCTTCCAGCTGATCAGGCGCTTCCGCGCCGTGGGGGTGCTGGGGACCGGGAACTCCGTGTCCGCCGCGACGAGCTGAGCCGTCTCGGTGCTCGGGGGAGCGGCCGCGTCGGTTCGGGCCGAGGTCGGTGGCCGGCGAACCAGCACCGTACGCACGCGTTCGCGGCTGGCGCGAATCGAGGCGGTGTAGAGCGAGCCACCAACGGCAGCGATGATGCTCGCCATCGCCGCTCCGATGATGGTGCCGGCGACGCCGAGACGGGATCCGAGCGCCGCGGCGGTCATCGCCGCAAGGGCACTACCGAGGATCTGGCTGAGCGACAGCTGTATTCGCTGGGGCTTCTCGGGCGGGGCGGGATCGCGCTGGTCGGGTGGGCTGGTGAGCTGGGAAGACATGGTCCTCGTCAGGTGCGGCACGATGTGCAGGTGCGGGTGGATCGGGTAGCGAGGCGACTTTGCTCTTCACGCGGCCCAACGCCAGAACCCGCCCAATCGTTACCGCAGGTGAGGAAGGCCACACAACCGCCAAGACCCCCGATCCGAAAGATCAGGGGTCTTGGCTGAGCCCATGGACTGAGCCGGTTGCTCACTCAGCTGGTTGCCTAGGCCTGGCCGCCTCGAGTGAGCTCGCGGCCGGAGCTGTCGCGGGCGCCGTCGTCGTGACCGTTGCCGTCCACAATCGCGTCGTGACCGTTCTCGTGGAGGCCGTTGGCGTCGCCGCCGACGCCCCCGTGGTGGTGTGCTGCCTCCTCGAGCTGCTCGGCGCTGACCTTGCGGAGGTCGTCTTGGAAGTAGAACCGGCTCGGCAAGGCCCTTCGCTTCTCGTCCTTCGCCTCCTTGCCGCTCGCACCGCTCACGCCCGCCTCGATCGGCAGGTACTCCTTGTGCTGGGTGAGGGTGAACGCCTCGTCCTGGCTGATGGCGACGTGGCTTTCGGAGTACGAGCCCGACGGGTCGCGGACGATGATCCCGCTCTCCGCGCCGTGCAGCAATCGTTCCTCGTCCGCCCGCTGCAGACCGACGCAGATCCGTTTGGTGATCAGGAAGGCGACGACGGGGGCGACGAAGACGGCAACCCGCAGGAAATAGGTGACGGCGTTGAGCGAGACGTGGAACTGGGTGGCGACGATGTCGTTCCCACCGCCGATCCAGAACATGCCGTAGCACGTCATTGCTGCGACGCCGAACGCCGTTCGGGTCGGGTTGTTCCGCGGCCGGTCGAGGATGTGGTGCTCGGCCTTGTCGCCGGTGATCCACTGTTCCAGGAACGGGTACACCGCGAGCACGGCCAGCCAGAGGGTCAGCAGCCCGACGCCGGGAAGAAAGACGTTCCACGACCAGGTCGTGCCACCGATGTGCCACTCCCAGTTGGGCATGATCCGGATGGCGCCCTCGACGAAGCCCATGTACCAGTCGGGCTGGCTGCCCGCGGTGATCTGGGACGGGGTATAGGGGCCGTACTTCCACAGCGGGTTGATTTGCATCAAGGCACCCATCAGGACCAGCACGCCGAAGACGATGAAGAAGAAGCCGCCCGCCTTGGCCATGTAGACCGGGAACAGGGGGTAGCCGACGACGTTGTTCTCCGTCCGGCCGGGACCCGGGTACTGGGTGTGCTTGTAGTAGAACACCAGGGCAAGGTGGCCCGCGATCAGGCCGAGGATGACGGCCGGGATCAGCAGGATGTGCGCCATATAGAGCCGCGGCACGATCAGGTCACCGGGGTACTCGCCACCGAAGATGAAGAACTCGAGGTAGGTGCCGACCAGCGGGATAGAGCGGATCAGGCCGTCCACGAAGCGCAGACCCGTTCCCGACAGAAGGTCGTCGGGGAGCGAGTAGCCCGCGAAGCCCTCGATCAAGCCGATGCCGATGAGGCCGACGCCGAGCAGCCAGTTCAGCTCACGCGGCTTGCGGAACGCGCCGGTGAAGTACACCCGCAGGCAGTGGGCCAGCATGGCGGCGATGAAGAGCATGGCCGCCCAGTGGTGGATCTGCCGGAGCAGCAGGCCACCACGGATGTCGAAGGAGATCGCCAGCGTCGAGGCGTAGGACTCCGACATCGCCACGCCACGCAGCAGCTGGTAGGAACCGTCGTAGTCCACCTCACCCATCGACGGCTTGTACCACAGCGTCAAGAAGACGCCGGTGATCAGCAGGATGATGAAGCTGTAGAGCGCGATCTCACCCAGGAGGAACGACCAGTGGTCGGGGAAGATCTTACGCAGATTCGCCTTGCCGATCTTCGCCAGGCCAAGTCGGTCGTCGGCCCAGGTGGCGGGGCCGGATGCGGCCTTGAACACCGGTCCGAGCGGCTTGTCCGGCGTCTGTGCCGAGGTGGCCTCAGTGGCCCGGGTGTCGGTTGCGGCTGGTTTGGCCATCAGTTCTCGCCCTTGACGTAGTCGTTGCGTGAGTCCCGCTCGAAGAAGCTCGGGCCGACCGGGACCAGGAAGTCACTGCGTGCCACGAGGTACCCCTCGTTGTCGACGGTGATCGGGAGCTGGGGGAGCGCGCGGTGTGCCGGTCCGAAGACCACGACACCGGAGTCCGCCAGGTCGAACGTCGACTGGTGGCAGGGGCAGAGGAGGTGATGGGTCTGTTGTTCCCACAGGCTGATGGGACAGCCGACGTGGGTGCAGATCTTGGAGTAGGCCAAGATGCCGCCGAGCTGCCAGTCGGCACGCTCAGGGGGAATGGTGATGTCCTCGGGCGCCATCCGCACGATGATGATCGGGCACTTGGACTTGGCGTTGTTGTATTCCTTGCCGTGGAGCTCCTCCAGGGTGGCCGGTTCACCGTTGACCAACTGGCCGATCTGGATGTCTTCGGGCTTGATTGGGGTGAACGTCACGTCGTTGACCAGCCGCACCCCAGGCGCCCAGATCGTCTTCTCGATCGTGGCGGCCCGGACGCGCTTGGTCGCCACCGGGCCAAGATCGGTCAGGCTGACCACGACCGGGACGACCAGGATGCCCAGTGCGCCCAGCAGGCTGCGGCCGATCATCTTGCGACGGGTGACCTGCGACTCGGCGATACCCCTGTCGAGCTGGACCAGGATGTCTTTGCGATCCTCGGCGGACGAGGCCGCCGGGTGACGCTCGTCGATCATCTCGACGTCGGCCATCAGCTGCCGAGCCCACTGCACGGCGCCCATGCCGATGAACAACACCGCCAACCCCAGGGTCAGGCCGAGCCCGACGTGCTGGGCGCCGGCGTGCAACGGGCCGAAGTCGATCGTCGCAGTCGTGGGAACGGCGTAGTAGATGACGGCGAAGGCGATGGACAACAGCGGTGCCAGGCCGAAGTAGATCGCCACCTGGCGCTCGGCCCGGTCGGCCGCCTTGGGGTCGACGTCGGTGAGCCGCGGGATGTGCTCCTCGATTCCCGGGTCGGCCACCGGGTGCTGTGGCTCGGCCGACACGGCGGTGACCTCGCCGTCGCTGCGGACGAGCACCTCACCACCCTCGCCGTTCGGCACCGCCTGCTCGTAGGTCGGACGCTGAGTCATCGTGAACGCACTCCCTTGGCAGCAATCCAGGCGGCGAAGGCAATGAGGCCGCCGATCCCGACGATCCAGGCCCAGAAGCCCTCAGCGACCGGTCCGAGGCTGCCCAGCCCGAGCCCACCGTCGTTGGGCCGTTCCTGCAGGGTCTGCAGGTAGGCGATCAGCTCGGTCTTGTCTTTGGGGGTGAGCACCGAGTCGGAGAACACGGGCATCTGCTGCGGGCCGGTGATCATGGCCTCGTAGATGTGCTTCCCGGAGACGCCGATGAGGCTGGGTGCGTATTTGCCGGTGGGCAGCGCGCCACCGGCACCCTCGTAGTTGTGGCAGGCCGAGCAGTTGGTGCGGAAGATCTCCCCACCGCGAGCCAGCTCTTCGGCGCTCAGGCCGTCGTTGGTGTAGGAGGCGGCGGCCGGGATCGCCGGGCCGGGGCCGAGGCTCGCGACGTAGGCGGCCAGTGCCGCCACTTCCTGGTCGGTGAAGCGGTTGGCCCTCTTCTGGGCCTGGGGGCCCGGGTTGGCCATCGGCATCCGACCGGTCCCGACCTGGAAGTCGACGGCCGCCTCACCGACCCCGACCAGTGACGGGCCGAGGACCATCCCGCTCTGTTGGCCCTCGCCGTTCAGGCCGTGGCAGGAGGAGCACTGGACCGCGAACAACTGTTTGCCCTGTTCGACCTGCTGGGTGGTGGTGGGATCAGCCGAGGACCTGGCCGCCGGTGCGACGACGGTGTAGAGCGCACCCACCAGGAACAGCGCAAACATCAGCAGCAGCGCCTTCGCTGCCGGGTGACGTCGTCGAGAGGTCAGGAGTCGCACGCGGGTCCTTCCGTTCGATGTTCCTCTGCAGACTGATTCACAAGTAGCCGCACCGATGGATGCGGTCGTGCGGTGCCGCGGAACGTGAGAGGGATCATGTCGGTCGTCGGGGGCATCATCTGAGGAGGTAGATGGTGCTGAACAGCGCCACCCAGACCACGTCGACGAAGTGCCAGTAGTAGGACACCACGACGGCGCTGACCGCCTGCTCGTGGGTGAACGTACGGGCGAGGTAGGTGCGGCCCATCACGAGCAAGAAGGCGACCAGGCCGAAGGTCACGTGCAGGCCGTGGAAGCCGGTGGCCAAGAAGAACACCGAGCCGTACGCGTTCGCCGAGATGGTCAGGCCCTCGTGGACGAGCTCGGCGTACTCGAAGACCTGACCGCCCACGAAGAACGCTCCGAGACCGAAGGTGAGGGAGTACCACTCGCGCAGCCCCCACTTGCCGAGCTGCAGGACCGACCCGCTCCGGGTGACCTGGCCGCGCTCGGCGGCGAAGACACCCATCTGGCACGTGAACGAGCTGGACACCAGGACCGCGGTGTTGGCCACGGCGAACGGCACGTTGAGGATCGATGAGTTCTGGTCCCACAGCGACATCCCGCCTGCCGTCTGGGCCAGGGAGTTGGTGACGTTCCGGATCGTGAAGTACGCAGCGAACAGGGCCGCGAAGAACATCAGGTCCGAGGCGAGCCAGACGATGGTGCCGACCGCGACCGGGTCGGGGCGGCCCTCGCGGCCGCGCAACCGGGACTGCGGGATCTTGTGCAGCGCGCCGTGCGGCTTCGCGCCGGACCCACTGATTGCGTGCGTATGAAGTGCCACGGCGCCATTATTGCCTCAGGACCGGCATTGGTCACCCCGGGGCGCGCTAACTTCCTCGCTCAGCCCGTCGGCGGACGGTGCAACCGGTGCGCACCGGGACCACGCAGGCGCGGGGCGACACCGTCGACGCCCGTGATTGGCTACGATGCGGTGCCGGTGTCGGTGTCGCGACACCCCGGACAAAGCCAGCAGAACCGCTGGACCTAAGCAGGAAATAGCCCGAGGACCTCTGATGAGTGAGCTGGAGTCGACCCGGTCGGCGACGAGCGCCGAACGCCGACCGCCGCAGACCGGGGGCAGCGGCGCGACCGACGCCGTCGCCGACCAGAGCCACGACCAGGGCCACGACCAGGCGCATGACCAGGTCCGCGGCCACGAGGAGCCCACGGCCGAGCCGCGGACCGCAACGGTGCTGCTCTACTCCGACGACCGCACCGTGCGGCAGAGCGTGCGGTTCGCGCTCGGTCGGCGGGTCGCCCGCGACCTGCCGGAGCTGCGAGTGGTCGAGGTGGCCACCCAGCCAGCCGTGGTCACCACGATGGATGCCGGTGGGGTGGACCTCGCGATCCTCGACGGGGAGGCCGTACCGGGCGGGATGGGGGTCTGCCGCGGGCTGAAGGACGAGCTGGACGACTGCCCGCCGATCCTCGTGCTGACGGGCCGGCCCGATGACGCCTGGTTGGCGACCTGGTCTCGGGCCGACGGCGCCCTGCCCCACCCGATCGACCCCGTACGTCTGCCGGAGACCGTGGCCGCGCTGCTCCGGGCTCGGCTAGGTACACCGACGTCTGCGTGAGCATGGCCACCGGATCCTTGGGCGCGACGTCCACCGCGTCGGGCCCGGCCCCTAGCTGGGGCAGTGTGTTGGGCGGTCTGGTGCACGGTCAGGACCAACCGGCCGACGCCATCAGCTGGGCCATGGGCCAGATTCTCGCCGGCGACGCCACCTCGGCCCAGCTCGCCGGCTTCGTGGTGGCGCTGCGGAGCAAGGGCGAGACCATGGATGAGCTGGCGGGGATGGCCGACACCATGCTGGCCTTCGCCACCCCGATCGAGATCAGCGGCCTGGCCGTCGACGTGGTGGGCTCGGGCGGGGACCGGGCCAACACCGTCAACGTGTCCACCATGGCTGCGGTCGTCGCCGCCGCCGCCGGTGCCCGGGTGGTCAAGCACGGCAACCGGTCGGCCTCCTCGGCCTGCGGCGCCGCAGACGTGCTGGAGGAGCTCGGGGTCGTGCTGGACCTGCGGCCGGAGCGACAACAGCAGGTGGTCGACGCAGTCGGGGTCTGTTTCCTCTTCGCCCCGCAGTACCACCCGGCGCTGCGCCATGCCTCCGTCCCGCGGCGAGAGCTCGGGATCCCCACCACGTTCAATCTGCTCGGCCCGCTCGCCAACCCGGCCCGGCCCCAGGCGCAGGCCGTGGGTCTCGCGGACGCTCGGATGGCGCCGCTGGTGGCCGGGGTGTTGGCAGGTCGGGGCAACCAGGGCCTGGTCTTCTGCGGCGCCGACGGGCTTGACGAGCTGACCACCACGACCACCAGCACGCTGTTCCGGTTCGCCGACGGTGAGGTCAGCCGGGCCGAGCTCGACCCGGCTGAGCTGGGGATCCGACGGGCAGATCCCGTCGACCTGGTGGGCGGCGACGCCAAGGTCAACGCCCACGTGGTCCGCGAGGTGGTGGCTGGGGCCCGGGGTCCCGTCCGCGACATCGTGCTGCTCAACGCGGCTGCTGCCCTGACCGCGTTCGAGGGGCCGGCGCCGGTCCACCGGTTGACCGAGCAACTCGGCACCCAGCTGGAGCGGGCCGCGGCCGCCGTCGACTCGGGGGCGGCCGAACGCACCCTTGAGGCCTGGGTCGAGACGACCCACCGGCTCCGCTAGTCCGGCTCAGCCCACCGTCAACGAGGCGAGCGAGGTGGCGGCCAGGGTCCGCTGCTCGGCCGGCGCATCGTTCGGCACCGACGAGACGGCCGCGACGCACGACCCGTCCGGTAACGCCGTGATGACGAAGGTGAGGTCGTCGTGGGTGCTGGGGAGTCCGTCGATCGCGTACCAGATCTCGGCCGTGACCTGTAGCGCCGGCCGGTCCTGGTCGACGGTCAGCTGAGCGACCTGCTCGTTCTTGATGCCCAGCTCGGTCGACCCGAAGAACCACCTCAACGTGGTCCGCATCGCTTTCTGTCCCGTCGCCTCGGGGTTCGCGGCCACCTGGTCGGCGGGAACGTGGAGCATCGCGACCGTCGCGAACCAGCTGGGCGAACCCCGGTAGGCCGGATGAACCGGGGCGCTGGCCGAGAACGCGGCGTCGACCACCGAGTTCTGGAAGGAGTCGGGCGACACCTGATACGGCTCACCCGGGAGGGTCATCGAGGCCGCACCGATCCGGGCCTCACCGGTGGCCTGGTCGACCCAGCCCGGGGGCGCCACGTTCGGACTCAGGCTCGGTGCGGTGGTCGAGGTGGTCGAGGGCGTCGGGGTCTGAGCGGCGGCCGGCTGACGGTTCGGGCTCGTCCGGGCGTCCCGGTCGGAACCGAACAACGACGTACCGAGGCCCAGGCCGGTGACGCAGATCAGGGTGAGCACGACGACCACGGCCAGGGGTCGTCGGACGCTGCGTTGATGCGTGCGGGGGCTCGCGTCGAGGAACTCCGCCGTCGATGCCGACGTGGCCTCGAACCGGGGGGAACGGTCGGGTTCGCGGCTCAGCTGATCGGTGGCCAGGTCGACCACGGGCGCCGGACCCGCGGCCACTGCGTCGTGCGGAGGTTGGGAGCGCTGGGACACACTCAACGCGTCGGTCCAGGTCACCCCGTCCCACCAGCGGTACTGCTCCGACCCGGCGGGGTCGGCGTACCAGCCGGGCGGTGGGATGGCCATCTGGGGAGCCTATGTCGGCGGTACAACGGCTGTGTGGGCTCCGGCCGGGGCTGGTTCGGAGGTGAATAATCGGGCCATGATCAGCCTCGACCTGGCCGGCCGGCTCTCCCACCTGCTGACCTGGACCCCGCAGAACTCCGACCGTTTCTTCATCGCGCGGGACGAGATGCGCGACTCCGTGTTCACCGTCAGCGACATGGTGGTCGAGCAGGTGACCAACCACGGGCAGACGCGGTTCCACTTCAACGGGACGACCGAGTGGGCTCTGGATTCGATCGACCAGGACGAGGCGGTGTGGTTGCCGCGCGAAGATCAGCTGCGCGAACTGCTCGAGGATTCCTTCTTGTCGCTGGACCGGCAGTCGGGACACTTCGTGGTCTCGGTGCTGGGACCCGAGGGTGCGTTCCACACCGATCCGGTCGAGGACGCCAGCGACGCCTACGCCCACGCCCTGCTGCATGTCCTGGAGGCGGCGACGGCCGATTCGGCCGCCTGAGGTGCGACGTCGGGTCCAGGTCCGCTTCGTCAGCTGGCGAACGCGGCGACCAGAGGGGCCAAGAACGCACCGGCCACCAGGCCGGGGGCGTACGGGAACGGTCCGGTACGCCGCGCCAGACCCCGGGCGACGCCGTGCAGGGCGCCCAGCACGGTGCCGAGCAGCAAGACCAACAGCACCATCGACCACGAGACGGAGCCCCCGGTTGCGCCGAGCAGCGGCGCGAGCCGGACGTCGCCGTACGCGAGCTGGCCGCGGCTGACCCGCCAGAACACCCAGAACAGAGCGGCGGCCGCAGCCCCGCCGACCAGGACGCGGAGCAGGTCGGTCACACCGTTCCCGAGCAGCAGTCCCACGGGGGCCAGCAGCACCGCGAGCAGCACGCCCGTACGGGTGATCCGGGCCGGCAACCAGGTGGTGACTCCGTCGATCGTGGCAGCCAGCACGCCGACGGTGGCGAGCACCAGCCACCCGGACCAGGCAGTCGGCTCGACGGCGACCACGACGACCGCGCCGGCGGCCGCCGCGAGCGCGGCGCAGCCCGACCGGAAGCGCGGGCTGGCGAGCGCGGCGTACGGCAGCTTGGTGGCGAGCTCGTCGGCGCTGACCCCGCGCTGGCCCACCTGCGGTTCGGGGAGCCGGCGCAGCACCGGTCCGGAGAGCCAGCCGACCAGCACACCCAGCAGTACGGGCAGCAGAAGCGCGGCAGGCCAGGGCACGCTCATGGCGGGATGCTAATGGTCAGGCCGCCTGCGACAACGAGATGAGCTCGGCCGGCGTGACGTGGGGCCAGCGGGGTCGGGCCCACGCAAGACGGTACGCGGCCTCGACCGATGCCGCGACCAGTTCCGGGCAGGTGGCGGGCGACGGATCGATGAGCAGGGCGCCGAGCTGGTCGCGACGGAGCCCGAGGCGGTGCGCCACCTCGGCCACCGACACGTCGACGGTCAGATTCCGGAGCATCACGGCCGCGCGCTGGGCAGGCACCGGTCGAGTAGCCGCCTGCCGCACCCGCATCGAGGTCAGTTCGAACAGCCGTTCGGCCACGTCGGGGCACAGCCGCCGCACGGAGCTGTCGCCGCGACCGTGGCGACCCACGACCAGGCTCCGGACGGCCGGCAGGCTGACCCGGGCAAGCACCGCGAGCACGGGCCAGGGGGTGCCGGTGATGACGCTTACGTGACGCACGTGCGCTCGGAACGGCCCAGCCGGCAGCCAGTCGTAACGCCCCTCGGGCGTCCGGTCGCGCGCCTGCCTCGCGGCGGCCCGGCCGCTGCGTGTCGGCTGGACCGTCGTCCGCTCGATCGTCCCCAGCACGTGCATCCCCGACCCCCTGGTGGTGGGTCTCGGCGAGACCCTTCATCAAAGAAGGCCGATTTCGAGAGGCTTTTGTGAGTCGGTGGGCCAAGAATCTGGCACCCCCGGACGTGGGGGGGGGGGGGGGGGGGGGGGGGGGGGGAGAAAAGGAAGCGCACACACACCCAACACCACAA
>JBPCRP010000014.1:0-44373 GCA_050996715.1 Propionibacteriaceae bacterium
TCTACCATCCCGCAGGTGGTCGGCACCACGTTTGTGCTCACCGCGCAGGATCTGGTCGGTCAGCTCGACACCCGGGCGGCCTTCCGGCCGGCGCGGAACGGACTCAACCATGACTTCGAGCTGCGCCAGGACGACGGCGGGCAGTGGCGGATCGGCCGACCTCCCGAGTCGGTCCTGATCAACCGGGCGCTGTTCGAGAACTTCTACACCACCTACAACCTGTACTTCTACGACCCGGCCTTTCTCCGGTTGGTCCCCGACCCGATCTTCCTGCCCTACTCCTCGGCGTCCACCCAGCTGGCGGGTGCGCTGATGCAGGGTCTGATCCTGGGGCCGACCGACTTCCTCCGCGCCAGTGTGCGGAACGCCGTGCCCGCCGGGAGCCAGCTGCAGACCCAGTCGGTCGTGGCCGTGAGCGGCGTCGCCGAGCTGCAGCTGGGCGATGAGGTGCTCGCCCTCAACGACGACCAGCGCAAGCAGCTGGTCGCCCAGATCGGCTGGACCCTGAACCAGGTCGACAAGCTGATCGGGCTGCGCATCAGCGACGGCGCGTTGCAGGTCTCCGGCGTCTCGGTCGGGGCCGGGGCCGACTCCTACGTCCCCATCGACATGGCCCAGGCGATCCGTCGCCCGGTGCCCGAGCTCGTGACGACCCTCTACGGGCTGCGGGGTGACGCGATGGTGTTGGTCGACGAGCTGGACAACCGGGTCGAGAGCCGACCGGTTCCGGGCCCCCTCGGCGCGGGCCGATACGAGCTGACGGCGGTGGGGGTGTCCGAGCTGGCCGACCAGGTCGCGGCGGTGACAGCGAAGAACGAGCTGCTCGTCGGAGCGCTCGGCGGTCAGCTGAAGCGGGTGCTTAGTGGCGTCGGTCCGCTGCTTGCCCCGCAGGTCATCGGGAACGAGACCTGGACCATCAGCCAGCGCGACGGCGTCGCCGTCGTCTGGGTCGTCCGCGACGACAAGGCCGTCCGGGTCGGGTCGTCGGCCTTGCCGGACGGAAAGATCCGCGCCTTCCGGCTCGCTCCCGACGGGGTTCGGATGGCCGTGGTCCGCACGGTCCAGGGTGGCTCCCGGCTCGGGCTGGTCGCCATCGACCGGGGGAGCGACGCGCTCGTGCTCGGCAGCTTGCGACCGATCGAGGTGGTCAGCACGGACGACGCCGAGGCTCCCTTGGTCGTCGTCGACGTGGATTGGCAGGGGTCCACCACGCTGATGGTGCTGGCCGGCGCCGACCTCAAGGCCTCGATCGAGCCGTTCTCGGTTAGCCAGGACGGCTACGCGATCACCAAGATCGGGCCGTCGAACACGTGGGGAGCTGCGATGGTGACGGCGAGCCCCACCATCCCGACCGTGGCGATGATCGTGGGGAGCAAGAACACCAGCTACCAGTTCGCCAGCCAGTCGCGGTGGGACTTCTTCTCCGGTGAGCTGCGCTTCCTCACCTATCCCGGTTGACCTCGCGGGGACGGCCCGAGCGGAGCCTCGTCCACAGCAGGGCTGTCGCCGCAGCCTCGGTCGGGACAGGCTGGGCGCGGTGAGGACGACTGAGCTGGTTCGTCGGGTCGCGACCGCGTCCGGTGCGGGGCTGAGCCTGGCGGGGGACCTGCTGCTGGGTGCCTGCTGCCCGGGGTGCGAGCGACCCGGTCTCGGGCTCTGCCCGGGGTGCCGGGCCGTGCTAATGCAGCGAAGACCACGACCGACGTCGCCGGATCCGCCGCCACCCGGTTTCCCGCTCTGCATCACCACCGGGCCCTACGACGCCCAGCTCCGTCGCCTGGTGGTCGCGGTCAAGGAGGACCAGGTACTGCTGGTCACCCCCGTGCTGGGACGCCTGCTGGCCGCGGCGCTGGAGGCGGTCGTCGGTCCACTCGGCGCCGTCGACCCGCGCGCCGAACCCGTGCTGGTCGTCCCGGTGCCGTCCGCGCCCGCCGCCGTCCGTCGACGAGGGTACGACGCGACCGACGCGATGGCACGCGACGCGGTCCGGCGGCTCCGCCGCTCCGGCAACGCCGTCCGTCGCCGCCGACTGCTGCGGGTGGCGCGACGAGTGGCCGACCAGTCCGAGCTCGGCGCGATCGAGCGGGCGCTCAACCTGGACGGGGCGTACGCCGCCGTGCCCGGCCGCGGTCGGGTGGTGGTCGTCGACGACCTGGTTACCACCGGGGCGAGCCTGACCGAGGCGGCCCGGGCCCTGCGGACAGGGGGGTGGACGGTGGTCGGAGCGGCCGTGGTGGCCGCCACCGTGCGACGTACGCCGGCCGCCGGCCGCACCGTCGTGACATCGGTCGTACCCCCGGTGGGGGACAACCCATGAACTCGCTGTGATCATCGGCCCCGCCCTCGCGTGGGAACCGACGGGGGACTAACGTCTGTGCATGGCGAGCACGTTCGTGACTGACCGGTCCACCCGGGTCGTCGCACGAGCGGATGGCACCGTGACGGGCCCCGGTGATTCGCTTGCATCGCACGCAGTCGAACCCGCCTCCGAGCACGCTCGGTGGGCGGGTTCTCGGCTGCGTGCAGCTTTGTCCTGACCGTCAACGATGGAGGTTGTCATGGATGTTGTCGTCAAGAGCCGGCATTGCTCGGTGTCAGAAGATTTCCGGGCGTTCGTGGCGGAGAAAATCACCCGTCTGGAGAAGCTCAACGATCGGCTCATCAGGGTCGAGGTCGAAGTGAGCGCCGAACGCAACAAGCGCCAGCACGACCAGGCCAGTCGGGTCGAGATCACCTTGCGGGGCAAGGGCCCTGTCGTCCGCGCGGAGGCCAAGGCGGAGGACAAGTCCGCCGCCTTTGATCTCGCGCTGGACAAGCTGATGGCTCAGCTCCGCAAGGCAGCCGACCGCCGCCGCGTGCACCACGGCAGCCGTAACCCCCAGTCGCTGTCCGAGGCCGCGGCCACGGTCCCCGCTGACCTCAACGGCTGGCACTCTGACACCGAGAACCTCGACGACGACGTCCGCACGGTGGCCGGCATGGAGGTCCAGGGAGACGGACCGATGGTGGTCCGCGAGAAGACCCACACAGCCCAGCCGATGTCGTTGGACCAGGCCCTGCACGAGATGGAACTCGTCGGCCACGACTTCTACCTGTTCGTCGACGCCGATCACCGTCAGCCGAGTGTGGTCTACCGGCGCCGAGCCTACGACTACGGCGTGATCCGGCTCGACGTAGCCGACGTACTCGTCGGCTGACCCGCTAATCCCCGCCGACCAGTCAGCTCCTCCCGCGACACGCGCAGAACGGCGGCAGAAACTGACTGGTCGCGCGGTGGTACCTCCGTTCGACCGGTCACATCGTGCGCGACCCGCCGCAGCACAGCGGAAGGAACTGCCGGGTCGGCGTGCGGTGTCCGAGGTCGTCGCTAACGTCGGCGCGTGGCCCCCGATCGACTGACCCTCGCCCAGGCTCGCCGGATCGCGCTCGCGGCCCAGGGCCTGCACCGTCCCCGGCCCGATCGTGCCGTGGGGATGCGTGCGGTCCAGGCCACCATCGAGCGGCTCGGTCAGTTCCAGATCGACTCGGTCAACGTGGTCACTCGGGCCCACCACGTCCCGCTCTTCTCCCGGCTCGGTCCCTACGATCCCGACCTGCTGACCCGGGCGGCCCACCGCAGCCCACGACGTCTCTTCGAATACTGGGGCCACGCCGCGAGCCTGATCGACGTCGGGTTGCAGCCGCTGCTGCGGTTTCGGATGGCCGAGCCGCACGTGTGGGGCAACGTCGCACAGATCATCACCGAGCGACCCGACCTGGTCGCGTGGGTCCGCGACCAGGTTCAGGACCGCGGGCCGGTCAGCGCGCGCGAGATCGAGGTCGCCGAGGTACGCGACCGCAGCCAGTGGGGCTGGAACTGGTCGTCGGTCAAGACGGTGCTGGAGTGGCTTTTCTACGCCGGCGAGGTGTCCACGGCATGCCGCAACAGCCAGTTCGAGCGGGTCTACGACCTCACCGAGCGCGTCATCCCCGCGGCCGTGCTGGCCCGACCGACCCCGACCCCGCAGGAGTCGGTCCGGGGACTGGTCGCCCACGCCGGTCGAGCTCTGGGGGTGGCCACTGAGCCCTGGCTGCGTGACTACTTCCGCACGAGACCGGCGCCGACCCGACAGGCGGTGGCCGAGCTGGTGGAGGGCGGGGAGCTGGAGGTGGTGGAGGTGGCGGGCTGGGACCGACCGGCGTACCGCTGGCACGAGGCCGTGGTCCCGCGCCGGGCGGCGGCGCGGGCTCTGTGCTGCCCGTTCGACTCGATGGTCTTCGAGCGCGAGCTGCTCGAGGCGCTCTTCGCGTTCCGCTACCGGATCGAGATCTACGTGCCCGAGCCCCAACGAGTGCACGGCTACTACGTCTACCCGTTCCTGCTGGGGGACCGGTTCGTGGCCCGGGTGGACCTCAAGGCCGACCGCGTCGTCGGGGTGCTGCGGGTGCGCTCGGCCTGGGCGGAGTCGCACGTTGCGGACCGCCGTACCGAGGTGGCCGTCGAGCTGGCGGCCGAGCTGGTGACGATGGCCGGGTGGCTCGGGCTGTCCGACGTGGCGGTCGAGCCCGCCGGCGACCTGGCCCCCGCCCTCAGCGCTGCGGTGGCCGCGGAGCGTGGGGTCATACGTTGACCCACGGCGCGCGGCACCCGGGCCCGCGCCGGGGCACCTGCTCGCTACGGCCACCGTTCAACACCTCCCTCCTCGGGCTCGGCCACCCTGGGGGAACTGACCTAGGATGAGAGGCTGGAACGCACGTCTGCCCGCCCAGCGGGACCCTGGCGTACCACCTGACGTCGACAAGGAAGCAGTAACTCGTGGCACTGATGGACCGCCTGCTACGGGTCGGTGAGGGCAAGCTCCTCAAGCGACTCAAGGGCATCTCCGACCAGGTCAACAGCATCGAGGACGACTACATCGCGATGAGCGATGAGGAGCTTCGCGGCCAGACAGCCGACCTCCGGGCGCGGCACGAGAAGGGTGAAGAGCTCGAGGTGCTGATGCCCGAGGCCTTCGCCACCGTGCGTGAGGCCAGCAAGCGGGTTCTGGGCAAACGGCACTTCGACGTCCAGATCATGGGCGGTGCGGCTCTGCACCTGGGCAACATCGCCGAGATGAAGACCGGCGAGGGCAAGACGCTGGTGGCGACCGCACCGGCGTACCTGAACGCCCTGACCGGCCGCGGTGTGCACGTGGTCACGGTGAACGACTATCTGGCGAAGTTCCAGTCCGAGCAGATGGGCCGGGTGCACCACTTCCTCGGCCTCGAGGTCGGCGCGATCCTCTCCCAGATGACCCCGGCCGAGCGAAAGGTCGCCTACGCCGCCGACATCACCTACGGCACCAACAACGAGTTCGGCTTCGACTACCTGCGCGACAACATGGCGCTGACGATCGAGGACTGCGTCCAGCGCGACCACCACTACGCCATCGTGGACGAGGTCGACTCGATCCTGATCGACGAGGCCCGGACGCCACTGATCATCTCGGGCCCGGCCGAGGACAGCCACCGCTGGTACCCCGAGTTCGCCAAGCTGGTCGACCGGCTGCAGCGCGACGCCCACTACGAGGTGGACGAGAAGAAGCGCACCGTCGCGATCCTCGAGACCGGCATCGACCGGGTCGAGGACCGGTTGGGCATCGACAACCTCTACGAGTCGGCGAACACCCCGTTGATCAGCTACCTCAACAACGCGATCAAGGCCAAGGAGCTGTTCCACAAGGACAAGGACTACGTCGTGGTGGACGGCGAGGTGCTGATCGTCGACGAGCACACCGGTCGCTCCCTGGTCGGCCGCCGCTACAACGAGGGCCTGCACCAGGCGATCGAGGCCAAGGAGCGGGTGCAGATCCGCGACGAGTACCAGACGCTGGCCACCATCACCCTGCAGAACTACTTCCGGGGATACGAAAAGCTCGCCGGGATGACCGGTACGGCGCTGACCGAGGCCAGCGAGTTCCAGAAGATCTACGGCCTCGGGGTGGTGCCCATCCCCACCAACAAGCCGATGATCCGCGACGACAAGCGCGACCTGATCTATCGCACCGAAGAGGCGAAGTTCGCCGCCATCGTCGAGGACATCGCCGAGCGGCACGAGAAGGGCCAGCCGGTGCTGATCGGAACGGCGTCGGTCGCCAAGTCCGAGATTCTGTCCTCGATGCTCAAGCAGGCCGGCGTCAAGCACGAGGTGCTGAACGCCAAGCAGCACGAAGGCGAGGCGGCGATCGTCGCGATGGCCGGTGCGAAGGGTGCGGTCACCGTGTCGACCAACATGGCCGGTCGCGGCACCGACATCATCCTCGGTGGCAACCCGGAGTTCCTCGCCGACCAGAAGCTGCGGCGCGCCGGAATCGATCCGGTGGAGCACTCCGAAGAATACGAGCAGCAGTACCCCGAGATCCTGGTCGAGCTGGAAGAGAAGACCGCGGCCGAGCACGAGGAGGTCGTCGCCGCCGGCGGTCTCTACGTCGTGGGGTCCGAGCGGCACGAGTCGCGCCGGATCGACAACCAGCTCCGCGGCCGTTCCGGGCGCCAGGGCGACCCGGGCGAGAGCCGGTTCTTCCTCTCGCTGGGCGACGACCTGATGCGGCTGTTCAAATCCGACATCGTCGAGTGGGTGCTGCAGGCGCTCAAGGTCCCCGACGACCAGCCGATCGAGAACAAGCGTGTGAGCAGCTCGATCGCCAGTGCCCAGAGCCAGGTCGAGGCGCAGAACTTCGAGACCCGCAAAAACATCCTGAAGTACGACGACGTGATGAATCGCCAGCGGCACGCGGTCTACGGCGACCGCCGTAAGGTGCTCGAGGGTGCCGACGTCGAGGCCCAGCTACGGAATGCGGTCAAGACCGTGGTGGAGCGGGCTGTGTTGGCGGCCACCGACGGCTTCGCGGAGGACTGGGACCTCGAGCAGCTCTGGACCCAAGTCGGCACGCTCTATCCCGTCGGGCTGAGCCGCTCTGACTACGAGGTGCGCGACGACCTCGACCGGGCCGACATGGTGGAGGACTTCCTGGCCGACGCCGACCGGGCCTACGACAGCCGCGAGGGGCAGCTCGGTCCCGAGGTGATGCGTGAGGTGGAGCGCCGGGTGCTGCTCACCGTGCTCGACCGCAAGTGGCGCGAGCACCTCTACGAGATGGACTACCTGCGTGAGGGCATCGGCCTGCGCGCCATGGCCCAGAAGGACCCGCTGGTGGAGTACCAGCGCGAGGGCGGCGACATGTTCAACGCCATGATGGAAGCCTTCATGGAAGAAGTCGTCGGCTTCTTGTTCAACCTCGAGATCGCGGTCGACAACGGTCCCGCGGCGGGGGTCGGCGTCGTCACCGGACCCGACGGCCGGGCGATCACCATCGGCCACGACCACGGCGAGCATGCCGCCGCCAGGGACTTGCTCGAGTCAGGTCCGGATCCCGACGGCCCGGGGATCGAGGTGCGTCGGGTCGACGAGGACGGCGGGGTGGTCGACGTCGACACCATCGACGACGACCTGCACGAGATCGCCGACACCACCGAGCCGGCTGACGTCGAGGCCGGGGACCCGGTCCCGGTCGGCGCCGCCGGCCGGCCCAAGATCTCGGCGAAGGGCCTCGGTGGTCAGCGTCGCGGCGCGGTGTCCTACACCGCCCCCGGTGAGGACGGCCAGGCGACGCGCTCCGCGGGCGAGACGGTCGCCGACGAGTACACAGGTGTCGGCCGCAACGCCCCCTGCCCCTGCGGATCGGGCAAGAAGTTCAAGATGTGCCACGGCCGATCTGGCGCCAGCTGACGCTCCGGCGTGGGTGCCGCCGGGGTCCTTCTGGCGCGCGCCTGGTGTCGGTTAACCAGGTTAACCTGGTTTGCGATTACTTGACGGGGCAGATCTGCCATGTCGAGTGGGGGTACACCACGTTAACTTGGTAGGCCGGCAGGTCCCCTGGTGAGACGGAACCAGCGCACGACGTCGATTGCGCTGCCGGGAGCGGGGAGACCGGAACAGCGGCGGCAGCCCGGTCCCGGTCGTCGGTGACGCTCCGATGCACTCGCGGCGGGAACGGCCGGACATCGCGCTCGAGTGTGGGACTTGATGCTCCGCCCGGGTGACGCCGGACGATCACCTCGGTCGGCGGCGGTCGAGAACTCCGAGCAGCGTCGCGTCGCCGAGGTCGACCGCCGTGCACAGCCACCGTCCGCCCGGACCCGCCACCAGCCGGAAGGCCAGCGCGGCCGACCGGGACGGCAGCCGGACGTGCACGCTTGCCTCGACCGAGACCGGTGACGGGCACTGCACCCGGAGCGAGTGGACAACGCCCCGCTCGGGCGGCGCCGCGCCGGACCTCTCGCGCAGACGCAGGCTGACCGTGAGCGACCCGAGCACCGGGTCGTCGAGCCAACGGGCGAGCTGGGTGATCGGCCGGCGTCGCTGCAGCACCTCCACCAGGGCCGGCGCGAGGGTCCGACACCAGGTCAGCGGCTCGGGCAGGTCGGTGCGCGGCACGATCCCCCCGGGCAGCTTCACCAGGCGGGCCAGGTGGGCTGCGGACGGTGTCGGTGGGGTGGCCGAGGCCGCCGAGGGATCCGGGGGCGGTGGGTCGAACAGGGTCGGTCCGGTCGCGACGGACGCGGTTGTAGCCGGGAGCTCGTCGACCCAGCGGTACGCGGGTGGCCGCGAGTCGGGGGCGAGGCGCAGCCCGACGGTCGGCGCGGACGGCGGGGCGGGAACGGTGAGCGTGGGCATTTCGCCACTGTGCTCGGCACGCCGGGCCGACGACCAGCCTAGCGACCAGATCTGTGGACAACGGTGTCCGGATCACCCCCGGCTGGGAACCAGGAGGTCTCCGCCGGCGTGGGCATCCGGGGCGACGGGCCGGCGCTGCTGCCTGCGTCCTGGATCCTGATGACCTCGACGAGGCGATCGTGCTGACGGTCGACGAGGTCGCCGATACCGGCCGTACACTCGACCTGGTCGGGCCTGCATCGACACGTGGATCGACGTCCCGGGTCGACGACGCCGCCCCGGGGGCGTCCACCGCCGTCCTCGACGCGCGCCCTGACTATCCGAACCGTCGCCACCTTTGACCCACGCCACCGAACGGAGTCCCGATGGACATCTGCGAGCTCATCTTGAGCGACCACCACGAGCAGCGACGGATGTTCGCCCTGCTCGACGACGTCGACCGATCCGACACCGAGACCCTGGGGCTGCTGTGGAGCCGGCTGTCGACGGTGCTCGAGGTGCACGCCGAAGCCGAGGAGGAGCTTTTCTATCCCGAGCTGCTTAAGCTCGGAGAGCGTCTGCACACCGACGACGCGCCCACCGAGACCACCGAGGCGGACGAGACCAAGGACGCCATCGGGGACCACAACGACATCCGCGACGGCATCCTCGCCGCAGCGAGGGCGTCGGTGGGTACCGAGGACTGGTGGGCCGGGGTGAGCGCCGCCCGAGAGGCCAACGACGAGCACATGGGCGAGGAGGAGCACGAGGGGCTCACCGACTTCCGGCGCTTCGTGGACCTCGAGACCCGGCACCGGATCGCCGTGGCCTTCGCCGCGTACGAGGCCCGGCACGTTACCGGGGTGCCGATTGTCGACAAGGATCCCCAGGAGTACGTCGAAGAGAACCTCTGAGCGACCCCGGGGTCGCGGCTCAGGGCGAGAACAGCAGCAGCAGCCCAGAGCACGTGTAGAAGACCATCACGGCGAGCAGCGGCAGCTGTCCCCAGACGGCCGACCGCGGTCGGAGCAGCCGCAGCGACCGCTCGTGGGCCACGATGATGCCCACCACGTGACCGCCGACGATGGCTACCACCTGGATGGAGGCGACCAGGGTGGGGTGATCGAAGATGCCAGAGCTGATGCCCAACCGGCCCGTGCCGAACACGTCCCAGCCGCGGCTCAGCGGGTCGGAGATCAAGATCGCCGTTCGCTGCCCTTCGACGATCAGCAGGGTGGCGTAGTGGGCGATGGCGTACCCGATGGCGATGGGGACGACCGAGGCCGCGACGGCGCGGGGCAGGTCAGGCCCGGAAGGGGCGTCGGCGGCGGTGAACCAGCGCATCGCCGCGGCGCCGAGGCAGAAGACACCGAAGACGACCAGGTTCATCCCCACCAGTCCCGCCGTGCCCCATAGCAGCGGGGACAGTGAGCTGCGCTGGCTGGTCTGGATCCACCACGTGGTGTTGGCGAAGCTGTCGAAGGCCGTGTTGCCGAGCAACACGCAGACCAGGAGCGCAGCCCCCGGCGGTGGCCGCCAGGTGGCCAGGTTGCGAAGCGGGTTGACCAGCGCGACGCGGCTGCTGCCGTCGGACTGCGGCACCCGGGCGATCGGTGACGCGCGGGAGAGCGCGGTCGCGTACGCCTCGAACGGGTCCGTCGCCGCGATCCAGCGTGACCCGAACACCACGGCGCCGAGCAGCAGGATCACCAGCCAGGCGAGGGCCCAGACCCGCAGCACGACCAACGTCGTCCGGTCGGGCTGCACGAGCTCGAGCCAGCCGAAGGCGACGATCCCCAGCGCTGCCGGCCACACGCCGACCCCGCGCGGGAGCCGGACCAGCCCCTGCCCAGGCTCGATCCGGGCCAGGGCGCACAGCCCTCGATGCACCGTACGCAGCGGGTTGGTCGCCCGCCAGATCGGGCCGCACAGCACCGACAGCGGGACCAGTCCGACCCACATCCACGCGTACACGAAGCCGAAGACGGGGTTGATCAGCAGGTCCTCGCCGGCGAAGAGCGCGAGACCTACCCACGCGTAGAGGGCCAGCACGACCAGGCGGGCGACCCACCGGGTGGCCGGATGGTCGCACCAGCGGGTGAGGCCGGGCGCGGCGATCCCGCGGGCACCCAGGAAGCGTGGGCGCCGCCAGGCGACGAAGAGCACCACGAACGACACCAGCAGGGCGGCGGCGGCCCCGCCGACCACGAACGAGAATGGGAGGGGCAGGTCGTGCCGGGTCCCGATGCCGTGCAGGGGGACGAGCACCCCGGTGGGGGAGTTGATCATGGTGTCGTGGTCGGGCCGATCGTCGCGATCAACGGACGTTGAGGATGGCGATGATCTTCTCGGGGTGGTGGGACTCGACCTCGACGCTGCCGGTCTTGTCGGCCACGAACGACTTCGTCACGCTCGTCCCGGAGCTCACCGGCAGCTCGATGTCGTAGTCGCCGTGCACGTGCACCTCGTCGTCGTGGTCGGAGGTCACCGTCAGAGCCACGGTCTGGCCCTTCCGGATGTCGATCTTGCGTCCGTTGGGGCTGACGGTGCCGTTCTCCAGCCTGATGTCGAGCCGCACCTGGTCGGCCGGTGTGTCGGTCGAGGAGGCCGACGGTGCGGTGGACGAGGCGGGCGTGGACGAGGCGGGCGTGGACGAGGTGGGTACGGCGGAGGAGGCCGCGGCGCTCGAGGTCGCGTCGGGGTTGGCGGGCTCGGTGCCGCAGCCGGCGAGCAGCACGATCAGCCCACCGGCGGCAAGCAGGGCGAGGGGTCGCCCGGCAGCCGGGAAGAGCGCGTGCGGGGCGGGCGGGTGGGTCACGGAAGGCCTTTCGTCGTCGGCCGGGTGGCCGATGGGCCCACAGCGGGCCTGGGTATACATCTAAGTCCGACGAACCGCGCGGCGGCGGGGTTCCCGACAGGCGGAAGGGGTGCCGCCGACCGGTAGTAGCCTGACTCGACGGCCATCCCGGAGCGCGTCGGTGTGAGGCCCGAACGGCAGTCGCACGCAAACCGACGAGAGGGGCAGCACCACGATGACGAAGCGGATGACCTCACTTGAGGTCTCCACGCTCGCCCTTGACACCGCACGCACCCCCGCCCACGTCGCCACGGTCGACATCTTCGACGCCGGTCGCGGCGGCCTCGACTTCGAGACGCTGACCAGCCTCATCGAAGAGCGGATCGCCTTCGTCCCCCGCTACCGGGAGCGGGTCCGGGCCGTTCCCGCCCGGCTGGCCGGACCGGTCTGGGTCGAGGACGACGCGTTCGACCTGAGCTATCACGTGCGGCGTTCCGGGCTGCCGCGGCCTGGCACGATGGCCCAGCTGCGCGAGTTCGTCGGCCGGGTCTGCGCCCGGCGGCTCGACCGCTCCCGGCCGTTGTGGGAGATGTGGTTGGTCGAGGGTCTGGAGGGCGACCGGGTGGCCCTGGTCACCAAGTCGCACCTGAGCCTGGTCGACGGCATCGACACCGTCGACATCGGGCAGGTGCTGCTCGACAGCGTCCCCGACGTGCACCCGAGCACCGCCGACGCGTGGCACCCGATGCCCGAGCCGTCGGGAGCCGACCTGTTGATCGGTGCCGCGCTGGAGGCCGCGCACGACCCGGCTCGTGCGGTGACCAACGCCCAATACACGATCACCGGAGCGCTCGGGGTGGCCCTCGCGGTCGGTGAGGCGGTCGGCGGGCTCGCCGGGATCGCCGTCGGAGAGCTCGCGGCGACGGCGCTGCGCGGCGGCCGCCCGCCGACCGAGTCACCGCTGGCGGGCCTGGTGAGCGAGCAGCGCCGGTTCGCCACCGTCAGCTGTGCGCTGGCCGACCTGAAGTCGGTGCGTGCGGCCCACGACCAGACGATCAATGACGTGGTGCTCGCCATGATCGCCGGTGCGCTGCGGGCGTGGCTGCTCACCCGCGGAGGATCGGTGGCCCCGGCCTTCTCGTTGACCGCCCTGGTCCCGATGAGCGTCACCGAGGACGACGGTGAGCCGACGTCGCTGGGCAGCCAGGTCGCGCCGTACCTGATGAACCTGCCGGTGGGGGAGCCGAACGCGCTGATGCGACTGCACCAGGTGTCCTACGGAACCCAAGCCCACAAGGACACCGGGCGGTCGGTCGACGCCCAGACCATCGCCGACATCGCCGGGTTCGCACCCTCCACGCTGCACACCCTCGGGGTGCGGGTGGCCGGCGAGGTCGTCCGCAAGCAGCACGACCTGGTGATCACCAACGCCCCCGGACCGCAGTTTCCCCTCTACGCCGCCGGAGCCGAGATGGTGGCGAGCTATCCCGTGCTGCCGCTCAGCCCCGGGCACCTGCTGGCCATCGGGGTGACGTCGTACAACGGGCAGGTGACCTTCGGGTTGACCGGCGACCGGGACGCGCTCAGCGACCTCGACGTGCTGGCCCAGTGCCTGGAGGACGCACTCGACGAGCTCCTGGACACCACCGTGCGCTCCGCCGACCACCGGCAGCCGACCCGCAAGGCCTCCGCGGCGGCGACGGCGAAGGCCGCGGCCAAGGCCGCGGCGCGCGAACAGGCCCGGGAGCAGGCCCGGGCGGAGGCGCGGGCTCTGGCCGTGAAGCGGGCCGAGGCAGCCAAGCGTGCGGTGGCGAAGGCGGCCCGCCGGCGTGCACCGTGATGAGCTCGTCGTGATCAGCTCGTGATGGTCTTCGTCGGTGCCACCCGGGCCCAGCTCGAGGCCTGGCGGGCGGGCGACGAGGCGGGTACGTCCGGTGTCGGCGCGACCGCCGCCATGATCGCCGCGCACGGCTACGGCCCGAACGAGACCGAGGACGCCGAGTACGTCGCGTTGCAGTACGCCGGGGTGGCGAGCCTGCTCTGTGCGTCCGCCCGCGACGCTCGCCGGTGGGTGGCGGCGGCGGACGTCGCCGAGGTCGCGGACGCGGGGTCGCCGTACGGGCTGGTCGAGGTGGCCGTGCTCCGCTGGCGCGACGTGCAGGCGTTCTTCACCGACGAGATCGAGGCGTTCCACGACGTCGCGACGCTGGCCGCGTCGGTGGCCGGTCGCCCCCTGGCCGAGGTGCTCGCCGACGCCGCGGTGCTCGACGCCGCCGAGGTTCACGACCTGCTCTGGTACGCCCCCGACGAGCTCGACCGGGTCGAGTGACCGCGGCGCGATACACGGGTCCGTGAGGTGGGGCAGACTGAGCCCATGCCGCGTTCGATCTGGAAGGGCGCCATCTCCTTCGGGCTGGTCACGATCCCCGTGAAGCTGTTCTCCGCCACCGAGGAGAAGGACATCAGCTTCCGCCAAGTTCATCCTGCCGACGGGGGACGGATCAAGTACAAGCGCGTCTGCGAGGTGGACGGCGAAGAGGTGCCGTTCTCCGAGATCGCGAAGGGCTACGAGCTGCCCGACGGACGGATGGTCATCCTCGAGGCGTCGGACTTCGAGTCGTTGCCGTTGCCCACCACCAAATCGGTGGAGGTGGTGCAGTTCGTCGGCCAGGACGAGATCGACCCGACCTACTTCGCCAAGACCTACTTTCTCGAGGCCGACGGGCCGGGCACCAAGCCCTACGTGCTGCTGCGGGACGCGCTGGTCAAGAGCGAGCGCTGCGCCCTGGTCAAGGTGGCGCTGCGCAACAAGGAGAACCTTGCCCTGATCCGGCCCAAGGACGACGTGTTGCTGATGCACACGATGCTCTGGCCCGACGAGCTCCGCGACGGCGCCTTCGCGGCCCCGCCCGCCGAGGTGACGGTGTCGGACGCCGAGGTGACGATGGCCCAGTCCTTCATCGACGCGTTGGCTGGCGATTTCGACCCGAGCGAGTACACCGACTCCTACCGTCAGGCCCTGGAGACCGTGGTGCAGTCCAAGCTCACCGGGGTCGAACTGAGCGAGGCGAGCGGCGAGGCGCCCCAGGAAGCGGAGGTCGTCGACCTGGTGGCCGCCCTCCGCGCCTCGGTCGAAGCGGCCAAGCAGCGCCGTGCCGACGAGTCGCAGACGACCTCGCTCGCCAGCAAACGTCGGAAGAAGGCCGGCTGAGCCGTCACGCCGGCGAGAGGAAACCGGGGTCAGAACCGTCACTCCGCACCCGCGCGCGGTCCGTGCGGACCGGGTCGCGATGAGACAGTGGCTCAGTCTTCGCTCCGGCGGGGCCGGCCCCGCTTCGGCAGCGGACCCGCCAGCTTCGGCATCCGGCCGGCGTCGGCGAGGGCATGGCGGATGAGCACCTCGACCTGCGCGTTGAGGCTCCGGAACTCGTCGTTGGCCCAGCGCATCAAGGCGTCGTGAACCGCCGGGTCGAGGCGCAGCAGGACCTGTCGTCGGCTGGTCACAGGTTCCCCGTCACGTATACAGAGAGCCGGCGTTCACGACGGGCGTCGGCGGTTGATCGCCGCAGAGGACCACCAGCAGATTGCTCACCATGCTGGCTTTCCGCTCCTCGTCGAGCTCGACGACCTCGTTGGCCGCGAGGCGGTTGAGCGCGAGTTCGACCATCCCGACGGCGCCCTCCACGATTCTGCTGCGGGCCGCGACGACGGCGTTCGCCTGCTGTCGGCGCAGCATGGCCTGGGCGATCTCCTGGGCGTACGCCAGGTGCGAGATCCGGACCTCGACGATTTCGACGCCGGCGAGCGAGACCCGCTCGGCCACCTCGTGCGCCAGCTCGGCCGCCACGACGTCGATGGAACCGCGCAAGGAGATCTCGCTGCCCTTCTCGTCGTCGTAGGGATGGGCGGTCGCCACGTGGCGCAACGCCGACTCGGCTTGCACGGTGACGAAATCCTGGTAGCTGTCGACCGCGTAGGTCGAGCGTGCCGTGTCGGCAACCTGCCAGACCACGATGGCTGCGATGTCGACCGGGTTGCCGTCGGAATCGTTGACCTTGAGCCGATTCGTCTCGAAGTTGCGGACCCGGACGCTGACCCGCTGACGTCTCGTCAGCGGCAACACCCACCAGAAACCCGGTCGCCCCACGGTACCGACGTAGGTGCCGAAGAACTGCACCACCGAGGTCTGACCCGGGGGAATGATCACCAACGAGGTGAGCACCACGGCGAAGATGGCCACCGGGACCCAGAGCCAGCCGGGGTGCACGTCGAGCAGGTTCTTCACGGCGTAGCCGCAGATCGCAAGGAGGGTGACCCCGAACCAGCCGCTGACGGCCAGGGCGGGTCGTTGGGCGATATCTACGCGGGCGCCCTGGTGGCCCACGGGAGCGACGCCGTCCGGTGACGCGGTACTGCTCATGACCGACTCCTTCTCAAAAAGTGATACTAATACGATATCACTTTCGGGAAGTTCAGCGTGGGAGCCAATCCTTGGCGACGACCTCCTGCTTACGGAACCCGGCCAGGATGGCGGGCTCGGAGGCATGCTCCAGCTTCTTGCCCAGCAGCGGCACGTTGACCTTGAGCTCGCCGGTGAGATCGGCGACCGTGGTCGCGCCCGCCGGGGTGAGCGTGACGGTGCCCGACATCCGTACGGGCTGCTTGGGGATCGTCATGCTCAGCTGGCCGACGCGGCTGCCGTCGGCGGCCGGACCACCCCAGTCGATCACCTGGACGACCGTGATCGTCGCGCCGACGAAGTTCTTGGCGAGGTCGGGGGCGGAGAGCTCCTGGGTGGTCGTGGTGGTCGACCCGTCGATCACCACGTTGTAGCTGATGGAGTGGCCGGCCACGCACACCGCTTCGAGAAACGCCTTGTCCGTCAGGAGGTCGTAGGTGGCACCGGGGTCGGCGTCGAAGGTCGTGCGAGCGCTGATCTGCATGGGTCCATCATGGCGTGAGCCCTGAACGAGGTGGGTCGGGGCTAAGGTCGGAGCGGGCACAGAGGCGTGCCTGGACCGCCCCCGCGGCCCACCGCACCACGACGAAGGACCAGCCATGAGCACCCTCGACGTCCGCCCGGAGCACACCACGCCGGAGCGGGACAAATCGGACAAGATCGCCCAGGTCGCCGCCCGCGGAGCGCGGATCGCTGCGGAGACCGGGCAGGACCGCAAACAGGTGGCCGTCTTCCTCACCCACTACTTCCGCCACGTCGACGCCGAGGACGTCAAGGAGCGCTCGGTCACCGACCTGCTCGGCCTCGTCGAGAGCCACTACCGGCTGGCCCTGTCGCGGACCACCGCCACGTCGGTGATCTCGGTCCAGACCCCGGTCCAGGCCGACGACGGCTGGACCGCCGGGGGGGCCACCGTGGTGCAGATCGTCACCGACGACCGCCCTTTTCTGGTGGACTCGATCACCATGGAGGTGCTCCGCCAGGGCTGGAGCATCCGCGAGGTCTTCCACCCCCAGTTCATCACCCGGCGCGACCCCGCGGGCGCGCTGCAAGCGATCGTCCGGAGCAAGGACGCCGACCGGGATCCCACGGTGCTCCACGAGTCCTGGATGCATCTGGAGGTGCTGCCGCCGGCTCACGCGGACGACGGTCGTGACGCCCGGCTGGAGCAGGGTCTGCGCGAGGTGCTGCAGCTCGTCGCCGAGGCGGTCGACGACTGGGCCGCCATGCACACCAAAGCGGCCGAGACCGTCTTCGGGCTCGAGCACAGCCACCCACCGGTGCCGGCGGAGGAGATCGCCTCGGCCAAGGAGCTGCTCTCCTGGCTCAGCGAGAACCACTTCACGTTCCTCGGGTACCGCGAGTACACCATCAGCCACGACGCCGGCGAGGATCCCGCGGCGGCCGACGACGGTCGACTGCACTGGCGGATGACCCCGGTTCCCGGCACCGGACTCGGGGTGCTCCGCGATGAGCAGGGTGCCCATCAGACGTTCAACGCCATCCCGGCCGCCGACGCCACCCCGTCGCTGATGATCATCACCAAGGACGACCACCGCTCCCGTGTGCACCGGCCGGTGTATCTCGACTACATCGGGATCCGGACGTTCGGACCCCTCGGCAAGGTCGCCGGCGAACGCCGCTTCCTGGGTCTGTTCGCCTCGTCGGCCTACTCCGAGGCGGTCACCCGCGTCCCGGTGCTGCGTAGCAAGGCCGCCGAGGTCGTCACTCGCTCCGGCTGGGCCCCGGACAGCCACGGCGGCAAGGCGATCATGGACGTGCTCGACACCTATCCGCGCGACGAGCTGTTCCAGACCTCGGTGAACGAGTTGACCCCGATCGTCGAGCACGTGGCGCAGCTCAAGGAACGTCGTCAGGTGCGGATGTTCGTCCGCCGCGACCCCTACGGACGCTACCTGTCGTGCCTGGTCTACCTGCCGCGGGACCGCTACACGACAGCAGTTCGCAACCGGATGGAGCAGATCCTGCTGCGCTCGCTCGGTGGCGAGTCGATCGACTACACCGCCCGGGTCAGCGAGTCGGTGCTCGCCCGCCTCCACTTCGTGGTCCGGATGCCCGTCGGTGAGTCGATGGGTGAACCCGACGTCCGCGCCCTGGAACGCGAGCTCACGCTGGCGACCCGGTCCTGGAGCGACGAGTTCGTCGACGAGGTGACGACCCAGGGCAGCCGTGAGCAGCTGTCCGCCCTGGCCGCAGCGCTGCCCGAGGGTTACAAGGAGGACTACACCGCCCGTCAGGCGATCAAGGATCTGGAGGCCCTCGAGCAGCTCGCGGGCTCCGAGCTGCAGATGGCGGTGTTCCGGCCCGACCACGCCGAGGACGAGGCCGACCTGCGGCTGAAGATCTTCCGGCGGCAGGAGTCGCTGTCGTTGTCCACGCTGTTGCCACACCTGTCCTTGCTCGGGGTCGACGTGATCGACGAGCGACCCTACGAGCTGATGCTGAACGCGACCGACCGGGCGTTCATCTACGACTTCGGCCTCAAGGTGCCTGGCGGCCGCGAGGCCGTGGACCGCGACTGGGACGCCACCGCTCGCGACCGGTTCACCGCCGCCTTCGCCGCGTCGTACCTCGGGGACAGCGAGCCCGACGGGTTCAACGCGCTGGTGATGCGGGCCGGCCTCGGGTGGCGCCAGGTTAGCGTGCTGCGCGCGATCGGGCGCTACCTGCGTCAGGCGGGTACGCCGTACAGCCAGACCTACATCGCTGCGGCGCTCGCGGCCAACGTGGGCATCGCCAAGCAACTCGTCGAGCTCTTCGTCGCCCGCTTCGATCCCGAGGTCGAGGGCTCCCTCGCCGAGCGGATCGAGCACGGGAAGGGGCTGACCGCGGGCATCCTCGGTGCCCTGGACGACGTGGCGAGCCTGGATCACGACCGGATCATCCGGTCCTTCCTGACAGTGATCAACGCCGTGGTCCGGACCAACTACTTCCAGACCCGCAACGACGAAACCGGCGGTCGAGCGCTGACCTTCAAGCTGCTGCCGAAGCGCATCCCCGAGCTGCCCGAGCCGCGACCGGCGTTCGAGATCTTCGTCTACTCACCGCGCGTGGAGGGCGTCCACCTCAGGTTCGGCGCCGTCGCCCGCGGGGGGCTGCGCTGGTCGGACCGGGCCGAGGACTTCCGGACCGAGGTGCTGGGTCTGGTCAAGGCGCAAATGGTAAAGAACACCGTGATCGTGCCCGTCGGGGCGAAGGGCGGTTTCTACGGCAAGCGGCTGCCGGACCCCGCGGTCGACCGAGACGCCTGGTTGGCCGAGGGCATCGCCTGCTACCAGCTCTTCATCACCAGCCTGCTCGCTGTCACCGACAACATCGTGGCCCAGGATGGATCGCGCGCCGTGGTACCGCCGCCGGACGTCGTGCGCTACGACGACGACGACCCCTACCTGGTCGTGGCGGCCGACAAGGGCACCGCGACGTTTTCCGACATCGCCAACCGGCTCAGCGTGGACGCCGGCTTCTGGCTCGGTGACGCCTTCGCCTCCGGCGGCTCGGCCGGCTACGACCACAAGGCGATGGGCATCACCGCACGCGGGGCCTGGGAATCGGTCGTTCGGCACTTCCGGGAGCTCGGGGTGGACTGTCAGACCACGGACTTCACCTGCGTCGGCGTCGGCGACATGAGCGGTGACGTGTTCGGCAACGGGATGCTGCTCTCGGAGCACACCCAACTGGTGGCCGCGTTCGACCACCGGCACATCTTCGTCGACCCGACCCCGGACCCCGCCGCGAGCTGGGCCGAGCGGGCGCGGATGTTCGCCCTGCCGCGGTCGAGCTGGGCCGACTACGACACCACGCTGATCTCGGCGGGCGGCGGGGTCTTTCCCCGCACCCTGAAGTCGATCCCGATCAGCGAGCCGATGCGAGACGCACTCGGGATCGGAGCAGACGTCACCGCCCTCGCACCGACCGAGCTGATCAGCGCGATCCTGAAGGCGCCCGTCGACCTGTTGTGGAACGGTGGCATCGGCACCTACGTGAAGGCGGGCGAGGAGACCAGCGAGTCGGTGGGCGACAAGGCCAACGACGTCCTGCGGGTCGACGGCGCGGACCTGAGGGCGCGTTGCGTCGGTGAGGGCGGCAACCTCGGCCTCACCCAGCGCGGACGGATCGAGTACGCCGCGGCGGGCGGGCGGATCAACACCGACTTCATCGACAACTCCGCCGGCGTGGACACCTCCGATCACGAGGTGAACATCAAGATCCTGCTCGAGGCCGAGCTGACCGCGGGGCGGCTGGACCGACCGGCCCGCGACGAGCTGCTTCAGGCGATGACCGAGGAGGTCGCCGAGCACGTGCTGGCCAACAACTACGACCAGAACCTCGCGCTCGCCAACTCCGCGTTCCAGGCCGCGTCGATGGCCGGGGTGCACGAGGACTGGATGTCGCGTCTGGTCGAGCACGGTCTGCTGGACCGGACGATCGAGTTCCTGCCCAGCAGCGAGGAGATGGTGACTCGACGTCGAGACCATCGTGGGCTGACCTCGCCGGAGGCGGCGGTGCTGCTGGCCTACACCAAGATCGTGCTGGAACGCGAGGTGCTCGCCTCCGACCTGCCCGACGACCCCTATCTGCACGACCGTCTGATCACCTACTTCCCGACCCTGCTGCGGGAGCGCTATGCCGAGCAGATGTCGGAGCACCGCCTGCACCGCGAGATCATCACCACGGTGGCGGTCAACGACTTCGTCAACCAGTCGGGAATCACCTGTTTCCACCGGCTGTCCGGGGAGACCGGGGCCAAGCCGGCCGAGGTGCTGCGGGCCCAGATCACCTCCCGCAACGTGTTCGGAGCCGAGCGGCTCGACGCCGAGATCCGGGCCCTGGATCACGTCGTGGACGCCGAGATCCAGACCGAGCTGCGGATGCAGGTCCGCACGCTGGTCGAGCGGGCGAGTCGCTGGATCATCAACAACCGGCGCCGACCGATCGACGTCGACGGTTCCACCCGCTACTTCGCCGACGGCATTGCCCTGTTGCTGCAGCGGATGCCGGACCTGCTGGGCGGCCGTGAAGCCGACGTGTTCCGCTCGCGGCGTGACCGGTACACCGCCGCGCAGGTGCCCGCGGAGCTGGCGGCGACGATCGCGGTGCTGCCCCCGGCGTACGCCGGCCTGTCGATCGTGCAGACGGCCGTGCGCGATCAGTTGGACGTGCTGGACGTGGCTGAGGTGCACTTCGGCCTGTCCGAACGCCTGGGTCTGGACCGGCTGCTCGCCAAGATCGTGGACCTGCCGCGCGAAGACCGGTGGCAGACCATGGCGCGGGCCGCGGTCCGAGACGACCTGCACGCGGTGCACGCGCTGCTGACCGCTGAGGTGCTGGAGGCTCCCGACGAGCAGGCCGACCCCAGCTCGACCGGAGGCGAGCCCGCCCACACGGCGGCTCAGCTGGTGTCGGCCTGGGAGGGTCGGAACCCGACGGTGCGCGAGTCGGTCAGGATGCTGTCCTCGATCTGCGACGGGCCGCCGGACCTCGCCCGGATGTCGGTGGGGCTGCGCCTGGTCCGGGGTCTGCTGCCCGCGGCTGACTGAGCGGCGACGTCGGATCCGGCGGCGTCGGTCCCAGGGCATCCCCACCATGTCCTAGCCTTCACCACGATGCTCATCGACCTGCACACCCATTCGGCCGTGTCCGACGGCACCGACACCCCCGCCGAGCTGGTCACCAAGTCCGCCGCTCGTGGGCTGGACGTGGTGGCCCTGACCGACCACGACACGTACGCCGGGCTCGATGCGGCCGCCGCAACGGCCACCGAGTCGGGGGTCCAGCTCGTCCGGGGTATGGAACTGTCCTGTGACCTGCTGGGCCGCAGCGTGCACCTGCTCGCGTACGGCGCCGACGAGCAGGACGCCGCGCTGGCCGCCGAGATCGGCCGCGTGCAGCAGGGCCGGAGCAACCGGCTGCTCCCGGTGCTGGCCAAGCTGGCCGAGTTGGACGTGCCGGTGACCGAGGCCGAGGTGCTGGCGAAGGTCGGCGACAGCCCGTCGGTGGGTCGACCCCATATCGCCGACGCCCTCGTCGCCGCGGGCCACGTTCGGGACCGGCAGGAGGCGTTCGACCGCTTCCTGGGTGACCGCGGACCGGCCCACGTGCACCGCTACGCGATCAGCCTGGAGCACGGCATCGACCTGGTGCACGGCGCCGGTGGCGTCGCGGTCATCGCCCACCCCTGGGGTCGCGGCCGAGCCGACCTGCTCCCGGCGAGCCGGCTCGCGGCGCTGGTCGCCGAGCACGGCCTGGACGGCATCGAGGTCGACCACCAAGATCACGACGCCGACACCCGGGGCCGGCTGCGGGCGGTCGGTGAGCGGCTGGGGGTGATCATGACCGGGTCCAGCGACTACCACGGGGCCGGCAAGGTCGACCACGACCTGGGCTGCAACACGACCGACCCGCAGATGTACGCCGAGCTGATCGCTCGGGTGCGGGCCTGAACGCCGTGGCTGAGGTCCCGGCCGCGCGGACCGACCACGCGGCTCGCCCGGCCCGGCCCAGGGGGTTCGTCGTCGCCGTGGCCAACCAGAAGGGTGGGGTGGCCAAGACGACCACGGTGGCCTCGCTGGCCGCCGCCCTCGTGGCGCGAGGCCGCCGGGTCCTCGTCGTCGACCTGGACCCGCAGGCGTGTCTGACCTTCTCCCTGGGCGTGGACCCCGAGACGCTGGACCGCTCGGTGCACCACGTGTTGCTGGGGGAGTCACCCGCCGCCGACGTCCTGGTCGCCACCGACGAAGGGCCGGACCTGCTGCCGGCCACCATCGAGCTGGCGCTGGCCGAGCAGCTGCTGCTGACCCGGACGGGTCGGGAGAAGCTGCTCAAGGTGGCGCTGGCCCCGCTGCTCCGCGCCTACGACGTGGTGCTGCTGGACTGCCCGCCGTCGCTCGGGGTCCTCACCACCGTCGCGTTGACCGCGGCGAACGGGGTCCTTGTCCCGTTGCAGTGCGAGACGCTTTCCCATCGCGGCGTGGGTCAGCTGCTCGACACGATCTACGACGTCCGGCGGATGACGAACCGGCGGCTGCGGGTGCTCGGGGTCCTGCCGACGCTGTTCGACGCCAGGACCACCCACAGCCGGCTGGTCCTGGACCGGATCGGTACCGACTACGGGATCGCGGTGCTGGGCCCGCCGATCCCGAAGTCCGTGCGGTTCGCGGAGGCCCCCGCGGCCGGCGCCAGCGTGCTGACCACGGCGGGGACGTCGAAAGGGGCCATGGCCTACCGCGAGGTCGCCGATCTGCTGCTCACCCTGATGAGCTGAGCGCGGCCGCCCGCTTAGCCGATCGGGGTGAGCACGGTCAGCACGGCGGTCGCCGCGACCGCGGCCGCGGCCACCACCATCTCGATCCGGACGATGCGGCGCAGGCCCACCAGGGCGTCTCCGGACTCGGCGATGTGCTCGACACGGAAGGCCGCCCGTTGGATCTGGCGACGGACGTGGGCGGCCGCGAAGATCAGGATCGCGAACAGGACCACCTTGGCGACCAGCAGCACCCAGAACGCGGTGCCCAGACCCGACACCCGGCCCGGCTGGAAGAGCAACGACAGGCTGCCCGTGACGACGAGCACCGCGACCAGGACGATCACCTTGACCCGGCTGCGCCGCAGCATCACGTGGAGGATGCCCAGGACCCGGGGTCCGGCTGCCGTCGTGGGGAGGACCAGCAGGGCGACCGCGACCATCCCACCGATCCAGGTGCCGATGGCGAGCACGTGGGCGACGGCCAGGATGCCCCCGGCCGCGGACTGGGCGCTCGCGCCGACGATCATCGGCAGCACCAGCGCGACGGTCAGCAGCACCGCGGCGACCACGGCCAGGGCCCGGCGCCAGGTGCTGAGAACGCTGCCGAGCAGATCAGGGAGGTAGCACGCCACCGCGACCAGCACCCCGAGCTGGACCAGCGCCACCGGCAGGCCGACCCGCGACGCCGCGGTGTCGGCCGCGTCCACCAGGACGACCACCAGGCGCAGAAGGGTCGACGCGACCAGCAGACCGAGTCCGATCAGCGCGATCCGGACAACGCGTCGTTCGCGTCCACGGTCAGGGGTGATCAGGGCCCGGAACATCAGCAGCCCACCCAGCGCGACGTACCCGAGGTAGCCGATCAGCTGGGACACCGACAACGCCAGCATCATGCCCGCACTCATGTCGCCTGGCTGCGCGACGACGGAGACGGCCGCGTCACGACGCCCGATCAAGGTCGAGCTGGAGCAGCAGCAGGGAGGCATTCACAGGAATGGGGTTGGACAGCCGGTAGCCGCCGTCGGTCGGGCCGGCGCAGTTCGCCACCCCGGTGGGCCCGAGGTCAGGGCACACCATCGACAGCACCGAACGCCCGGCGACGTCGACCATCACGGTGAGCTGCGGGTCCGAGGTGAGCCGCAGCGGACGGATCGCACCGAGGGCTCGACCGGCGACCGACGGACGGCTACGGACCACCGCGTGCCGCAACGTGTAGGAGACGACGAAGGTCGAGGAGGCCGTGGTCAGCGAGATCGTCCGCGGCTGCGTCACTTCGTCGCTCTGCAGCGGGATCGACCGACCTTCGGCGCTGAGGGTGAGGCCCACGAGCGTCGGCCGCTGCACCGCGAAGGACACCCCGGCGGCGCTGAGGTCCGGCGGCGCGACCCGGACCTCGGTGGCCGCGGTGTTGAGCGAGACCGTCTCCCGGACGACGAGATCTCCGTTCTGGCGCGGGGACACCGACATCGACACTCCGGGAAGGTTTACACCCGGTACGCCGCCACTCACGGGCCCGCTGCTCGTCTCGGCGGTCCCGGTTCCCGTCGCCGTCGGCGACGGGTTGCGCCGAGCGGTCTCGCCCGTGCTGGGACGGGTTGTCGTGGCCGGCTCGGTGGACGTGCTCGAACCGGTGGTGCCCGGTGTCGTGGTCGGTGTCGTCGGAGGTGGCGTCGTCGGGGTCGTGCTCGGTGTTGGGGTCGCGTCCGCACCCGCACCGGGGACTCCGACCGCGACGGCCGTCGCCAGCGTCGCCAGCAGCACGACCGGTCCGAGGATCCGGCGTGCGAGCGCGCCCGAAACCGCCCTCGTCGATTGCGTTTCCGCCATGCCTGGTCGTCCCCCGATACGAAACTGCCTGTGTGCACCCCGGATTGCCGTGATTCGGCTCGTTGCGCAGACCACCTATATTACGCTGGCGTCTGGCCGTGAGGGCCACTCGTCACACCCGGGGGGGACCATGAAGATGATCACGACGAAGGGCGCATTGCGTCCGATGATCTGGGTACGGGTGGCGATCAGCCTGGCGCTCGCGCTGGCGGCGACCGGTTTTGCGCTCTCACCGGGGTACGCGGCGAGCTGGGCGAACCTCTACGTCGTGCAGGGGCTTCCGGGCGAAAAGGTGAGCTTTTCGGTCGACGGCAAGACGGTCGCCACCGGTGTGGAGGGTGCCGCCGTGGCCGGACCGTTCCGGCTTTCCAGCGGCAAGCACACGGTCAAGGTGACCCGCCCCGGTCAGGACTCGATGACCCGGACCGTGAACCTCAAGCCGAGGTCGAGCACCGATGCCGTGCTGCACCTGCCGGCCAAGGCCACCGGCGCGCCGGTGCTGACGACCTACACCAACGACTTGTCGGCTGTCCCCCCGGGCAAGGCGTCACTGACCGTGGCGCACACCGCTGCGGTGCCGCCGGCGGACATCGTGGTCAACGGCAAGGTGCTGTTCGCGAACGTGGCCAACGGGGAGTCCCTGCGGCTCGTGGTGCCGGCCGCGACCTACACCGTGAAGATTGTGCCGACCGGCAAGAAGTCCCCGGTCGTGCTCGGTCCGCTGGACCTCAAGGTCAAGCCGGGTTCGCTCAACCTCGTCTACGCGTTCGGCGACCCGTCCGACAAGACCATGAACGTGGCCGTCCACACCATCGCGGTGGGCGCGGCCGGATCGAGCCGACCGTCCGAGGTCAACACCGGGTCCGGTGGCCAGGCGGTCGGCTTCCACGCCTCGCCGTGGTCCCGGCTGCTGGCGTCCTGAGACAACGGGAGTCCCAGCTGTTCGGCCGTCGTGTCTCCGGAGTCCTGAGCGGGCTGCTGCTCGTCCCGGTTCTCGCGGGTTGTGCGGGGGCGGCCGGCACGGAGCCGCGGCCGACGGCGTCGGGCTCGGCGGCGGTCATCCCCCACCCGGAAGCGGCGGAGTCCCACGGGCCGGTCGAGGAGGCGCGCGGCGGCCGTTTAGGACCGGTGGTCCGGCTGCGCTTTCCCCCGAACCGGGTGACGCTCACCGACGGCTCCCACGCCGCCGTCGAGCCGGCCGCAACCAGGGGCGGGATCCTCGCGGTGCCGACCGACGTGCGCAAGGTGGGCTGGTGGGACGGCAGTGCCGAGGCGGGCGACCCGTTCGGATCCACGGTGATCGCAGGACACGTCGACTCCGCGACCCAGGGGCTCGGTTACTTCGCCCGGTTGCGCTCGATCACCCGGGGCGAGGTGATCACGGTGAGCGGGCAGCCCGACGGGCAGGACGTCGCGAAGTCCCTGCGTTACCGGGTCACCAGTATCCGCTCGGTGACCAAGGGAGCGCTGTCCGCCGACAGCGCCGCGTTCGACCAGAACGGCGACCACCGGCTGGTCCTGATCACCTGTACCGGGACTTACGACCCGAGCCGGGGTGGCTACCAGGACAACCTGGTCGTGATCGCCACCCCCGTCGCCTCCTGAGCAGGCGCAGCCCGGGTGCGAAGGAGGATCAACCCGCGTCGCTGGTGCGCTCGTCTCCGCCGGGACCCGAGCCGCTCGAGCCGGACGTGGATCCGGCGGTCGACTCCGCATCACGCCGGCCCCGACCGCGCGAGCGGCGACGCTTGCGAGGAGCACCGCTGCTCTCGCGGTCGTCGTTGGCGTGCGAGTCCATCGTGGTCGTCACGGTTCGTCGCGTCGGAGCTGATTCGGTCGACCCGGGCCGGCTCGTTGCCTCGGCGGCGTGGGCGGGTGCGGATCCGCTAGCTGCGTCGCGGACAGGTGCGGCCTGCTCGGGTGCCGACGGGGCGGGTACGGCCTGCTCGGGTGCCAACGGTGCGGGTGCGGCCTGCCCGGGTGCCGGCCCCGTCGGGGCGGTGTCGGTCGATGCGCTCGTCACCGCGCCGTCGACGGTGACACCGTTCCGCTTCCGTTTCCGATCACTGCGCTTGCGGCGTGGCTGGTCGGCTCGGCCCTCGGTGGTCTCGGCCGTGATCTCGACCGCCTTGGACTCCGCGCGCGGCAACTCGCCGCGCGGGCCGCTGCGACCCTTGCCCCGATCCCGGTCCCGATCCCGGCCACGGTCGTCGCGACCCCCCCGCTCCCGCGGACGGTCCGGTGCCGGCTGCGGCGGGGCGACCCGACCGGTGACGCCAGGCTCGATCCCCAGGTCGTGATAAAGGTGTGCGGAGGTCGAGTAGGTCTCCTGGGGCTCCTCGAACGGGAGTCCCAGGACGTTGTTGATGACCTTCCATTTGGTGCGGTCGGCCCAGTCCACGAAGGTGATGGCGATACCCGTGGCTCCCGCGCGACCGGTACGGCCGATGCGGTGCACGTAGGCCTTGTCGTCGTCGGGGCACTCGTAGTTGATCACGTGGCTGACGCCGGTGACGTCGATGCCGCGGGCAGCGACGTCGGTGGCGACGAGCACGTCGATGCCGCCTTCGCGGAACTTCTGCAGCGACTTCTCCCGCGCGATCTGGGACAGGTCACCGTGGATCGATGCCGCCTTGAAGCCCCGCTCGGCGAGGTCGTCGGCGACACGCTGGGCGGCCCGCTTGGTCCGGCAGAAGATCATCGCGCGGTTGCGGTCGTCGGCCTGCAGGATCCGGGCCACCACCTCGGGCTTGTCGAGGTCGTGGGCCTGGTACACGAACTGGGCGGTCGCGGGGACGGTCGTCGTGTCGCCGGCCGACTCGGCGCGGATGTTGACCGGGTGCCGTAGGTGGGTCCGGGCCAGCGAGACGATCGCGGCCGGCATGGTCGCCGAGAACAGCATGGTCTGGCGCAGCTCAGGGGTCTTGGCGAGCAGCCGTTCGACGTCGGGCAGGAAGCCGAGGTCGAGCATCTCGTCGGCCTCGTCGAGCACCATGACCTTGATGTGGCTGAGGTCGAGCACGCGGCGGTCGGCGAGGTCGAGGAGCCGGCCGGGCGTACCGACCACGATCTCGACGCCGGCCTTGAGCGCGTCGAGCTGGGGGTCGTAGCCCACGCCGCCGTAGACGGTGAGGACGCGGGAGCCGCGCAGGCGGGCGGCCACGTCGAGATCCTTACCGACCTGGCTGGCGAGCTCGCGGGTCGGGCAGACGACCAGGCCCTGCGGGGCACCCGGCTTGGCGAGCTGGTCGAACTCGGGGTCGGCGGGCGCGACGGTGCGCTGCAGCATGGTGATGCCGAAGGCAAGCGTCTTGCCGGTGCCCGTCCGCGCCTGACCGATCATGTCCGTACCGGTCAGCGCGATCGGGATCGCCATCGCCTGGATCGGGAACGGGTTCACGATCGACTTGGCCGCGAGCGCCTCGGTGATCGAGGCGATGACCCCGAGGTCGGTAAAGGTCTGCGGAGTCGGCTCGGGCGTGTCCTCCGCGGTCTCGTCGGCGGGCGTCAGATCGGCGGCGTCGTCGACGGCGGTCTGGTCGACGCTCTCGTCCGCAGCTGGGGCACGGTCGGTCGAGGTGCGGTCGGTCGAGGTGCGGTCGGTCGTGGTGCCGTCGGTCGTGGTGCTGTCGACGGTGTCGTGAGCGGCCTCAGTGACGTCGGTGGTCGTGGTGGGCAGGTCGGCTGCGGTGGCGACTGGTTCGGCGTCCTGGGAACGCGCGTCGTCGGTGTGGTCGGTCAGGATGATGCCTTCTTCGGTTCGGGGCGAGCGGTACGGAGGGCGGCGGCTTGGCGCCACCCTTCGGTGTGCTGCAACTGCGGCACGTCATCCCGGCTGGTGGTCAGCGGGGCGGTGCGAGCGTCAGTGCGGCGTGCTTGCACCACTCGAGAGTGTTGTCAAGACTCATCGTAGCCTGAACTGCCCCAAACGCCCGTTCCGAGCCCGCTCTCCTATGCTGCCCGGGTGGAGCAGACACCCTCGTCCGGCGACGTTCCCGTCGCCGGCGCCGACCCGAGCCCTGACGTGAACGCAGACCCGAACCTCCTGCGCGCCGTCACCGCCGACGACGAGTACCGCGACGGGACCATCGACCTGTTGGGGGTGCTGGCCTACGGCGAGCTGACCGCCTTCGAGCGGTTGGCTGAAGACGCCCGGCTCGCGCCCACGCTCTCCGACAAGGTGCACATGGTGTCGATGGCCGCGATCCAGTACGACGACTTCGCCAAGGTGCGGTCCCGGCTCTTGAACTTCAACACCGACGTGATGGTGGCGATGGAGCCGTTCCACGCACCGTTCGACGCGTTCCACGAGCACTCGCGTCCCAACGACTGGTACGAGGGTCTGGTGAAGGCGTACGTGGGGGACGGGTTCGCCGCCGACTTCTACCGCGAGGTGGCTGCGTTCGTCGACGTCGACACCCGGACTCTGGTGCACGAGGTGCTCGGCGACGGCGGTCACGCGGAGTTCGTGGTCGACCGCGTGCGCGCGGTGATCGAGCGGCAGCCCCAGATCGGCGGCCGGTTGGCGCTCTGGGGCCGCCGGCTGGTGGGCGAAGCCCTCAGCCAGGCCCAGCGGGTGGCTGCCGATCGAGACGCGCTCACCTCGCTGCTCACCGGCACCGTCGATCGGCCGGGAATGGATCTGGCCGCGATCAGCCGGATGTTCTCTCGGCTGATCGAGAACCACACCGAGCGGATGAAGCGGCTCGGCCTGCAGTCCTGAGGTCGTGTCGGCGGCCCGGGCGCGTCAGCGGGTCGGTCAGCCGAGACCCCCGAAGCCCACCCGGCGGCTGTTCTCCTCACCGATGTCGAGGTACCCGATCTGCGCGGCGGGCAGCACGATCTTGCGCCCTCGTTCGTCGGTCAGGGTGAGCAGTCCGCCCGTCTCGAGCGCCTTCGCGAACGACTTCTCGACGGCGGCGGCCGTCTCGTTGCTCTCCACGACGACCTCGCGGTTGACGTGCTGGACGCCGACCTTGATCTCCACTTGCTCCTCCTGGACTCCTCAGCCGGGACGATCACCGAACTGCGGGGTCCACCGTGCCACACCCGCCCTCGCATCCAAAGGTCTGTTCACCGTCGGCGCAGCCGCGTCTTCGCGACCAGCCAGCTTTTTTCGGCAAGGCGCGGCGTGTCGGCAAGGCAGTGACGCGTCGGCGCGGTCAGGGGCGACGTCGGGACGCCCTCGCCGGCGGGCGCAGGCGTTGGCGCGGGGAAGGAGCGACGGTGCGGCAGACCTGGCCGGCGCGTGTCTCGTCCACCGGGGCGAGAGATCCCTGAGCGGTGAGGTTGCCGAACTCACGAACGGAAGCACCAGTCCCGTGCCGAGCGGTCATATGCTGTCCGACACACCGACCGGAGCCGGCAGTACCTGACTGGTCGGGATCAGAGGGTGGACTTCTCGTCGTCGGTCGCCGCCCGGACGACGATCCGGGTCCAGGCACCCAGGTAGATCCGGTCGTCGGTGGCCAGCTCGCGCTTCACCCCGACGGTGATCGGGTCCGGGGGTACGGGTCCGCTGGCCGGGGCCACGAAGGTCCCGTTGGCCGAGTCCAGATCCTCGATGAACCAGCGGGTGCCGTCGGTGGTCAGCTGGGCCTGACGACGGCTGATCCCGGTGTCGGTCTCGCAGGCGATGTCGGGGGCGATCTTGCGGCTGTGTGAGGTCCGGCCGATGAGGATCGAGCGCTTGCGCAACGCGACGACGACCGGCAGCCCTGGCGACGGCATCGGGTCCGTGGACTCCTGCTCGGCGTACCAGTCGGGGTCGACCCACACCTCGGCGACCCAGGCCAGCGGTGACTCGGGCGGCTGCGGGGCGGCAGGCTCCGCGGCCCGGGGAGCAGACGGCCCCGACTCAGCCGGCTGACCCGCGTCCGGGACCGCCGCGGCGCCGGCAGCCTGGCCTGCGTTACCCCGGCCCACCCCACCCGGGCCGACCTCGCCCGGGCCGACCTCGCCCGGGCCGACTTCGCCCGGAACGGCTTCCGGTACCTCGGCGCGAGGGAGCGTACCGGTGGTGAAGTCGTATCCGCACGCCTCGCAGAACAACGCTTCCGTCGGGTTCTCCACTCCGCAGTGCGGGCAGGTGATCGGCCCCGAGCTCCCGGTTCCGCTGTGTGGGGCCGGTGTGCTCGCCGGCGCGAACGACACCGGGGCCGAGGCTCCCGCCGACGAGTCGATCGGTGCGCCGCAGACGTCGCAGTAGTCGTCCGCGGTCGAGGTGTGCCCGTTGGGGCAGGTCGCCGTCACCCGCGGACCCGGGTGGTCTTGGTCGAGGCGGTGTCGAGGGCCATCTCGTCGGCCTTGTCCACGCTGCGTTTGAGCCGGACCGTCCCCGTGTCGGGATCGTCGATGTCAACCACCTTGCGAAGCCGGCTGGTGGCCTCCTCGTTACCCGTCTCGGCGGCGAGCTTGACCGCGCGGCCGAGCTTGGTGGTCGCGCCGGCGTCGTCACCGGCGGCCTTGGCGGCCAGACCCTCCTGGATCGCGTCGGCCAGCTCGGTCTGCCCGGTGTAGTGCGCGACCTCGGGGTTGATCCGGGCGGTGAGGTGGTCGTCGCCGGACCACTTGGCCTTGACCAGTCCCTGGGCGACGACCTGCTCGACCCCCTGGTCCCGCACGGCGAGCTGGACCCGGGCCGCGAGCTGCTCCTGCCCGATGCCCTTGGCCGCGAGCCGGACGCTGACGTGGTAGTCCCGGGACTCGTCGCCCCACGAGCCGGTGGGGTAGGCGCCGGTGAGCGCGTTAACCTCGGTCCGGCGGGCGGTCAGATCCTCGACGGTGGGGGAGACCTGCCGGACGAAGGTGACCTGGGCTCCCTGCGGGGCCCACACCCGTAGCTGCGCGTCGGCGACCCCCCGGGACATGGCCTGGCGCATCAGCTCTTCGAAGACCGCGGTCATCTGGTCGGGTCGGGGGACGATGTCGACCGTGCCGAGCAGGGCCTGGGCGATCCGTCGGACCTCGGCGACCTGCCAGTCCACGCCGACCCCGCGGCAGTCGCACTGGAACCGGCCGATCGCGTTCTGGATGGCCCCGGAGAGCTGCTCGGGGGTCTCGTTGTGGTTCTCGCCGTCGGTGAGCAGGATCGCGTGCCGTTGGGTGAGGAACGGGATCGACTCGAAGAGCCGGCCGGCCAGGGCGAGCCAGGTGCCCATCGCCGTACCGCCGTCGGCCCGGAACTGCCCGATCGCCTGCTTGGCCTGATTGCGCGTGTTCGCGTCCATCGTGACCATCCCGGCCCCGGTCCGAGCGTGCGGGAACGCGAGGAAGGCCTGGTGACTGCCGGCGACCACGGCGAACCAGGTCCCGTCGATGATCTGGTCGATCGCGGCGGCGGCGGCGACCTTGGCCGCCTCGAGCTTGGTGCGACCCATCGATCCGGAGGTGTCGACGATGACGATCTCGCCCGCGTCACCGTTCTGGCCGGCGGCCCCGGCGCCGGCGCAGGTCAGCGTGACGATCGCGTTGACGTCGGTGCCCCCGGCGGGCAGGAACTCGTTCTGGTAGACGGCGGCACTGAACTCGGCCATGGGTGCGGCTCACTCCTCGTCGTGGTCGGGCTACGTCGGCGGCCCGGTTGGCTGACCAGTATGCCGGGGCGATCGACCATGCGCGCGCTGGCCGACAGGTCCGCGAGCCGTCATTTCCTGTCCGACACGCCGACCGGGGGCGGGAGAAGCTGACTGGTCGCGATCAGGGGGCGAAGCGGGCCAGGGTGACCGTGATGTTGTCCTTTCCGCCCTGCTCGCACGCCCAGCGGACCAGGGCGTCGGCCAGGTCGAGTGGAGCGGCGGCGGCGACGTCGGGGACCAGGGCGGACAGCAGGGCCTGCAGCTGGGCGGCCTCGGAGGCGTAGTTCCACAGGCCGTCGGAGCAGACCAGCACCCACCCCGACGCGTCCAGGTCGGTGGCGGTGCAGGTCGGGACCACGTCGGGGGCGTCCCGCCCGAGCCAACGGGTGATGGCGTGGGCCTGGGGGCCGTTCTCGGCCTCCTCCCGCGGTACGCCGGCGGCGATCCGGACCTGCGCCACCGAATCGTCGGTGGTCAGGATGAGGGCGTGACCGCGGTCGGGGAGCCAGTAGGCCCGGCTGTCGCCGATGCAGCCGGCGACCAGCAGCGAGCCGTCCAGGACCGCCGCCACCAAGGTCGCCGACGCCGACGAGTCGTCGGCGAGCTCGGCGGCAGGCACCGAGGTGTCGACCACGGCCTGGTTGGCCGCGGTCGCCGCCGCACCGAGGGAACGCTGGAGCGCGGCCACCCGGCTGTCGTGGGTACCGAGACCGGCCGGCCGGTTCGCCACCAGCACCTCGCGGGCGGCCTTGGCCCCGGCCAGGCTGGCGACGTCGGAGTCGGTGGAGGTGGATACCCCGTCGCAGACGACCAGCACGGCCCGCGTGCCTGGTGCCGGGTCGGCCGCCAACGCCATCGCGTCCTCGTTGCGGTGGTGGCTGATCCCGCGGTCGCAGATCCCCGCCACCCACGGTGCCGGCGACTCGACGAAGTGGTCGCGCTCGCTGACCTCCTTCGCCCCGCAGGTCTCGCAGTACCCGTCGGCGGCCACGACCCCACCACAGCTGACGCACGGTCGGGCGGGGCCCACGGCGCCGGCGGGGGTCCGATCCTGGGTCGGCCGCACCGGCCGCGACAGCTCGATCGGGGCTTCCTGGCCGGCCGGCGGACCCGCAGGAACCGGTGGCGCAGCCCCGACGATCTCAGCCCCACAGGCCTCGCAGAACTGGTCGCCGGCCGCGACCTCACTGCCGCATCTGGGGCAGCGGCGCGCGGGGTCGGCGGACGGCATCGGCGGCACGACCGCGTCGGGGACGCTCACTGCCAGGTCCAACGACGTACGGAGTTGGCCAGGTCCACGAGGTCGATCCTCTCAGTCTCGGTGTCGGCGGCCCGGGCGAGCTCACGGTAGGTGGCCTCGAGCCCGTCGCGGAGCGCATCGGGCTCGCCGGGATAGGCGCCGATCGTGACGACCGCCCCGGTCCGCGGCTGAGCCGTGACGAGCTCCAACGACCGGGCGAGCACCTTGGCGGTGAAGCCGGCCCGCTCGACCGGGTCGAGCCGGACCTGCGCCACGCTCGCCATCGCCTCGGCCATCGTCGAGAGGTCCGTACCGGTCTCCAGCAGTTGGTGGCCGCGCTGCCGGCGGGACTCGATGTACCCGCGGCTGGTGGTCGGCACCAGGTCGAGCGCGGACACCACTCCGGCCACGTCGTGCCGGGTCGCGCGGATCCGAGCCAGCCCGAAGGCCGCCGGGGGGACGTAGTTGGCGTCGGTGCTCGCGCAGATCCGGTACAGGCCCTCGGCCACGTCGGGTGCACCACCCTGCTCGCAGGCCAGCGCGAGGGCGAGCTTGGGGGCGAGCTCCCCGGGCACCTGCCCGTAGACCGCGTTGAACGAGGACTGCGCGCCACGCAGGTCCCTGCGCTGCAGGGCACCGAGCCCGGCCAGCCACACCGCCCGCCACTCCCACGGGTCGGCGAGCAGCATGAGGTTCACCGCGGAGTCGACCCGGTCGTGGGACTGCAGCATCAACGCCGCCCAGCCGCGCGCCAGGTTGACCTCAGGGGTCGATTCCGGCGCCGCCTCCAACGCCCGCCAGCGCTCCTCGGGGTCCGGCAGGTCGAGGGTCGCGAGCCAGGCGTACTGCGCGTCGGAGGTGTCGGTGCGCAGCCGCGGCAGCTGGTCCCAGGCCAGGGCGTCGGTGATCACGGCCGGGGCCTCGAAGAGCAGGGACGCCGAGGACGTCAGCGCGGTGCCGGGTTGACGGGCCGCCACCACCTCGCGCAGCACGCCGAGGATCTGCACCCGCAGCTCGTCGACGCTGGCGAACCGGTCCGCGGGGTCGGGCGCACAGCATTTGGCGAGCAGCCGGTGGAGCGAGTCGTAGCTCTGGAACAGCGGCGTGCTCTGCACCGATGGCAACGAGGACACGTAGGTGGTCTGGTAGCCACGGAACTCCATCATCAGCACCAGGAGCGTGCGGCCGATGGTGTAGATGTCGGAGGCCACCGTGGTGCCCATCGTCGCCACCTCGGGGGCCTGGTAGCCGACCGTGCCGTAGATCGCGGAGTCGTCGTCGTCGATCCGCCGGACGCCGCCGAGGTCGATCAGCTTGACGGCGTCGCCCACCTGGATCAGGTTGTCCGGCTTGAAGTCGCAGTAGACCAGCCCGAGGTCGTGCAGGTAGCTGAACGCCGGCAGCACCTCCAGCACGTACGCCAGGGCCTGGTCGACCGGCAACGGGTCGTAGAGCCCGTGGTTGTCGGTCATCCGCTGTTTCAGGATCTGCTTGAGGGAGACGCCCCCCACGTACTCCATCACGATGTAGCCGGCGCCCTCGTGGGTGACGAAGTTGTAGATCTCCACGATCAGCGGGTGCTCAACCGCCGCCAGGAACTGCTGCTCGGCGATAGCAACCGCCAGGGCGTCTGCGTCGCCAGTGTTCAGCAGACCCTTGAGAACTACCCAGCGGTTGGAGACGTTACGGTCCCGCGCCAGGTAGATCCAGCCCAGGCCACCGTGGGCCAGGCAACCGGCAACCTCGTATTGGTTGGCGACCAGGTCACCGGCCCGCAGCTTCGGGGTGAAGGAGAACGGGTTGCGACAGCGTGGGCAGAACCCTTCGCTACGGCCGGGTCTGCCGTCGCGCGCGCGACCCACGGCGGCGCCGCACGACGGGCAGGACCGCTTGTTCTCCGAGACCACCGGGTCGACCATGATCGCCTCGGCGGCGTCGGTCGTCGGGGCGGGCGGCACCCGGGTGAGCCCGGCTCCGAGGCGCGCGGAGCGCAGCCGCTGCGAACCGGAGTGCAGCCGCCGGGTCTGGCTGGAGCCGCCGCGGGTCCGGGCCGACCCGAGGGCGGTGGAGTCGAGCCGGCTGGATCCGGTGGCGGCGGTCTGCTCGGGGGACTCGAGCGGTGCTGCTCCGACCGTCGGTGCTGTTCCGGCCGTCGGGGTGGAGGCGGTCGGGGTGGAGGCGGTCGGGGCGGAGGCGGCCCGGGCGAAAGCCGTCGGGATCCCTGTGCTGGTGGCGATAGCGCCTGGGGTGCCGCAGACGTCGCAGTAACCGTCGACGACGGTGCCGCCGCAGCCGGGCTGGACGCAGGATCCGGGCGCTGCGGTGGGGGTCGCGGGAAGCCCACCCGTGGGAACGGCGGGGGTCGCGGCCGTCGGGTTCGTCACCGCGGACGGGCCACCGGTCGGTCCGGGACTACCGCAGACGTCGCAGTAGCCGTCGACGACGGTGCCGGGACACCCGGGCTGGGTACACGTCATCGCGCCGTCCCCTTTCGCGGTCGGTCGTCGTGCAGAATCTGCAGGTAGGTCAGGTAGAGCACGACCAGGGGTCGGGCCAGGATTATTCGACAGGGCCGTCGGTCGAGCTCGGCTCGGGCTAGGTCGTGGACGGCGATGAGGTCGGTGTCGGTGAGACGGAGTGCGGCGGCCTTGGCGGCCAGCGCCTCCAACCGGCCGGACAGCTCGTCGCGCTCGGCCAGCGCGGCGGTGTAGGCGTCCTGGGCGACGACCAACGCGCGGGAGACGTTCTCGAGCCGGGTCAGGTACGCCTCCAACGCCGGCCGGGTGTTGGGCATCGGGCCGAGGGCGTCGGCGTCGGGGACGCCGTACCGGGGAGCGGGGTCCACCGTCGCGACCGTCCGGCTCACCAGAGTCCGGAGGGCAGCCTCGCGGACCTCGACGTCGGCGAGCAGGCTGCGGGTGTGCTCGACCAGACCGCGGGCGGCGGTGCGGTTGGCCGCGGCCACGATGAGGTCACGCTCGGTGGTCGCCGCGTCGATCTCCAGCGGACCTACCAGCCCTCCCACGTCGCCCCCGCGGCCGAGCTTGGCCAGCACGGCGCTGACCCGGGTGGCGAGCCCGTTCAACCGGCCCCCCGCAGCGTCGCGGCGTGCCGGGTCGGGGTCGAGCCGGATCTGGTCTCGGATCCGCTCGAGCTGTGCCCGGAGCTGGCGGACCCGTTCGGCCACCTCGATCCCGGACTGCTCGAGGGCCAGCCGGATCCGGAGTTGACCGGCCAGGGCGTCGGACAGTCGACAGGCTTCCGGGACCGAGACGGCCAGAGCACCAGAACCCACGCTGCCGGGGGCGTTGGTCGCCGGGACCGCGCCTTCCTCCAGCCGTCCCCAGATCAGGGTGGCCAGCTGTCGACGTGCGGTCTCGTCGACCCGACCGGAGTCCCACGTCGCCCGCATCAGGGTGAAGCGGTCACTGACGGCCTTCCACAGCGCCATCGAGAGCAGCAGGTCGGAGGTGACGGCCTGCTGGTCACCCGCCGACAGGGTCGAGCCGGAGCGGAGTGCCGCGGCGTCGAGGTCGTCCAACTCAAGCTTGCGTCCGCGGCACCACCGGTCGAGGTCGTCCAGGTAGCGCAGGGCGGCGGTGGGAGGCACGGGTTCGCCCATCCGCCCGGGTGCAGCCGGAGCACTGACGGCGCCGCCGGGGAGGGGGGCGCTGCGCAGCGGGCTGCTGGGCGACGCGCCAGGAGCCGGTCGGAGCGTACTCACGGGTTCCGTCCGTAGACCGCCTTGGGCGGGGTCGGTGCCGGACCCAGCGGGCCGGCCAGCCAACGGTCGTAGGAGCGCTTCCACTCACCGTCGGACTTGATCTCGGCCAGCCGCTGATTGACGAACCGGACGAAGTCGGGGTGCTTCAGGCTTATCCCGATGCCGTACGGCTCCTGGGTGAACGCCGGGGCCGCGGTGACCTCGGCGTAGGGATCCTGCGCCGCGAGCCCGGCCAGCACCGTGTCGTCCCCGGTGATCGCGTCGACCTGACCCTGCTGGAAGAGCACCAGGCAGCCGGTGTGGCTGTCGCTCCCCACCGCGATGGCCTTCGGGGCCCGCTGGCGCAGGTTCTCCATGCTCGAGGTGGCGTTCGGGGCGCACACGCGTTGTCCGCTGAGATCGGTGATCTTGCTCGCCTTGGCCCCCTTGCGGACCAGCACCTTTTGACCGGATCGGTAGTACTCGGCCGAGAAGGCGATCTGGGTCCAGCGATCGCAGGTGATCGTCATGTTGCGGGCCACCAGGTCGACCGAGCCGTCCTCGAGCGCCGGGATCCGCTGTGCGGCCGTGATCACCTTGAGCTCGTAGGCGTTCTGGTCACCGAGGATCGCCCGCGCGACCTGCTTGACCAGGTCGATGTCGAAGCCTTCGATCGTGCCGTTCAACGGGTTGCGGGAGCCGAGCAGGTAGGTATCGGCCGAGACCCCGGCGATCAACCGTCCCCGCTTCTTGATCGTGGCCATGTAGGACCCGGACGGCAGCTCGCTCGGCGTGGGAATGGCGCCGGACGGGGCGTACGACGCGACCGCGTCGGGGCAGGCAGCCGGGGTGGCCGCGCTGACCGAGGACGGGGACGAGGACGGGGCGGGGGTGGGGACGACGGTGGCCGGGTAGCTGCTGGCACACCCGGCCACGACCATCGCGCACGCCGCCGTCATGATCACCCACCGGGGCCTGGCCACGGGTGTCCCGGCGCGCGTCGACGGGTGGTCGTGCCTCGACCGGGTCACTGGTACTCCTTCAACCGGGTGGCGATGCCGGCCCGGGCCGCGAAGGCAGCGCCGAGCCCGAGCAGGATGCTGAGCACCGCCGCCACCGTCAACCCGGTGCGGGGCGCCCCGAGATCCTGGGTGGTCTCGGCGGCGCTGGTGGCGAGGAGCTCAGCGACGCCGTCGTCGAAGGTGCCAAAGACCACATTGGACGAGTCCCGACCGGCGCCGGTGGCCCGCGCCACAGCCAGGTTCCACTGGCCACCGTCGTCGAGCTGTCGGATCGCCTCGTGGGTGGAGGTGTAGCGCTTCCAGCGGGTACGCAGATCTTCGGTCTGGGTCGCGTTCACGGTGGCGAGGTCACCGAAGCCGGCCTGGACGGTGCCGGCGAGGCCCTGCCAGGCCGTCTCGAACGCCCCGCCCGAGCCGCGGGCGATCAGAGTCAGGCTCTCGTTAGCCTTAGCGTCGTTGGCGGCGATCCGGACGGCGGCCGCGGCACTCACCCCGCGCCCGGGACCTTCCCGGACGCCGGCGACGGCGCCCCCGACCTGCGCCAGAACCCCGATCCCGATGATCAACCCGACGAGCACGCAGACCCCGGCGGCGACCAGACCCAGGTTCAGGGTGCGTCGGAACCGTCGGGCCACGATGATCATGGCGGCGACGAGAGCGGCGAGGGTCACGATGCCCGCGACCACAAAACCGATCGCCCCGGCACCACCACCGGCCCCGGTCTCCTGGTCGGTGCGGACGGTGTTGGCGGTCACCAAGGCCGTGCAGATCGGCAGCGCCTCGGCGCGCAGCTGGGCGCTGGCGTTGCGGAGGTACTGCGAACCGACCGGGAAGCCTTGTCGGTTGTTGGCTCGAGCCTGCTCCACCGTCGACGCGTACCTGAGCACCGCGTCGTTGAGGCTGGCGAGCGCGTCGGCGTCGGCGGGCTGGGCCTCGGCTGCCGCCGCGACCAGCCGGGTGGTCTCGGCCATCGCCGCGTCGTAGCGGGCTCGTGACTCCGCCGGCTCCAGGCCCCCGACCAGGAAGGCGTTGGTGGCCTGCGCGTCGGCCCGGAGCAGGTCGGCCTGGATCTGCTGGACGCGGACGAGCTGCTCGGCGTTGTGCTGCGCCCGGCCGAGCGACTGGGAGTAGGACAGGAACCCGACCAGCCCGAGCAGACCGGTGAGCACGCACAACGCGACCAGGCTGGCGGTCAGCAGGCGCAGCAGGCGGGGGGTGCTCATCGGTCGGGTGGTCGGCTCGGCGGACGTCGGGGGGGCGGGGTCGGTCGGTGCCGGGCCCGCCGCCGTCGATGGCCCCGCGGCGGACTGGGTGGCGCGCTGGCTCAACGCAGCTCCTCGGCAGGGGACCCGGGATCGGTGATCGTGGAATCGGTAACCGCGGGGTCGGCGGGGTCGGTGGTGGCGGGCCAGCTGATCTCGCTGTTCGTGGGGGGCGGTGGAGCGGGCGGATCGGCCAGATCGACGGCCAGCAACGTCCGCAGCTGAGCGAGCGTGGGTTGCTCGACGTCACGCAGCCGCCAGGCGTGCCGCCCGATGGCGGCCTCCAGGCAGTTGCGGGCGAAGCGGCCGTTACCGAACGCGGGCCCCCGGGGGGTGCCGGCCAGCAGGGTACCGAAGCCGGCGACGGTGGCCTCGTCGACGTCGTAGTCCGACCGCGCGGCCAAGCCGGTGAAGATCGCCGCGAGCTCGTCGTCGGAGTAGTCCGCAAACTCGATCGTCGTCCGGAAACGGCTGTGCAGGCCCGGGTTGGAGCCGACGAAGTCGACCATCGGCTCCGGGTAGCCGGCGACGATCACCACCAGGTCGTGACGGCGGTCCTCCATCTCCTTGACCAGGGTGTCGACCGCCTCCTTGCCGTACTGGTCCTGCCCGGACCGGTCGGCCAGCGCGTACGCCTCGTCGATGAACAGCACTCCGCCGGCGGCCGACGCCACTACCTCAGCGGTCTTGATCGCCGTCTGGCCGAGGAAACCGGCCACCAGCTCCGACCGGTCGACCTCGACCAGTTGGCCCGTGGACAGCAGGCCGAGTGCCCGGTAGATGCCACCCACGAGACGGGCGACCGTCGTCTTCCCGGTGCCGGGGTTGCCGACGAAGATCAGGTGTCGGGTGATCGTGGCGGCACTGAGGCCGGCGGCGCCGCGCAGCTTCTCGATCCGCAGCACCGCGACCTGGCGGTGGATCTCGGCCTTGACCTCGGTCAGTCCGGTGAGGGCGTCCAGCTCGACGAGCAGCTCGGCGAGCGTGGGCGGCTCGAGCTCGGGTTCCTGGTCGGCCGGGGGTGGCCCGTCGACGGAGGGAGATGGCGTGGCCGGACCCTCCCCGGGCTCGGGGAGGGGGGCGGGGACGGGGAGCGTCTCGTGACCGGCACCCACCCCGGCGAACTTGCCCGGGACGTACTCGCCCGGCTGGAGGTCGAACGGGTTCGCCCGCGCGATGCCCGGTTCGGCGGCGCGCTGACCGATGATCTTGTGCAGGGCGTCGAGCAGCGGCTGCTGCTCCTCGCTCATGGCAGGTCCAGGCTGCTGCGCGGGTGATCGGTGGGAGCGGCGATGTTCAGGGCTCCTCCCGTGCTGGGCGTGCCGAACTTCGCGGTCAGGAAGCGGCCGTGGGCGATCACTGCGTCGGCGTCGGTGCGGACGACGGCGTCGAAGATCTTGTCGGTGGTGGCGGCGAGCAGGTCGAGCTGGTCGATCAGCAGCAACAAGGCGCTCTTGCCGTTCTCGATCGGGCGCGAGTCGGCCCAGGCGCGGGGGAGCCGGAGGTAACCGTTGACGGCCTCGGGCAGGTAGTTGGTGGCCGTGGCCATCACCGAGTACGCCTGGGGGCTGCCGAGCCCGAGGTTGCGCAGCCGTGGCATGGTCTCGCCCACCGTACGGCAGACGCGGGTGACCCGGGAGGCGACCGGCGCGGGTACGGCGCCGCCCGCGACCATCGCCTGCACCCGGTCGAGGGCAGCCAGGATGTCGGCCTCGGTCGGCGCAGCAGCCACCTGCACCACCGGTGCCGCGGGCACGGCGTCACCGGTCAGCTTCGCCCACCACTGTTTGAGCCCCATCGTGGTAGTCAGACCGTCGCGCTCAACGTTGCCGGCCGTCGAGGTCGAGCGAGCCGTCGGCGGCCCGGGTGTCGGCCGCGTTGACGCGGTCGAGGTACTCCCGGGACTTGGCCACCTCGGTCTCCAGCACCCCGACGGTGGTGGCCATCGAGTCCAGAGCCTGCACCTTGAAAGTGTCGATCGAGTCCATGGTGGCGTAGATGTTGGCGAACGCCGCCTGCAGCTGGGGGAGTCCGATCGTGGCCGACGCCGCCTGCTGCTGGATCTGGGCCGAGTTGTCCCGCATCATCTCCGAGGTCCGCTGGATGAGGTCGGAGGTCGTGGTGTTGAGTGCGGTGATCTGGTCGAGCACCAGCTTCTGGTTGCCCAGCGCCTGCGCCACGATCACCGCGGTCCGCAGCGCCGACACCGTCGTCGTCGATGCGCGGTCCACGCCCTTGATCAGCTCGATGTTGTTCTTGATGATGATGTCGATGGCCAGGTAGCTCTGGATCGACACGGCGAGCTGGGTCAGCAGGTCCTGGTGCTTCTGTCGCACGTAGAAGAGCACATCGGTCTGCAGCGCCTTGGCCTTTTCGGGGTCGGTCAGCTCGAGCTCGGTGATCATGGCCGTCAGCCGGCGGTCGAGCCGCTCGACGAGATAGACGTAGCTGTTGAGCCGACCCATGGTCGACCAGAGGTTCTGCTTCTCCATGGTGAGCGCGACGTTGTCCTTGGTCAGCTCGTCCTGCCCGCCCTGCAGGCTGTGCAGGATGCCGTCCAGGTGGCTCTGCGCCGACTGGTAACGCCGGAAGTAGTCGGTCACCTTGTCGCCGAAGGGGATCAAGCCCAGGAACTTCCGGGTGCCGGTCGCCTTGGAAGGGTCGAGGTCCTCCACCGTGCGACGCAGCTCGATCAACGTGGTGCCGACCGTGGACCCCTCGGCCAGGCCACCCTCCTGCAGGGCCTTGACCGGCTGGTTGAGCATCCGGTTGGAGGTCTCGGCCGCCCTGCGGATGTCGACGTCACCCATGGTGCGGACGTTGTCGGCCTGGGCGGCGAACTCGGGGCTCCGGGGTTGGGCGGCGGTCAGCGCAGCCAAGAAGGCGTCGGCCTTCTGGTCTAGGACGGGGACCTGGGCCGGGTCCACCTGGGGGGCCATGGCGGGCGCCTGGGTCGCGGTCACCGGCGGCGACGGGGCCGGGGCGGTCAACGTCAACGAGCTCGGGGCAGGCGGGGTGAGCGGCGCCGGGGCGCTCGCGGCAGCCGAGGCGGCTGGGTCGGACATCGGGATCCTCTCGGGCGGGCGGCTCGACCGGTCGGGGTCGTGGCCCACCGACCGCATGGTGGGTGCGGGCCAATCTACCGAGTCGGGCCGCTCAGTGGCGGCCGTTTCCCCGGGCTTCCCCCGGAGTTCGGGCTGAGGTCCGATCAGGGTCAGGCTGGCGGTTCGATTTCCCCGGAGCCCCTGATCCGCAGTGTGGTGGGAACGATCGTGGCGCTCGCGGGGAATCGGTCACCATCGAGGCGGGCCAGGATCCGCCGGGCCGCCAACCGGCCGATCGCGTAGGGGTCCTGCGCGATCACCGTGATCGGCGGGTCGATCAGGTCGGCGAGCGGAAGGTCGTCCAGGCCGACCAGGGCAACCGCGTGCTGGCACCCCAGGTCGTGCAGGGCGTGGACGGCACCGATCGTGACGACGTTCTGGCTGGTGAACAGCGCGGTCGGCGGGTCGACGCCGGCAAGGAGCTCGCGGGTCGCGTCGTAGGCCTGCGACTCGGAGCCGAGGTCGTCGCGGTGCTGGCTCGGGAGACCCGCGGCGGCCATGGTCTCGGCGAAGGCCCGGTGCCGCTCCCGGGCGGTGAAGATCGTCAGCTCGTCGCCGAGATAAGCGATCCGGGTGTGGCCGTGGCTCATCAGGTGGCGGGTGGCGTTGGCCGCGGCGCCGTAGTGGTCGCTCAACACCGCGTCGGTGACCAGACCCGCGGGCGGTCGGTCCACGAAGACGATCGGGGTGCCCTGCTCGCGTTCGTCGCGGAGGTAGCCGTGGTCGTGCGACACCGTGGTGAGGATGAGCCCGTCGACCCGGCGCCGGGTGAAGGCGTCGATCACCGTCCGCTCCCGGCCGGCGTCGTTGTCGCAGCTGGCCGCAAGCACCGCGAAGTGCTGGGGCGAGGCCACCGTCTCCACGCCGCGGCTCAGGGCCGCGGAGAAAGGGTTGTCGACCGCGTCGAGCAGCAGGCCGATCGCGTAGGTCTTGCGGTCCCCCCGCCGCAGCGTGCCCGCTCCGAGGTTGGGCTGGAAGTGCAGGATCGTGACCGCCCGCTGGACGCGTTCGCGCATCGCGGCCGAGACGTTGGGCTCGTCGTTGATCACCCGGCTCACCGTCTTGGTCCCCACCCCGGCCAGCACCGCCACGTCACGGATGGTCGCGCGTGATCTCGGGGCCATGGACACCTCGTTCCGAGTCGCCAGTCCGGCTGGGATGCTGACATCGATGTCGCGGCGACACGGCCCCACAGTACAAGGCGGGTATGTGCTCACCACAGGGGCCTTGACACCATGCTGAAAATGCCCTAGAAAGCTCTTTGACACCGTTGTCAGGTTGATTGACGGTGTGCGTACTTCGAAAGGACGCTCATGAGCTCATCGTCGACCGGACGAGCCCGCCGCCGCTTTTTCGCCGGTCTGGTCCTCACGGCCGCAGCTACCCTGACCCTCGCCGCGTGTGGCGGCAGCGACAGCGCCAGCCCGGGCGGGACCGGCGGTAA
>JBPCRP010000004.1:0-2747 GCA_050996715.1 Propionibacteriaceae bacterium
GGGCACCCCAGTGCACCGCCAGGGCGTCGACCAGCGCGAGGCCGCGGCCGTGCTCGCTGTCCAGCGCGGCGCGCTGCCGGTGCGGCAACGAACCGTCGTCGTCGGAGACCTCGATGAGGAGCTCCTCGCCGGGCAGTCGGGCCAGCCGCAGCCGGCACGCGGAGCGGGCGTACGTCAGCGCGTTGGTCACCAGCTCCGAGACTGCCAGCACTGCCCGGTCGAGCAGCTCAGCGTCCTGCACGCCGAGCTCGGTCAGCGTCTGCGCCGCCACCCGGCGCGCCCGGCCGGCCTCCCGCGGATCGGTGCCGAGCACCACCGGTGCACTCGCCCGGACCGCCGCGGGCAGCGGCCGGACCACCAGCAGCGCCACATCGTCGTCGGAGCGGCGGACGTCGCCGAGCACGGTGACTGCCGTTTCGCAGACCGCATCCGCGTCGCCGGGGAGCGGCTGCAACGCGCGCACCAGCCGGGCGATCCCGAGATCGACCGCCTCCGAGCGTGTCTCCACCAGCCCGTCGGTGTACATGAGCAGGGCTCGCCGGTGGTCGAAGGGCGTGCGCATCTGCTCGTACGGCTCGCCACCACCGGCTCCCAGCGGGGGGCCCATCGCCGGCACGTCGACGACGTCGTCGGCACCGAGGAGCAGCGGCGGCACGTGCCCGGCGCTGGCCATGCACAGCTCGCCGTCCAACATGTCGTAGACGGCGTACACGCAGGTCACGATGGACGTGTCGTCGAGCCCGCGCACGATCTCGTCGAGGTTGGCCAGCACGTCGGCCGGCTGCAGGTCCTGCACGGCGTACGCGCGGACCGCCGTCCGCACCTGACCCATCAGCGCGGCCGCCGGCACGCCGCGGCCCATCACGTCGCCGATCACGATGGCCACGCGGGACGGCGAGAGCTGGATCAGGTCGTACCAGTCGCCGCCGACCGGACCACCGGACGCCGGCAGGTAGCGCGCAGCGGCGTCCACGCCGGGCGCGTGCGGCAGGTCCGGCAACAGGCTGCGCTGCAACGTCAGTGCGGTGCTCTGCTGCTCGCCGAACAGGCGGGCGTTGTCGATGGCGATCGCCGCCCGATCCGCGAGCTGCCGAGCCAGGATCAGGTCGTCATCGGTATACCGCCGACCCGGTGCCGAGACAGCGAAGGACGCCACGCCGACGGCGTGCCCACGGGCGCGCAGCGGGACCGTGAGCGCCGCCCCGATCGCGCTCTCCGGGCCGAAGAGCCGGTGCGGTCCGTTCCGATCGTCATCGGCGAGCAGCAGGCTGCCTCGGCCGCTGATCAGCGCCTGCGCCGCCGGGTGCAACGCGGGATAGCTGATCTCGCTGCCGGCCCCGGCCCAGGCGGCACCGGTCAGGGTGCGTCCCTCGGCGTGGGCGAGCAACGCGCGCCGCAGGCCGCTGGTCCCGGCCTCCAGCAGATCGATCACCAGGTGGTCGGCAAAGGCGGGCACCGCGAGCTCGGTCAGCCGCTCCAGGGTCTGGCTGAGCACCAGCGACCCGGACAGCACCTCACTGGCCAGTCCCAGCAGACGCAGCCGGTCGTGGGAGCGCTCGACACCCCGCCGGGTCTGGTTGCGGTCGGTGATGTCGCTGACCAGCGCTGCGGCGCCGCGTACGTGCCCGGCGTCGATCAGCGGGAAGTAGGAGACCAAGAAGCTGCGTGCCGTGTCGTCGCCGGGCAGGTGGCCGGCGAGCTCGCGGGACAGCTGCGGCTGGCCGGTCTGCAGCACCAGGCGGACCAGGGCGTCGGCGTCGCTGCCGAGCGAGCCGTTGACGATTTCGGCGATGGTGTGCCCGGCGAGCTGGGCGGTCGGGCGCGCGAGCATCCGCTCCATCGCCGGGTTCGCCTGCACGTACGTCGCGTGGACGTCGAAGACCGCCACGCCGATCGGCGACTGACCGAGCACCAGCTCCCCCAGACCGAAGGAGGCCAACGTGTCCGAGGCAGCAGCGGACAGGCCTGGCGCGGATATCACCTGATCTCCTCTGCGTCTGTGAGGGGGCAGTGCCGCTCGGCGCAGGAGGTCTGGACGCCGCGGACTGGTTCAGATTGTTGTCGTCGCGTCGGCTGCGCGGGCCGGTTTCGGCAACCTCACCCGCGCGTACGGGTGACAGTGGCAGAGTCCGCAGAACGGCTCTGCCGATCTGCGAAGGTCAGCGCCGCCGGGTGGTGGTCCGGCCCCGGTCCGGCCGGCGAGGTGGCGTTCAGCGCAGCAGGCGCAGCCGGATCGTGGTCTGCATGCCTTCGAGGTCTGCCGTCAGGTCACCAGGACGATCGGTGCTGATATCGGTGATGACGTAGCCGATGTCACCGCGGGTGCCGAGCAGCTGGCCCTCGACGTTGACGCCGGAGCCGGCCAGCAGGCCGTTGATCTCGGCGAGCACACCGGGCACATTGCGGTGCAGGTGCACGATGCGGGTGGCTTTCTCCACCGCCGGCAGCGTCAGCGTGGGCAGGTTGACCGACAGGGTGGTCGCGCCGGTCTCGACATAGTCGCGCAGCTTGCCGCCGACGAAGGTGCCAATGTCGGCCTGCGCCTCCTCGGTTGACCCACCGATGTGCGGGGTGAGAATGACATTCGGCAGCCCGCGCAGCTCGGAGACGAACTCCTCCCCGGCCCCCTTCGGCTCCGTCGGGAACACGTCGATCGCGGCACCGGCGAGGTGCCCGGACTCCAGATGCGCCCGCAGCGCAGTGTGGTCCACGACGAAGCCGCGCGAGAGGTTGAGGAAGATCGCGCC
>JBPCRP010000015.1:0-28929 GCA_050996715.1 Propionibacteriaceae bacterium
GTCTTCAACTGGGACCACTTCTATCCGCTCTCAGGTCCGGCGGACGGACCGAACTTCGAGTGTTGGTCGATGCTGGCCGCTTGGGCCGAGCAGACGAACAGGGTCGAGATCAGCGCCCTGGTCACCTGTAACAGCTACCGCAACCCCGATCTGCTGGCCGACATGGCCAGAACGGTCGACCACATCAGCGACGGCCGCCTGATTCTGGCGATCGGCGCCGGCTGGTTCGAAAAGGACTACGAAGCCTACGGCTACCCGTTCGGCACTGCGGGCAGCCGAATCGACGCCCTCGGCCAGGCTCTGCCCCGGATCGTCTCCCGCTGGGAGCAACTTGAGCCGGCCCCGACCCGGAAGATCCCGATCATGGTCGGCGGCGGCGGGGAGAAGAAGACCCTGCCGCTGGTGGCGAGGTACGCCGACATCTGGCATGGCTTTGGTGACCCGGACTCGCTGGCCCGCAAGATCAGTATCCTGAACGGCTACTGCACCGAGAACGGGCGCGATCCCGGGGAGATCGAGCTCTCGACTGCTGTGCAGAAGTCTCCGGACGAGCTCGGCGAGAGCTTGACCGGCCTGGGCTACACCCTGGTCACCACCGACTGCGACGGACGCAGCGGATACGACCTGGGTTTGACTCGGGAGTGGATCGCCTACCGGGACGAGATCAATGCCAACTGACCGCACGTCGGGCTGCGGGTGATCTGCTAAGGCGAGTTCAACGAAGCCCCGAGACGCTTTCGACGCTCCAGCGGATGTCCACGGGTGTGGCAGGCGGGCACTGCTAGCAGGACTGTGGAGGCCGTGCCGTGCCGCGTCGCTATGCCATTTCCATTCCCGCAGGTGCTCACCTGTAGCGGAAAACTTCGACGAACAGCACTGCCCAAGGTGCGACGGTTCCGTTACGACGGCCTCAGCCGGATGGAGAGGGCGTACCTGCCCGAGCACGGCAGCGGCATCGAAGAGCCCCAGGCATTCGGCGGACCTGCGGTGTGGAGCGTGGCGCTGACCTACGACGAGCACTCCAACCTGACCCGGCGCGTCGACAGCCGCAACATCGTGACGAACTACGACTACGCCTACGACCCGTTCGACCGCCTGCAGCGCGTCAGCTACGACGCGACCGGCCACGACAAGCCCGGCGAACGGTCTGGGCCTGTACGTGCAGAGCCCCGAGGTCACCTACAGCTACCAGGCGGCCGGCGACATCCGCCGCGTCGCGACCGAGACCACGACCGGGTCTGCACCCGGACCTTCTCCTACGACCCGAACTTCGGCCTGACCTCGGTCAGCATCGCGATGCACGCCGCGCCGGGCCATGCGTTCACCGTCGGCTACGGTCACGACGCCCTCGGCCGACGCACCAGCGTCACATACCCCGACCGCGACGACCCTGCCGGCACCCGGGCTGTGCTCACCTCCCCGATGGGTTTGGGCGGCCTCCCGGTCACGGTCTCGAGCAGCGATTTCGGCCCTGTCGCGTCGGCGATCACCCGCACCGCCTCCGGTCTGGCGAGCAGCATCACTGTGCCGGGTTCGACCGAGACCTACCTCTACGCCCACGCCGACGCCCGGCTGCTCACCGAGCAGAAGGTCACCACGACCGGTGGTGCTGACGTGCTGCACCTCGCCTACGACTACGGACCGTTGACGACCGCGGCGGCAGGTAACGTGCATCCGGTCAAGGCCGCCACCAACCTGCTCGACGCCACCCGCAACCGCGCCATCAGCTACGACCGCCTCGGCCAGATCAGCGTCGTCTCCGGCGGCGCTGGCGGGTGGACGCAGACGTACCGCTTCGACGCCCGGGGGAACCGCACGACGGTCAAAGCGACCGGCGAGGCAGCACCCGGTACGCCGATGCCGAGCGACGGGGAGCCTCTCATCGTCTACGACGACGAGAACGGCATCAAGCCCGGCTCGGGCCTGAAGGACCGGGCCGGGAACCTCATGGAGGCCCGGATCGGTTCTGGGGACTGCCGTTTCGTGTACGACACGGCCGGGCGGCTCAGCTGGGCGTTCGCGAGCTTGCCGCACTCCGAAGAGGTACGCCTCGGGTTCGTCTACGGGCCCGACAACCACCTGCTGGCCACGGTGCGACTCAAGCTCGGCTCGCCGTTCCCGCTGCCCGGGGACACGACTCCAGGTGGGGTGGACGCGAAGTGGGTCGAGTCGGTCACCATCCACGTGTGGGACCGCGACCAGATCGTCGCCGAGTACACCGCCGACGGTGCGGCCGTCGACGACACACTGCACTGGTCGCAAGAGTCGTACCATCTGGGTGGCCGCCTGATTGTCCACCCTCACCTGGCGCGACGGCGCCGACCCGGCGCGTCGCTACCTGCATCCGGGGGTGACTGGTACGAGGCTGGTCAGCGTCGCCGGACCCGGCGGTAACTACCAGGAGCACACCGAGCACGACCCGCTGCCGTTCGGCAACGAGCTGCCCGGTGCCGAACTGGCCAATGGCGACGCGACAGCGGCGTTCACCAGCTACCGCCGCGCGGCCGCGGGGATCGACTACGCGCTGAACCGCTTCTACCATCCGCGCCTCGGACGCTTCCTGCAGCCTGACCCCATCGGCCCGGCGGCGTTCCCCCGGTCTCGCCGGTCGGCCTGAACGCGTACACGTACTGCTCGAACGACCCGATCAACTTCGTCGACCCCTCGGGGCTGGCGACGGTGGCCTACGGCGTCACCCACGTCGAGGCTGGCTGGGAGTGGGCCTACACCTACATCCCAGAACTCAGCGAGTCGAGCCGCAACGGTGGCTGGAGACAGCCGCGATTATCCGATTCCGACATCCGCAACGGCAGCAGCAGCGGCGGCCGGGTCGTAGCGGCGGTAGCCCCACGAGACATAAGCCACGCGCCTCTCAACCGAAGCAGCCCGTTCACGATGCTCACGGCCCGGGTAGCCATGAATGGCCATTTGGTCAAAGACGACCTCTACGGGAGAGCGCACGAGACGGTCGAGCTCAGCGTGGCTTACGCCATCGCGCAAACGGGAGCGACAGTCGGAGAGCTGGCGTTGTCGCCCTTCCGTCTTGCGGACGCCATCACGAGTGGAAGCCTTCTTGGCGGCACAACCGTTCAACGACAAACACTGTGGGAGCACGTACACAACGCCTTCGTTCCACTGTTCGAGCACACCTGGCACTAGCGCGGCTTCTGTCGGGCGCCCGCGGTAGGCGTGCTTATCGAGCAGCAAAGGGATGCATTGGATCGTGATCACCCAGATCCGCCTCGGCGCGCTCGGGCAGGCCTACTACCGCGAGAAGAATGCGGAGGCATGTCGAACCCCGACGCCCTGCGCCCGGATCGTCTACGGCGACCTCCAAATCGACCAGCAGACGACCGAACCACTCCTACAGGCGGCGGCTTGACATAGGAGAAACCGCACGACGGTCGGCCTGTGCGTGCTCCGCACGACGGTGGCGCAGCGGCGCCTACCTGGGAAGGTGGGCCGCGCGAGCTCGGTCGCCAAGTTGGCGGTCTCCTGCCAATTGAACGCGATCGTTTGACGCGAGCCGGCGACCGACCTTGAAGCGCCGGCGCCAGAGCCGTGCCGGTGCGCGCTTCCTGGGCGCTGAATGGGTAACCTCCCTCCGTGATTCCTCCGGAGGTCGTGCCCACTGCCCCTTGGTGGGGTGTCGCCGTCATCGAGGGTCGGCCACAACACCGGAGCGACGCTATTCACCGACGACCTTCCCGTCTTCAGTCATGCTGCTGATCACGCTGCCGGCATTATTCTTGACCTGGCCCGACACGGAGACACGAACACACGCGGTACGACATCCTCATCGCCCCAGGAGATACCGTTGAAGCCACCGAAGGTCCGCTGTTTCGGCACGAGGACGTCAACACGACCAGCGACTTCGCCTGGGCCGGCTCGGACCTCCCCGACACGGTGCGGAAGGGGTCGAAGCTGCAGTTCGCCGCTGAGGTCGGCGATTATGACATCGACCGCTGCCTCCTCTCGATGACTCTGGTCGCCACCCGATCCAGGTGACCTGAAGCTAGCCGGCGCGGCTACCGCAGGTCGTGACGCCTGCCTGCGGAGCGGTCATAGACGTTGCTCCGCACGGTCGGCTTACGAAACAGCCGGGGTGTGTGGCCGATGGTCGCTGGACCAGTGTCAGGTTTCCTCGGGCGGCACAAGTTGCACGTAGGTCTTGATCTCCTGGAACTCTGACAGGCCACGGCCGCGTAAGCGGCCGATGCCGCTCTGCTTGTAGCCGCCCTCTTCGAAGCCATCGCTAACCGCGAACCAGGTGTTGGTCCAAACCGTTCCGGCATGGATCTGACGACTCACGCGTCGGGCGCGGTCGACATCGCGGGTGAAAACTGCTGCGGCGAGACCGAACTCGGTCGCGTTCGCCCGGTGGATGGCCTCACTCTCACTGTCGAACACCTCGAAGGTGGCCACCGGCCCGAACACCTCTTGCTGGATGATCGGTGCGTCGAGGTCTTCGACCTCGATCAGGCTGGGTCGATAGAAGGCGCCGGAGGCCAGGGGGCCATCGGTGACGGGCCCACCGCGAACGATCACCCTGGCGTAGTGGGCCGACTCCTCGACAATTCGATCCACGCGCCACGGCGGCAGGGTCGATGAGCGGTCCCATCTGAGTGTCGTGCTCCTCGCCAGGACCCAACCACGATGTGGCTGAGCCGTTCCCGCAAGTACTCACGGACCCGATCGGCGATACCGCGCTGAACCAGGATGCGAGAGCCAGCCATGCAATATTGGCCGGCGAAGGTCGTCACGCCGGCCGCCAGCAGGGGGGCGACGGAAGCAAGTGGCGCGTCCTCGAAAACGATCATCGGCGTCTTGCCGCCAAGCTCCAGGTTGACCCGCTTCAAAGTCTTCACAGCAGCGACAGCGATCTGTCGGCCGACCGGGATGCTGCCAGTGAAACTGACCATGTCGACATCAGCGGACTCGACGAGGTACGCCGCGCCGCCATTACCGGACTCGGTGAACATGTTGACCACACCTGGCGGGAGGGACGGCGAGTCGGACATGATGTCGGCGATGAGCGCGTTGGTGAGCGCGGTCTGGCCGGGAAACTTTGCCGCGACGGTGTTCCCGGCGGCGAGCGCGGGACCAAGGGAACGGATGAACAGCGCTACCGGTGCGTTCCAGGGAGCGATGATCGCGACGACGCCGACCGGCTCGGCCAGGCTGCTGAAGTAGTGACCCGGCGCCACTTCCGCCGCGGTGCCGACCTCGGTCAAGCACTGTGCGGCGCTGTGAGGCAGCGTTGCGGCTGCGCCCACCTCGAGCGCCGCTTCGGCCAAGGTCTTGCCGTTCTCTCGCGACAGGATCAGGGCCAACTCGGTGGCGCGTGCTGAAACAGCTCCGCAAAGCTCCAGCAGCGCGCGAGAATGCAGCGCTCGATCGCCTGCCCAGACACTGCCTGCGAAGGAGCGACGGGCTGCCGAGATCGCAGCATCGGCCTTGACGTTGCCACCGTCGGCGAATCGGCCTACCAACTTTCCAGTGGCCGGGTTGTAAGAAGGTGACACCTGCTCGGATCCGAGCTAGGCGCCATCGATCCAATGGCAGGCCACCACAGTCAATCTGGGGTTCCTCTCCCTGGTTGCCTAAAGCCAAGCGCTCAGGTCGGTCGAACAACTCCGCGCTGAGACGTCGGCGATGCCAACAGCATGGCACCGCTGACGACGCCCCGCGCCGGGTGACAGGTCCCGCACGACCTTCCCGGCATGCGGACGCGGCGAAGGTGTCCCGGAGCCAGTCCTCGACCGGTCGCCTAGGAAGATCGCGGAGCACTGACGTCTTGAAGACCAAGGTACTGCGCCAGGGCCAGCTCGACTTCGGCGAGCTCGTCTCGGTTGAGGAAGTCGACGGGGTCGCCTACGACGTGGTTGACATCGATCGATCGAACCTGGTCGACCAGCATTCGCGTCGCCCGACCCCAGATCTCCAGCTTTGGGCGATGAACGGAGGGCCCGGCCGACGTCGAGGTGGGGACAACAGTGACGACCGAGAGCGCCGAGTCCGACGGGGACACGACCAGCCCAAGGCGTCTACCGCCCTGCTCACGACCTCGTGGCCGACCCAGGTCGATTCGATATACGGCTCCGCGGATCACCAGGCTTCGGGCTCTGCGTTGAGATCTTCACCCTTCAAAGCCTCCGCATCGGCGCGGAACTCTTCCAACCATCGATCGTGATCCAGTAGCCGCAGGGCTCGGCGCAGGGTCTCCGTCGTGCTCTCGCCTGGCCGCGCGGCCTCGCGCAGGATCCGTTCGTCGTCAGGTGTTGGACGGAAACCGATACTTGTCGCCACGTCCCGCATGCTAGCGCATGTTGAACAAATGTCGAACGTCCGGGCCCTGCATCCGCACTCGCACGACCACCTTCGTTTCGGTACTTCCTGGAGGGGGCCCGGCCGGCCCCTGACCGGGCCGTCTCCGAAAGCTCAGGACGGTTGGATGGCGAAGGGTCGGTTGGGATCGGCCGGCCTGGGTCGAACGCGGAGCAGGGTCCGGTAGACAGTGGAGCGCCCGACACCGAACAGTTCCGCGAGTTCGGTGGTGCTGTAAGTCCCAAGATCGGCCAGTTCCACCAGATGCTTCCCCTGGTTCACGGTCAGCTTCGGCTGCTTCCCGCGGAGATGGCCCTTAGCTCTCGCGACCTGCATCCCTTCCCGGGTACGCATCCGGATCAGGTCGGACTCGAACTCGGCAGCCATCGCCAACACGTTGAACAGAAGTCGACCGATCGGATCGGCCGGGTCGTGGACGGACCCGCCCATGCTGAGTCGAACACTCTTCGCGGTGAGCTCAGCCAAGATGTCGCGGGCGTCGGGCAACGACCGGGCCAGCCGATCCAGCTTGGTCACTACGAAGGTGTCACCGGCACGACACGCGGCCAGTGCGAGCTCGAGCCCGGGCCGGTCCCGGTTGGTCCCGGTCAGGCCGTGGTCGACGTAGATGCGGTCGTCGCCGACACCGAGGACGCGCAGCGCGTCTCGTTGTGCGGTGAGATCTTGGCTTTCGGTCGAGACTCGGGCGTAGCCCACGAGAAGACTGTTCATCCCACCGGCATGACCTGGTCTGCTTCGGCAGTCAACAGCAAGCACGCCCCCGAAGCACGCGGCCACGCCTAACCAAAGACCGCACCACGGTCGACTATTGCGGCGCCCTGCAGGCGGCTCGGGGACTGGTCGTGCCCCAGACGGGGGACCCCACCGACGTTCCCGCAGGAGGGTCGGCATGCGTGTTCCGCACGACGGTCGTCCACGGAACGTGCTCCGCACGACGGTCGTCCTTGCGGCGGCGGGCTCGCAGGACAGACTGTTTCCGGACAAGGAGGATCAACGGTCAGAAAGGCGACTCAGCGACGGAGAGGTCCTATCGTCTAGGCATGGACTTCCTGGTGTGCCCGGTCGATGGGGAACGGGTCAAGGTGGTGGAACGTCAGCGGGCGCCGGAGGCGAGGCGATGGACCCTGGGTAAATCGCGCGCCGACAGCTCGTGTCGTCGTACGACCCGAGAGCCGCGACGCTCCTCACCCGCCGGGTGATCGACTTCCTCGACCGGGTCCAGGACACCCGACCCTGAGGACCTCCCTTCTGGTCGGGAGCCGTTGACCAATCTGACCGGACCTGTGGCCCCGCTCAGCTCGTGGGTGCAGTCTGGGCGGATGGACCGTGGAGCACCGTTGGTACGTACTCCATCAACTGGAGTCCGCCTTCGAACGTGCGGCTCTCGACCAGGTCGAGCCGGACGTCGGGATACCCGTCGTAGATCCGATCCTGGCCGGTCGCACCGGTGATGACAGGGAAGATGATGACCCGGAAGCGGTCCACCAGCTCGGCCGCGAGCAGCGACCGACACAGGCTCACGCTGCCCAGCGTGCTCATCTCGAGGGCCGTGTCCGCTTTCATCGCCCGCACGGCTTCGACCGCGCCGCTGGTCACGAGTCGGGTGTTGGCCCAGGCCATCGGCTCGGTGAGCGTGGAGGAGAAGACCACCTTCGCCAGCCGGGTGAGCCCACCGACCCCTTCTTCGCCCTGTGCGGCGAAGTCTGACATCTGCCGGTAGGTCGTCGCACCCATCAGGGTGAGCCGGTCGGGCTGTTCGTCCAGCCAGCCCAAGTACTCAGCGCTCTCCATGCCCCACCAACCCGGCCAGCCCTCAGCGGCGCCGTAGCCGTCGAGTGAGGCGATGAAGTCGATCATGAGTGTGCCCATCAGATCCCTTTCCTTGGTCACGAACTGCCGGTACCCGTCGACCCGGAAGACTGGGTGCGCCCCGGGTCGGGGGGCAGGGCCGTGCCTTGGGGAAAGGCTCTCAGCCGTGTTGGCTGGTTCTGCGTCTGACTCTAAAGAGTTGGGTCGCTGTCCGTAAGCCCGTCGGCTTGCGAGAAGGGCCTTGTCTTGCTGGAGCCGCATTTCGTGAGACAGCGGACCTCAGCCGCGAGGTGATCCGGGATCCGGCGGGTCATCGGCGAGCAGGCCGGTCAGCAGGACATGGAGGGTGCGCTCGAACAGGTCCTGCTTGGGCGCCCGCCCAGCTGGCTGGTTGAGCGCCGAGACCAGGTACGGATAGGCCCTGAGGTCGAAACCGGCGAAGGGGTTCGAGCGGGAGGTGCGCTCGCTGCGGGCCACGAGGGTGACCACGCCGGTCATCAAGGCGACGGCTTCGAACTTGGCGGTCACCGGAGCGGGTACGGGCTCGAGGATCCGCAGACAGGCGTCGAACCAGGCGAGGCTTTGCGGCCCGATGCCGGTCGGCCGGGGCGTCAGGTCGAGCAGCCACGGGTGGCGTCGGTGCAGTGCCAGCTGACGCCGACCGATCAGCAACATCGCACCCAACCAGTCGTCGCCCATTGTCGGGTAGGGCTGCAGCTCACCCACCACGGCGTCATAGATCAGGTCCAGCAGGTCGTCGCGGGAGGACAGGTAGCGGTAGAGCGACCCTGCGCCAGTACCGAGCGCCGTAGCGACGGCCCTCATCGAGATCGCGCTAAGCCCTTCCGCGTCGGCCAGGGCGATAGCGGCGGCGACGATCGTCTCCCGGGTGTGCGCCGGGGCAGGACCGCGGCTGCCCCCCTCCGGCCGGAACCAGATCGACGGCACCTGGCCGCTCGGCCTCGAGCTTGCCGGGGGCGTCTCCACAGGTCTAGTCTAACTGCAAACAACGTTCGCAGTTCTCTACTCGAGAAGAGGTCACCGTGGAACGAGTCACAGCGCACGACGGGGCGAGGATCATGCTGCACTCGACCGGCAGTGGACCCGGCGTGGTCGTGGTCCATGGCGGCGGAGTGACCATCGACGTCTACGCCCGCCTCGCTCGAAAGCTGGCCGAGCAGCTCACGGTGCACCTTTACAACCGGCGGGGACGCGCCGACGCCGCCCCTCGGACCGAGCCCTACACCGTCGAGGAGGACATCGCCGATCTCGCCGCTGTTCTGGAGCACACTGGTGCACGCAACGTGGTTGGGCACAGTTCAGGCGGCTTCATCGCTCTGAAAGCTGCGCTCCGACTCCAGATCGACCGGCTGGCGCTGTACGACGCCGCGGTCAGCATCGATGGCGGCTTCCCCGCCGGTTGGCTCGACGCCGCACGGGCGGCAGCCCGCGCCGGTGACATCGCGCTGAGCATGGCGCTCACCACGGCAGGCATCAACACCCACACCGCATCGTCGAGGCTGCCGCTGCGCGTCCGCGTGGCACTCTGCCGCGCGTTCCTCCGCACGAACATCGGGCAGACCATGGGTGGGCTCTTGCCTACGACGCTGGACGAGTCGCAGCAGATCCACCTCCACGACGCTCCCGCGACGTCCTGGTCGGGGGTCGGGGCAGAGGTACTGCTGTTCTACGGCGCTGAAGGCCCGCCCTACTACGCCGACCTCAACGACAAGCTCGCTCGCGCTCTGCCGCACGCCCAGGTGCTCCCCATCCGTCGAAGCGGTCACGATGGTCTGAACCGAGCTCCGCGCCGGATCATCGCGCCACTCATCGAGTTCCTCGCGCCCGCCCGGAATCCTCAGCGGCCGGTTCACTCGGCCCCCCACTGAACGTTCGGCTACTGCGCGCGTCCCACACGACCTTCGAGCTGCGGGCCGGCCGAGTCGGCCACTGCGTGCCGCGACGAAGCACGCCACCAATCAAGAGTCGCACGGACAGTGCTCAATTGAACACGTTCAGTGAACACGTTCATGTTACTGTGAGGTCGTGACGCTACGGGCACAGGGGCGCGAGCAGCGGCTGCGCACGGTGCGGGAGACAGCTGGCCGTCTTTTTCGGGAGCAGGGCTATGAGATGACCACGGTGCGTCAGATCGCGAGTGCGGCCGGTGTGTCGACAGGCACAGTGATGAGCTGTGGGGACAAGGCATCCTTACTCCTGCAGTCCGTCGAGGACGCGATCGACGCTCTGATGCCGCCAGTTGGCGACGGGGTCGATCCTGATGCTGACCCGACAGATCTGGTCTGGCGCTGTTACGCGCCGTATTTCGACTTGTACAGCGCCGTTCCTGAGCTGGCTCGTCCCTATACCGTGTTGCTGGTGTCCGCGGGCGGAAACCACCCAGCCCTGGGCGCTCAGGCTGACTTGTTCACTGAAATCGTGGCTGGCCGGATCCGCAGCGGCCACCCCCAGGTGGGCGAGGAGGCAGCAAGGCTGACCGCGGAGGCGCTGTTCGCGGCCTATCTGCACGCCCTGCTGCTGTGGGTCAGCGGCGTGGCGGAACTCGAGACCGCGGTCGCCGGATTTCGGCGCCAGATCGACTGGCAGCTGCTTCGTTTCACCGCCTAGCTAGGAGGTTGCCTGTGTCCACTCTGCCCGATCCTGTCTGGCCCGTTCTGGTGCTCGCCTTCATCCAGCTCGTCGACGGGTTGTTCTGTTTGGGCCCGGTGGCGCCGATCGCGGCCTGCTTCGAAGCCGTGCGGTTCCCTCGGCGGCTCTGGTGGGTGTTCCCGGTGATCAAGTTCGCCGCAGCGGCTGGCTTGGTGGGCGGCGTCTGGGTGCCCTGGCTGGGCCTGGTCACCAGCCTGGCCCTGGTTCTGTACTTCCTGCTGGCTGTGGCCGCACACCTCCGGGTGCGCGACCTCAGCCGCAACCTGTTCCTCAACGCAAGCGGCATGTTGGCCATCTGCATTGGAGTAGTGATCGCCTGCTTCGTCGTCTAGATGCTGTGGGACAGGACGTTCATGACGGCGGCCGGGCTCGACGGTCGACGTGCTCGGGTCGGCCGGCCGGGCCAAGTCTGTCTAACGACCCTGGGCTCGAGGGTGCCTGGATGAACGTCGAAAGCGTCGCCAATGCCTGCACTTTCTCGAACGGCCGCGATCGCGCCCTGTACATCCGGGGATGTGGAAGGCCCGTGCGAGAGCTCTCGTGATGTAGACCTCGCGGATGGCCGCACGGTGGTAGCGCCGCGCTGCCCCTGTGCGAGTAGTGGTCCGCTTAGTGCCACCAACCCGACCTTTCCCCAGAAACCGAGTGCGGAGTCCTTGACCCGAACACCCGTGGCAACGCCGTCATGGTCCGGGAATCGTGCCTCGATTGGCCCGGCGTAGACATCTACGAGATCGTCGAGACCCGGGTCCAGATCGAAGTCATCGCCATGCAGCACCGCGCTGACGCCGACCGCTGACCCGCCGCAGATTGCATGCCAAACCCCAGTCAGACCCCCGGTCAGCGTTCCTCGTGCGGCACTGCCGGTGTCCCGCAAAAGGGTCGTCCACTGCACGTGCTCCGCACGATCGTCGTCCATGGAACGTGCTCCGCACGACAGTGAGGCTTACGCGCTGCCACCTTGCGATAGCAAGGCGCTAAGGCTGACAGTCGAGGCGACAATGGCCGGATGCACCGTCCTGTCCTGGTCACCTCCCGCATCCGGCTGGAGCCGATGGGCTGCGAGCACCTGCCTTGGCTGGTCGACCTGGACGCCGACGCCGAAGTGCTGCGGTACATCCTCGGCCGAGCGCGAACCGCTCAAGAAGCGCAGGACCACTGGGCGCCGATCTGTGCCGACCTCGACGCAGATGTGGTCGGTCTCGGCTGGTGGGTGGGATGGAAGGTCAGCGATGGCTCCTTCCTCGGCTGGTGGGACCTCTCGCCAAGGCGGCTCCTGGTAGCGACGCCAGCTGGCGCCGAGGCGGGCTGGAGACTTGCTCGTCGCCACTGGCGGCAGGGATACGCCACCGAGGGAGCTGAAGCTGTCCTGGAGCACGGCTTCGTCACCGTAGGTCTAGTAGAGGTCTGGGCGGAGACAATGGCGGTCAACGAACGCAGCCGCCGCGTGATGACCAGGCTCGGCATGCAACATGTGCGGACCGAGCACCGCTCATGGGACGAGCCGCTGCCCGGGGCCGACAAGGGCGAAGTGGTCTACGGCATCATGCGCGAGGACTGGCTGACCAGGACAGCCCTTCCGCCATCAACGAGCTCTTGATCCCGTTCTGCAAGACGTTGGTCTACCGCCCGCGAAGGGTTGGTCGGGCGGGACGCCCTCACAGGGTCGGTGCAGGTCCAAGAAGGTTGTTCGCTTGCTGAAGAACAACGGCCTGCGCGGCCCGATGGACCGAGTCGGGTCGAGCAGGGACAACGCAGCTATGGAGAGCTTCTTCTCGTTGCTGCAGAAAAGCATTCTCGACACCCGTCGCTGGGACACGCGAAGAACTCCGGCTCGCGATCGTCACCTGGATCGAAACCAAGTACAACCGCCGTCGTCAGCGGCCTGGGCAACTCACCCCGGTCGAGTTTGAGATGATCTATGCAGCCGCAGACGCGACCTGAGAACCACCCACCCCGAGTGTCAACCAAACCTGGGGCAGTCCCTGTGGAAGACAGGTTTGTTATCGAGGATGGCGCCGTTCAGTTGACCCTTGACGCTCCTCCGGTCATTCCGTAGGTTCGAACCTTAGAAACATCTCGTTGAATACCACGAAAGTTTCGCGATAGGACGCCGATGACCAGAACGCCACTGATCCAGACCTCCGGGTCCTCCTTTCTGGGTCCGGACGGGCAACCGCTGCTCCTACGAGGCGTGTGCCTCGGTGGCTGGCTCAACATGGAGAACTTCATCACCGGCTACGCCGCCAACGAGTCGCTCATGCGACGCGAGGTGCGCCGGGTCATCGGGCCCGACCGGGCCGACCGTTTCTTCGACCGTCTGCTCAGCACGTTCTTCACCGAACCCGACGCGGCGTTCCTCGGGGCGGCCGGCTTCAACCTCGTGCGCATCGCCGTGGGGTACAAGCACTTCGAAGACGACGCCCGGCCGTTCGAGGTCAAGGCAGACGGCTTTCGCCACCTCGACAGGGTGATCGACCTGCTGGCCCGGCACGGGATCTATTCGATCGTCGACCTGCACGCCCTGCCCGGTTCGCAGAACCACCATTGGCACTCTGACAACCCCACCCACGTCCCCGCGTTCTGGGAGCACCGGCACTTCCAGGATCGAGTCGTGCACCTGTGGGAGGCAATCGCTGATCACTACCAGGACAACCCTTGGGTGGCGGGGTACAACCTGCTGAACGAGCCCGCCGACGAGTCCCGCAGCGTCGTCGGGGACTTCTATCGCCGGCTCGTCGGCGCCATTCGTGCGGTCGACCCACGCCACGTCGTTTTCCTCGACGGCAACACCTACGCGACCGAGTTCGACGTCTTCGACGCGCCATTCGAGAACGCGGTCTACACGCTGCACGACTATGTGCCCGCTGGACTGGGACGGAGCCCCTACTACAGCCGGGAGGAGGCGGAACAGAAATTCCTCCAGCGGTCGGCGTACGCCCGCTCGGTCGACACCCCGATCCTGGTGGGCGAGTTCGGGCCGATCTACACCGGTGACGCGGCCAAGGACGCCGGATTGCGTCAGATCCTGGCCGACCAGCTCGACCTCTATCAGCAGCACCAGGCGAGCTGGGCGCTCTGGATGTACAAGGACATCGGCAGACAAGGACTCGTCTCGGTTCGGCCGGACACCCCTTACCGGCGCCGGTTCGACGACTTCGTGACGAAGAAGAACCGGCTCGCCGCCGACCAGTGGGGCTCCGACGGGATCGGGGTGGCCGAGGTGACGCAGCCCGTCCAGGACCTCATCGAGCGTGAGTTCCCAGACTTCGACCCCTACCCGTGGGGGCGGTTCGACTGGGTGCGCACGCTGCTGCTCAACATCACGTTCTCCCAGCCCCTGGCCCACGACTACGCGAACCGGTTCCGGGGGCTGGACGACAGCGAGCTCGACGCGCTTGCCGACTCCTTCGCCTTCGAGTCCTGCACCGTCCGGGAGCCGCTGCTCGCCGAGCTGCAGCGCAATCTCAGCATCGGCGGGACTGGATGAGGGCAGCCGTACTGCGCGAGACGGGCACGCCGCTGCACCTGGAGGACGTCGAGCTCGACCCGCCGAGGACGGGGGAGGTCTTGGTCCGGGTGGAGGCCGCCGGGGTGTGTCACAGCGACCTGCACTACCTGACCGGGGACCTGACGGCGAAGCTCCCTATCGTCGTGGGGCATGAGGGCGCCGGCATCGTCGAGAGCGTCGGACCCGGGGTGGGCGGGCGGGTGGTGGTCGGCGACCGGGTCGCGCTGCTCTGGCGCCCCCGCTGCGGCGAGTGCGACGCCTGCGTGGCGGGCAACCCGGTGCTCTGCCGGTTCGGCCGGGTGCTCGCGATGACCAACGGCCTGATGGACGGCACGACTCGGTTGCACGGGAACGGCGAGCGCATCCACCACCTGATGGGCGTCTCCTGCTTCGCGGAGCGAGTGGTCGTCTCCGCCACGAGCGTGCTGAAGGTCCCCGACGGGGTCCCGCCAGAGATCGCCGCCATCTCGGCCTGCGCGGTGATCACCGGGGTGGGAGCCGTCCTCAACGCGGTGGACCGACCGGCCGGCCGGCCGCTCGCCGTCTTCGGCGCCGGCGGCGTCGGCCTCGCCGCGGTGATGGGAGCTGCGCTCACCGGCGCACACCCAGTGATCGCGGTCGACCTCGACCCGCGGAGGCTGGAACTCGCCCGCCGCGTGGGGGCCACCGACGTCGTGGACGCGCGCCGATCCGACGTCGTTGATCAGGTGCTGCAGCTCTCGGGTGGCGGCGTCCCGTGGGCTGTCGACGCGGTCGGACGTCCCGAGACCATGCGTCAGGCGGTCGACTCCCTCGCCCCTGCCGGCACGCTCGTCGCGATCGGGCTGAGCAGGGCCGACGCCACGTTCGCGGTGCCGGTCAACGACCTCGTCCAGCGGCAGAAGCGCATCGTCGGCTCGTTGTACGGCTCCAGCAACCCGCGCCTCGACCTGCCCCGCATCTTCGCCCTCTACCTCGCCGGCCGGCTGCCCCTGGACGAGCTCGTCGGCGGCCGCCGGCCGCTCGCCGAGGTGAACGAGGCGTACGCCGACCTACGCGGCGGCGGGGTCGGCCGAACGATCCTGGTGCCGTGACGGTGACTGGTCTGCGGAACGGCGGATCGTACGCCGCGCTGGAGTTCCCGGTCGGCCTGGTCCTCCTGACCGGCACCGGCATCGGCACCCTCACCAGCCCGGTCGTGCTCGTCGGCCGGGCCCCCGTCAAGGAGGAAGCATGACGCGCCAGCAGTCCGAGATCGCGGTTCCGGCCGACACACCGCCGGCCGACACACCGCCGGCGGAGCTCGACAGGTTGCTCGACGCGGCGGTGCACGCCGGACGGCGGCTGGTCAGCTCCCGCCCGACGGACCGGGCCGGCTGGCTGGAGCTGATCGCCGATCGGCTGGACGCGGCTGGCCACCTCGTGCCGCTGGCCGAGCGGGAGACCCACCTCGGGTCGGACCGGCTGAAGGGCGAGCTGAAGCGGACGACCTTCCAGCTGCGGCTGTTCGCCGAGGTGCTCCGCGACGGCGCATTTCTGCAGGCCACCGTCGACCACGCCGACCCGGCCTGGCCGATGGGGGCCCGTCCCGACCTCCGTCGGATGCTGCGACCGGTCGGCCCCGTGGCCGTCTACGCGGCGAGCAACTTCCCCTTCGCGTTCAGCGTCGCGGGCGGCGACACGGCCGCCGCCATCGCCGCCGGGTGTCCCGTGCTGCTGAAGGTCAACCCCGGGCACCCCGAGCTGTCGAGCGCGACCGGCGCCCAGGTGGTGCAGGCCCTGCGAGACGCTGGTGCCCCGGACGGGATCTTCGCCGTGGTGTCGGGCCTGCAGACCGGCATTGCCCTCGTCCAGGACCCGCGGATCCGGGCCGCGTCGTTCACCGGCTCGCTCCGTGGCGGCCGGGCGCTGTTCGACCTCGCCGTGTCCCGGCCCGACCCGATCCCGTTCTTCGGTGAGCTCGGAAGCGTCAACCCGGCCTTCGTGACGCCGGAGGCGGCCGCACGGCGGGCCGACGAGGTGGCGATCGGGTTCGTCGGCTCCGTCACCTTGGGGAACGGCCAGTTCTGCACCAAGCCGGGGTTGCTGTTCGTGCCGGCCGGATCGGGCTTGGAGGACCGCATCTCCGACCTCGCCAGCGGCCGGTCAGGGACGCCGATGCTGAGCGAGCACATCCGCTCCGGTTACGCGGACGCGCTCGCGTTTCTCGCCGGTCGCCCGGGCGTCCGGGTGCTTGCCGGCGCCGCCGAGACGGCTGGGGACCCCGCGCCCACGATCCTCGCGACGACGGTGCCAGAGCTCCTCGCCGACGCGAACGCGTTGACGGCGGAATGCTTCGGACCAGCGGCCCTGGTGGTGTCCTACGGGTCGACCGAGGAGCTTCTCGCGGGGGCGCGGGTTCTCCACGGACAGCTCACCGCGACCGTCCAGTCGGTCGACGGGGCCGAGGAGCCAGTCGTGCCGGCTCTGCTCGACGCGCTCGCGGAGCGGGTGGGCCGGGTCGTCTGGAACGGCTGGCCGACCGGCGTCTCGGTCAGCTACGCCCAGCAGCACGGCGGGCCCTACCCGGCGACGACGACGGTGCAGACGACCTCGGTCGGCACCGCAGCGATCGACCGGTTCCTCCGCCCGGTGACCTATCAGGACGCGCCCGTCGGGGTACTTCCGCCGGCCCTGCAAGAAGACAACCCGTGGCGTCTGCCGCGGCGGGTGGACGGGGTGCAGCGACTTCAGGCCTGAGGTGGGTGGGGCCCTAGCCCGCGTAGGCGTGCTGCGGGGCGCCGCGGACGCCGGCGGCGAAGCGGAAGACCGCGCCCGCGTCCGGCTCGTCACCGGGTTCCAGGCCCTGGCGGGACGTGGTGATGAAGAGGGCATCCAGCTCCGGCCCGCCGAACGCACAGGCTGTCACCTTGGAGACCGGGAGGTCCACCACCAGGTCGAGCCGCCCGTCGCGGTCGTAGCGGTGCACGGCCCCACCGCCCCAGAGCGCGACCCACACGCCGTCATCGGCGTCGATGGCCATCCCGTCGGGGGACCCCCCACCGGCGATCTCGGCAAAGCTCCGCCGCCCGGTGAAGGCCGCGGATGTCGGGTCGAACTCGAAGCGGTCGATGCGGCCGGTCGGCGTGTCCGCGTAGAAGACCGCGTCGCCGGCCCCGTTCCACTGCAACCCGTTGGAGATGCTCACCTCGCGCAGGGTCACGTGAACGCTGCCGTCGGGGTCGAGGCGGTACAAGGTGCCAGCCCCCGGTGTCTGGTCGTAGGCCATCGTCCCGCAGTAGAAGCGGCCCTGGGGGTCGCAGCCGCCATCGTTCATCCGGAGGCGAGGATCGGTGAACACGGGCGGCAGCACCGTCTGCTCCCCGAGGTCGGGCCCGAGCAGGACGAACCCGCTCTCGGTGGCGAGCACGTAGCCCCCGCCGCGGCGAGCCCGCAGCGCCGCCGTCACGGTGGCGAGCTGCCGTCGCTGCGTGCTGCCCACGGCGTCGACCTCGACCACGGCGCCCGCGAGCATGTCGACCAGCAGCAGCCGCTGGTTCACCGCATCCCAGAAAGGGCCCTCACCGTGGAAGGTGCAGGGGGTGGTGAACCGATCCGCCGCGGGGCTCACATCCAGCCTCCGTCCACGATCCACTTCTGGGCCGTGCACGAGCGGGAGTCGTCCGCCGCGAGCCAGAGCAGAAGCCTCGCCACGTCGTCGGGGTAGACCATGTCCGGCAGGCACTGGTTGTGGCGGATCGACTCCTCGGCCTCCGGGGTCACCCACTCGGTGAGCTGCTTCTCGGTCATGATCCACCCGGGGATGATGCAGTTCACCCGGACGTGCCAGGGACCGTACTCCCGGGCCAGCGTCCGGGTCAGGCCCTCGACTCCGGCCTTCGCCGTGATGTAACCGGGCAAGTCCATCAAGTCGATGTGGGCGCTGATCGACCCGAGGCAGATGATCGACCCGCCGCCGGCGTCCCGCATCATCTCCGCCACGGCCTGGGCGGCGAAGAAGTGATGGCGGACGTTGACCGCGATCCGGTCGTCCCAGAGCCGCTCGCTCATCTCGGCGACCCGGTCCCGATGGTCGTTGGCCGCGTTGTTGACGAGGACGCGGATCGGGCCGAGCTCCGCGGCGGCGCGGGCAATTGCGCCCTGCAGCGCCGGCACGTCGCGTACGTCGCACTCTTGGAACAGCGCGTCGTTACCCGCGTCCCGCAGCGCCCGCTCGAGCGCCCGGCCGCGGTCCACGTCGACGTCGACGAACGCGACGCGCGCCCCCTGCCCGGCCAGCTGGCTCACGAACTCCGCCCCCAGACCCGAGGACCCGCCGCTGACGAAGGCCGTTCGCCCGCGCAGACTGGGGTACGTCGCGAAAGCGGGCTGCGCGCTCGGCTCGACGCTCATCAGGCGGTCAACCCAGCCACAACTCTGGTGCGGGAGTAGCCAGCTCGAGCTCGGCCCACAGCTCGTCAGGGACGGGCACGGCGGCCAGTTCCAGGGTCTGGGCGATCCGCTGCGGTGAGGACACTCCCACCACGGTCGAGCTGACCACCTTCGACCGGAGCGAGAACTGCAACGCTGCTGCCGCGAGCGGGACGTCGTGGCGCCGGCAGGCGGCCTCCATCGCCGCCGCCGCGTGCGGGATCCGTTCGTCCCGGGAGCCGTAGGCGTACTTCGGCTGGACGCCGGGGCCCTTCGACAGCATCCCGCCGCCGTACGGGGCCGCATTCAGCACGCCCAACCCACGGGCGGCCGCGGTGGCCAGCAGCGTCTCGGCAGAGCGGTCGAGCAGGGTATACCGGTTGTGGCTCAGGACGACCTCGAAGACGTCGGTGTCCAGGTAGCGCTGGAGCAGGCCGACCGGGCCGCCCGCGATGCCGAGATGCCCGACCAACCCCTCGTCCCGCAGCGCGATCAGAGCCTCCACCGGACCGCCGCGGGCCATTCCTTCCTCGAACGTGATCCGCTCGGGGTCGTGCAGATGGAGCAGCGCCACCCGGTCGACGCCGAGGCGTTCCATCGACTCCTCGAAAGAGGCGCGGACCCGGTACCCGGAGAAGTCCCCGGTGTGCGGGTCCGGGTCGACCTTGGTGGCGAGCACGACGTGGTCCGGGAGACCACCGGCCCGGCGGATCGCCGCCCCGACCCGGCGCTCGGCGGTCCCGTCCTTGCCGTACCCGTTCGCGGTGTCGAGGAAGTTCACGGGGCTGGCGAAGGCGGCCTCGACCGTGGCGACGGCCCGGTCCTCGGCCACGGCGTACCCGTAGAGGTTAGCCATGCTGGCGAGCGGGCTGGTGCCGAAACAGAGCGGGCTGACCGCCAGTCCGGTTCCGCCGAGGCGGCGTAGGGGCAGTGCGGCTCCGGTCACGTCTGGACCTCGACCGGTCGCGGCGCGCGCTCGGCGAAGGCGTCGTGAGCCGCGTGGTAGGCGTCGACGATGCGGTCCAGGACCTCGTCGGTCGGATCGTCTCCCCGGGTCGTGTCGGGGTGATCGAGCCGCCATGCGACCATCCGCCGCGCCGCCCGGTGAAACGTGAGCCGCGGTGCGAACCCAGGCACGAAGCGGCGGATCTTGGTGGTGTCGAACACAGCGCTGTGACCGATGTCGCCGAGCATCTCCCCGGACCAGAACCAGTCCGGAGCCACGACCGGGAACAGCTCGGACGCGACGTGCACGAGTTTCGCCTCGACCCCGAGGGCCTCGGCGACCACGGTGTAGATCTGATCCCAGGTGTAGACGTCCTCACCGGTGATGTTGAAGACCTCACCCACGGCCCGCGGGTTGCCGAGCAGGCCCACGAGGCCCTGGGCGAAGTCCTCGGCGTGGGTCAGGGTCCACAGTGACGTCCCGTCTCCGTGCACCGGGATCTCCGCTCCCCGAGCGATCCGTTCCACGACCGTCCAGCCGCCGGGTAGGGGAGGGTTCGCATCGTCGTAGGTGTGCGACGGTCTGACGATGGTGATGGGGAAACCCGTGTCGGTCCGGGCTTGCTGCAGGGCGAGCTCGGCTCGCCACTTCGCCCGGGCGTACGCGAGCACGGGGTTTGGTGCGATGGGGGTCGACTCGCTGATCGGGGACTGCAGCACGGGCTTTCCGTAGATGGAGCCCGAGCTGATGTGTACGTACTGCCTGGTGCGGGACCCGAACACCTCGACCATCCGGGCTACGTCGTCGGCGTCGTAGGACAAGAAGTTGACTACCGCATCGAACCGCTGATTGCCGAGCGCCGAAAGCAGCGAGCTGTCGTCGGTTACGTCACCGGTCAGCCAGGTGACGCCCTGCGGCAGGTCCCGGGCGGCGGCGTTGTTCCCGCGGTTGAGCACGAACACGTGCATGCCGCACTCCACGGAAAGCCGCACGCAGGCAGTGCTGATGGTCCCGCTGCCGCCGAGGTAGAGCACGCGGAGCGCCGCATCGTCGTGCTGCATCATCGCTGTCCGTCCCTGTCTCTCGTCGGCCTCGTTGGTCACAGTCGGCCCGCGTACCAGTCTTCGAAGCCGTTCTCGACGACGGAGATCAAGATGTCCTCGGGGCGGACGCCCGCCTCGCCCAACCGCTTCACGACGGCTTTGTACAGCCGCTGCTTCGCCGCCGCGCTGTACATGTGCACCATGGTGATCCGCAGCAGCAGCAGCCGCTGCCGGTCGACCCCGTTGTACCCGGGGTCGAAGCGGAGCTCGCCCGGTCCGTGCGGGGTGAAGACCTGAAACAGGTCGTCGGCCCGAATGTCGAGCGCGTCCAGCTGAGCCTGGTGCACAGCGGCGCTCAGCTGGTCGCCCAGCGAGTCGAAGAGCTCACGGTCGAGGTCGATCTGGATGAGCGGCACGGGTCTCCTTCAAGGACTGGGGTGCAGGACTTGGGGTGCACACGGTGCGGGTGCACCGGTCTACTTGATCGCGCCTGCGGCCAGCCCGCGCTCGAACAGCCGCTGCAGGCACAAGTAGGCGACGACCTCCGGAATCGCCGTGAGCACGGCGGATGCAAGGATCTTGGTCTGGTCGTTGCTGAACTGGCCGACGAAGAACTGCGGCACGAGAGTGATCGTCTGCATGTCGGTCGACTGCAGGAACACCAGCGGCATCAGGTAGTTGTTCCAGGCCCCGATTAGGGTGAAGATCAAGATCGCGGCGGCGATCGGCCGGGTCAGCGGGATGACAAGGTGGACGAAACCGCGCACCGAGTTCGCCCCGTCGACGCGGGCAGCTTCGAACAGCTCGTCGGGGATGCCCTCGATGTAGTTCCGGGCGAGCAGCACGGCGAAAGGCACCTGCAGCGCCGCCAGCGGCAGGATCACCGCCCAGTAGGTGTCGAAGAATCCCAACGCCTGTGCGGTAGTGAACAGCGGCGCGAGCAGCACGACCTCAGGCAGCGTGAGGCAAGCCAGCAGGAGCCAGAAGTACACTTCACGGGCACGGATGTTCAGCTTGCCGAAGCCGTAAGCAGCCAGCATCGTCACCACGTACACGATGACGATCACACCGGCGGCAATGATGATCGTGTTGACGAAGAATCGCCACAGTCCCGGCACCCCGAGGACCGCCACGTAGTTGTCCCAGCCCTCACCAGCCAGAGACCCCTGGACCATCGTGACCAGCGGGAACAGGTACGGGACGACGAGCAGGGTGACGATCACCTGCAAGAGAATGCGACCCCGGAAGGTACGGACCTCGAACATCAGCTGCTCACCTTCGGTTCCCGGCCGCGCACTTGCAGGATGATCGCCATCGTCAGAGCGAGGACGAGCAGGATGACCGAGAGCGCAGCCCCGTAACCCACGTGGGACTGGGCGATCGTCTTGCGGTAGATGTAGGTGCCCAGGAACTCCGTCGCGTAGTTCGGACCGCCGACCGCGACCAGGTACGGGACGTCGAATGTCTTGAGTGCCCCGATCGCGCTCAGGATGGCGAGCGCAAGTGTCGTTCCCCGCACGCCGGGCCAGATGATGCTCATCAGGATGCGTACGTTCCCGGCACCGTCCATCCTGGCAGCTTCCAACACCGAGGTGTCGATCTGGCTCATCGCGGCGAAGTAGAGCACGAAGGTGAGCCCGGTCCACTGCCAGATGGTGATCGCCATGATCACGGGCAGCGCAGTGCTCTCCTGCCCCAGCCAGGGCTGAGCCAACGCCCCGAGTCCGACGTGCTCGAGCACCCAGTTGAACTGGCCGTCTGGAGCGTACATCCGCCGGAACACCGGTGCGGTGATCGCCGGCGCCAGGACCACGGGGACAAATATGATGACCTTGTAGACCACAGCGAGCCTCACCCTGGAGTGCAGGAGGACGGCGAACACGACACCGAGGGTGGTCTGCACGACGAAGGTGACGACGAAGAAGATGGCCGTGTGCTGGATGGTTCGCCAGAAGATCGGGTCCGAGGCGATCCGGACGTAGTTGCGGAGTCCCACCTTGTCCGGGAACGGGTTGATTCCGTTCCAGTCCCAGGTTGAGATGGCCGCGGTGTAGCCGATGCAGTAGTAGATCAGCCCGACACACAGCACCAGCGCCGGCAGGATCCACGGGATACCGGAGGGACGCAACCTGCGCCGGCTGCCGCCCCGTCCCTCGAGCCCGGCGGCCGGCGCCCGCACCTCCGGTCGTTCCGCCGTCGTTTCCGCCATCGCTGCACCCCTGTTCCGGAATCGACCTCTGATCGCACCCGAGAATCCTGCCGAAGGAGACGCTTAGCCGGCTGCGGCCTCGGCGGCCTTCTGCAGCGTGTCCGCGGCCTCCTGCGGGGTGGCGCTGCCGGTCGCGGTCGAGGTCGCGGCGGCCAGGATGGCGTCCTGGACGTCCTGGCTCAGCAGGGCGAAGCGCGGCTCGTCGACAGTTCGGACCTTGGCCAGCAGATCCTTGACCGGGGCGGCCTGCTGGTCGGGATCGACGAAGGTCACCTGGTCGAAGTCGGGCTCGATGTTGCTCAGGGCGGGCACGTCGTTGAGCTGATTGGCCACCGCCTGCTGGCCGGCCTGGGAGGTCGCCAACCACGTCACAAAGGTCTCGGCGGCAGCCTTGTTGGCGGACTTGGTGGAGACCGAAAGGCCGTAGTCGGCGTCACCGAACATCTCGCTGGTGTTCCCTTTCTGGGCTACGTCCGGGAACTGCATCGGCAGGATCGGGAAGGGCTTGGCCCCCGACACCCCGGCGGCGCCGAGCGCGGCCTTCATTGCCTTCTCGGTCGAGTACTGGGTGTACCAGGTACCCATCATCACCATCGCGTACTTCCCGGTCAGGAAGTCGTTGTTGGCGTCGGGGTACTGCTGGTAGCCGACTGCGCCGGGCTGCATGATCTTCCGGCTGAACAGCTGTTGCCAGAGGTCCAGCGTCTTGACGAGGCCCGGGTCGTTCCACTTCGCCTCGCCCTTGGACGCTCGCGTCCATAGCCCCGGCTCGACCGAGTTGGCAATGGCCTGCAAAGTGTCCTGGTCGAAGCCCTCTCCGGCCGCACCCTGGACGAAGCATCCCTGGTTGTGCGACTTGAAGGTCTTACAGACCTTCTCCCACTCGTCCAGCGTGGTGGGTGGCTGCAGCTTATACTTGTCGAACAGCGCGGGGTTGTACCACAAGGTGCCCGAATACACCGCTCCGACGGAGGCGGCCACGAGCTTGCCGTCCGCGGTCAGCCCACTGACTCCGGCGGGAGCCACCTTGGACTTCCAGTCCGAGCCCAACGCCTTCTCCATTGCGGGGGTGAGGTCCTCGGCGAAGGACTTGTACTTGCTCACGTAGGCCCCCGGCTGCATGTCGAAGACGTCCGGCCCGGCGTCGGACCGCAGAGCCGGTGTTAGCGCGGCCTGCCAGTCCGGGATCGAGACCAGCTTGAAATTGACCTTGATGTCGGGGAACTCTTTGTTGAACGCCGCGACGTAGCTGTCGGCGGTGGCCACGTCGGTGGGCGTCCAACCCCACCAGTTGACGGTCCCCGAGGTCCCCGAGCCGACTTGCTCGGGCCCGGACTGTTGGCCCCCACCCCCGACCGGACTGCAGGCGCTGAGCGGCACGAGAGCCATCGCGGCGAGAAGAGCGAGTCCGCGCAGCACCACCTTCGGACGGAACATGATCTTCGTGCCGAGTGAGAGTTGCATCTCGATCCCCTTTGATCTCCCGTGGCCTAGAGCATCGGGCTCCACCGGCGGGCTGGGCCCGTCGACAGGCGGAGAATCGCCACCCGCAGGCTGACCGACAGGGTCGACCCGTGGCGTCGTCGTCCTCCGCGGAGCTGCAGAGTGCGCCGCTCGCCGCGATAGGGGAACGCTACTTACGTCGTCTCGACCCGTCAACTTTCACAGCCAGATGAGAAACTTTCGCGGCGGACGGAGGAGCGGTGCTGTCGCGCACCACCAGCGTGGTCGCCATGTCCACCCGGACACAGGTTCGGGACGGCTCACGGCTGAGGGCGAGGACGAATTCGACTGCATGCTCGGCCATCTCGGCGATGGGGACTCGGACCGTCGTCAGCGCCGGCCCGGCCCAGCGCGCCACCTTGGCGTCGTCGAAGCCGACCACCGACAGCCGCGACGGGATCGCGAAGCCGAGGGCCCGGGCAGACTCGTAGACGCCGAGGGCCTGGACGTCGGAGCAGGCGAAGATGGCCGTGGGCGGTTCGGGGAGGGAGAGGAGCGCACGTCCCTCGATGAGGCCGTCGGTGTGGTGGAACTCGCCGCGCCGCACGTACTCCGGGCGGACCCGGATCCCGCCGCTCTCGAGCGCGGCGCGGAAGCCGGACAACCGAGCTGTTGAGGCCATCATGTCGTCGGGTCCCGTGATGATCGCGATGTCGCGATGACCGAGCTCGGTCAGGTGCGCGGTTGCCGCGTATGCGCCGCTCCAGTCCGCCGAACCGATCGTGGGCACGTCTGAACTTGGCTGACCAGCCGGACCCAACATGACGAAGGGGACGTTACGGGCCCGGAGTTGCTGTTTCTGGTCGGCTGTGAGGTTTGAGGCAACGAGGATCACACCAATGGGTCGGCGGTTGAGCACACCCTCGATCCAGCCCATGTCCGGCTGCAGGCGGTCGTTCGTGCCGGAGACCACCACGCCGACGCCGTGCTCGCGCGCCAGCCGCTCGATTGCTGCGATGGCCTCGGCAGCCCACGAACTGTCGATCTCGAAGCACAACACCTCGATCAGCCGGGCGTGGTTCGGGCCGGGGTTGCGCCGATTGTAGCGATGGTTCTGCAGCAGCGTCTCTACCCTGACGCGAGTACCTTCGGACACCCCGCTGCGGCCGTTGAGGACCTTGGAGACCGTTGAGATTGACACATCGGCGAGGGCGGCAACCTCGGCCAGCGTCGCGCGCGTGACCGTGTCCCCAGGGGTCGTCTCGGCCGACATGGCGCAAGCGTAGTGCTGAAGCACGTTCCCACTCGACTGAGGAGGCGGCGGCCGCCGAGCCAGGTCCGGTGTCTCAGCCCAGATCGAGTACTTGGCGCCTACCGTCGGTCGTCGTCGATACAGCGGATATGACCCAGAAGTTCCGGACGTCCCGGGGTGGTCGTTCCATGTTTCCCGGCGGCGCCCCGGCCAGTCGAATCAGGGAGGATCAGGAGGCCAGCTCCGAGAGCGGCCTCAGCCTCCAGCGCATCCGGAAGCTGGACCTTCGGCGAAGGAAAGGCGTCGACAGGCATCGCTCAGCGCAGCGGCGGCCGCGCCTCATCTGTGCCGCCGCCCCGCGTGACCGCTCCGGTGAGCTTCCCGAAGGAGAGCAGCCGAGCGAACTGTCCGAGTACGCAGCACCAAATCACTCGGTTTCATTCGGTGACCTCGCACAATCGACGACCAGCAGGTTGTCGCTGGCCGCGTGAGTCTCCGACGGTTTGACCGGCGGCAACCGGGATCGGCCCGGTCTGCGGCTGGCGTTGGCCGCCTGACGCGCAGGAGACACCCTGGTAGACCAAGCTGGACCGGCGCGCCCGCTCCCTGCCCGATGCCCGCGACATTTAGCCGAATTGACCGCCAAGAGTGTCCAGCCCAGCCCGGGCGACTCGGTCCATGACCCCAATGATCCGGTCGGCTGCTATTCAACGTGTTGGCCATGGTGGCGGAGTTAGAGGTCGACCTGATCCGGCTGCGGACCCGCGAAGGCAGGCAACTTGCCAAAGCCAAAGGCCACCTCCGCGGGAAGCAGCCGGAGCTGACCGTCAACTAGGCCAAACACCTTGCGGAGCTCGCCGATCTCGGCAGCTACAGCACCAGCGAGCTGGCCGACCTGTTCGGCGTCGGCCGCTCCACCATCTACCGTTCCCTCCTGCGGGCACGATCCGCACCGACGGATCCGCTCCGCCCCTTCGGCGAGTCCGACTCGACACCACACGGGAGCGCTCGCTGAGCCGCCGCTCTGGGGACGCGGCACCACCACTGCTGATTGAACGCTATAATTATGTACATGACCACCCTTTCGGTAGCGGATGCCCGGGCCAACCTTTCTAAGCTCATCGAATCGGCCATCACCACCCATGAGCGCTTCGAGGTCACCCGCAACGGCGACCGCGCCGCCGTACTGCTGAGCGCCGACGACTACGACGCGCTGCTGGAGACCGTCGACATCCTCAGCCATCCAGACGAAGTGAAGGCGATCGGTCAGGGACTTGCCGACCTGGACGCGGGCGAAGTCTCGACGGCCGAGGAGGTGCGCGCGGCGATGATCGCCCGCGGCAGGCTCACCAAATGAGTGAGCCCTATCAGACCGAGCAATACCAGGTTGTCTTCACGCCCGGCGCCCGCCGCGCACTTGAGCAGGACCTACCGGAAAAGGTTGCCGCCGCCGCGTTCGAGTTCATCATGACCGTGCTGCGACACAATCCGCACCGGGTCGGCAAGCCCCTCCGAGAGCCGCTGGCACCGCTTCAATCTGCTCGCCGCGGCGAATACCGCATCATTTACCGCATCCTTGACGCCCGTCTCGTCATCGAAGTCGTGTCCATCACTCACCGCCGCGACGCGTACCACCGCTGACCGGCAAGGGAAGGCTGCCCGCTGACCGGCCGCTCGGCCTCGACCACCGACCCGTTCCCTTTTCCGTGGTTGCCTAGTTGATGTTGATCGTCTGGTGTTTCGATGTCGGCGTGTCGGCTCAGCCGGTCTGCCCGGCGTTCCCACCTCGGTCCTAGGTTGCTGGCGGTCAGATGGGCTGCTGGTCAGGTGATGGCGCTGATGAGGGCCAGCCAGGAATGTTCCCAGCGCTCGATGTGTGGTGGGAGTACGCGCGCTCTGCGGCCTTCGTGAACGTCCAGAGCCGTCTCTTTTTTGAATCGATTTTTCATTAGCTCGGGGCGCACAATGGGACTTAGATGGGAGGGCTGGTCCCATGCGTCCGGGACGGGCGAAGCGGCACGCTGATGGCCAGCCCCGGCACTGGGCCGGGCCCCGAGAGGAGTCATCATGCTTCGTCAACACCCGGTCCGAGTATTGGCCGTCGTCGCCGTGTTGGCGGTGGGGCTGTTGTTCTTGTCCGCCCCGGGCGCCGACGACACCAGCGGAGCCTGGTACTACATCAGCGCGTTCGGCTGGTTCGGTTTCGTGCTAAGCACCCTGTTGTTCCTCGTGCTCCTGGCCATCGTCGTCGTGCAGCGCCTGCGCGGCCGGCACAGTGTGCGAGCCTGAACCGGAACACTGTCGTGGGAGTGCTGTTCGTGCGACGCTGGCCAACATGGCATCCACCGCCGCGGCACCGGTGACGCGAGCGCGCCACGGCCGCTTTCGGCGGCTGTGGGAGCACTCGCTCCACCGGGTCCTGTACACCCTGCTGTTCGCGTTGGTGTCCGTTGGGATCGCCACCCTTGTCGTGCCCCCGATGAGGCTCTATTCGGGGGCGCACGAGCAGATCATCGCGTTGACCCTGGTAATGCTGCTGGTCGTCGAGTTGGCCAGCGCCCGGCTACACCGCTTCGTGGACTGGCTGCTCTACGGGCAACGGCAGGACCCCGCCACGGCGTCGGCTCGGCTGGCTCGGCCGTTGAGCGCCACGGACGACCAACACATCCTCGAGGCACTGCTCGGAGCCCTCGCGGACACACTGAGGCTGACCTATGTCGCGGTCATCGTTCACCACGACGGGCGAACCATTGATGTCGGCACCGATGCGAGCGCGCGGCCGGTCACGTTCCCGATCCGCCGGGCCGGACACTCGCTCGGCGAGCTGCGAGCCGCTCGGCGTGATCAGCCCCTCGATGAACGCGACGAACGGCTGCTGGAGGCGTCGGCCGCCCAGGTCGGCCTGGTGCTGTACGCGCGCAGCTTGGCCGACGAGATCCGGGCAGCACGGGCGGAGCTTGTGCTCGGGATCGAGGAGGAACGACGCCGGCTCCGCCGTGAGATCCACGATGGGATCGGGCCCACGCTGGCTGGCATCGCCCTAGGCGTGGAGTCCGCCACGCGGGCCGTCGACCGCGACCCTGGCCGGGCCCGACAGCTCCTCACCGACGTGGGCAGCGACGTGACCGGGCTCGTCTCCGAGGTTCGCCAGGTGGTCAACGGGTTGCGGCCGGCTTTGCTCGACGAGCTCGGGATCGCCGATGCCCTGCGCGGTCTGGCACACACGTTCGAGTCGCGGACTGGCTGCCCGGTCGACGTCCAGGTGGTGTTGCCTGAGTCACTGCCGGCCGCGGTAGAGGTTGCGGCGTA
>JBPCRP010000029.1:0-6674 GCA_050996715.1 Propionibacteriaceae bacterium
CTGAACGTGCGCCGGACCGTCGGGAAGAAGATCGACAAAAGCGAGGTCATCCGAGCCCTGATCGGGCTGCTTCACGACGACCCGGCCCTTGTGGACAAGGTTGTCGATCGCCTCAGCGATCGCTGACCGTCCGTCAGAGGAACGACGGCGGGCGCCCACGGCGGGCGCCCACGGCGGGTGGCAACGAGAGTCATCCACAGCCCATGAAACGGCCCCGATTTTGGACCCATGCGCTAGCTGCGCGAGGGTCCGGCCATGCCGCACATTTCAGGCTTCCCGACAGCCGTTTCTAGGTTTTCCCCAGGCCGGTGGCAACCGGACATTTCAGGCAGCGCCGCTAGGCGCTGCGTGTACTGGCTTCATCTATTCTGCTCACGCACGTCGACCACTGGACGTGACGATCCACAGGCTTACGCTGGTGTAGTTACGGGGTTGTGGCTACTGGGATGTGCCATGTACCGTCAAGACCTTCGCAGGGTGGTTCGGCACTACAGGGGTTGTCGGGTCGGAACTTGCGGCAGGGATGGCCACGATGGCTGCTGAAGGCGCCGTGACACCATCCGCCGCTGTGCCCTCTGGCCACTCGGTTCGGCTGTCATGAGCACCGGATCAGCCAAGATGAGCAGGGGCGGCGCCGGGGGACTGGCCGCTTACCTGATGGAAGAACGCCTCGTCGGTTACTACGCCGACAAGAGCGGGCGAGCCGGCCAGCGCATCCGTAGTTTCGGCAAAGACGACGTGATCTTCGACGCCGGCCAGGTGCATGGGCGAGGCGTCGAGGCGATGGGCATTGATCTGTCGCTGGGCCTCACCTTCGGCCAGTTCAAGAACCTCTGTGAAGGCAAGCACGCCGACACCGGCGAGCAGCTGGTGAAGGGCGGTCCCAGAGATGTGCTGGACCCCGAGACGGGGGAGAAGACCGGAACCGAACAAGCCCACACGATGGCCATCGACACCTACTTTGCCCCACCCAAGTCCGTGTCGGTGCTCGCCATCGTGGCCGACAAGTACCAGCCCGAGCTAGTTCCACAGGTCATCGCCGCCCACGAGGCCGCCGTGCGAGAAGCGGTCGGCTACGTGCAGAGCGAATGCCGTCTCGGTCGGCGCACCGTGGCCAAACCCTCTGAACTCGTGGCGGCCGGGGGACCACGACTGGTCACCAAACCCGGCCACGAGCGCCAGGGGCAGGCGTCCAAGCAACAGGGCTCGAAGTCCGATCGGGTGCCAGTCGACCTCATCTCGATCACTGCCACCCAACACACCGCCCGGCCCGACGACATCACCATCGCCGCTGGCCGTATGCCGTCGCCCCATCTGCACAGCCACAACCTGCTCATGGGGCCTGGCGTACGACGCCGAAACCGACAAGTGGGTCCAGATCGACGGCTACGGGCTCATGTCGACCGCCGTGCGCAGGGATGCCGACTACATGGGAGCGCTGGCCCGAGAGCTTCAGGCCATCGGTGTCGAACTCGACTTCGGCCGCTTCGAGGACGGTAAGAACGGCCGGGCACCGTGGGAGGTCAAAGGGATCACCCCCGAGGCGGTCAAGTTCTTCTCGACTGGTCATGAGCGCAAGTTCTCACTCAAGCGCGACCTGGAGGAAAAGCTCGGCAGAGCGGTGCCCGAGAAGGTCATCCAAGACGCTATGCGCCAGAAGCGTCGGGCCAAAGACGTGGCCGCCAAACAACAGGACTCGGCTCCGGTCTACGAGCTGTGGAACCAAGACGCCGAACGTTTCGGCGTCGAGCTGGCCGACGACCGCCTGGTGGAGCGGCTGACGGCACGCCGTCATGCCGTCGTGGTGGCACCCCACGAGGAACGTCGAAGCGAGTTCTTCCGCCGCCTCTACGGAGAGGCCGGCCTGACGAAAGACGACGCCGAATTCGACGGCAAAGCCGTCGCGCAAGGCATTGCCCGCTGTGCCGAGGGGCTTTCGTTCACGCCCGACGATCGCCTGCACCTCGAACTCGAAGTCATGGGCCAGCTCGTCACACAGCGCCAGGCGAACGACCCGGCCGGGGCGCTCTACACAACGCCGAAGATGCTCGAAGTCGAACGCATCGTGGCTGACGCTCTGGCCGGAAAGGCCCGAACGACGGGCATGGCTCACCCGAGTCGGGCGAACGTGGCGACAGCACTGAGCGCCCTCGGCGTGCACCCCGATGCCGAACAACTAGCCGCCATTGAGGCCGCCGCATCGGGACGAGGCCTCACCATCATCAACGGCTGGGCCGGCAGCGGAAAGACCACCAGCCTCAAAGCCGTGGTCGACGCCGGCCGCCTGGTCGGCCGGGATGGCAAACCCGCCTATGACCAAGTGATCGTGGTGTCGACGGCCAGTCTCACCGCCCAGGGAACGGGGGCCAAACTCCACGCCGATCACTCGTGTTCGATCGAGGCGTTCGTGAGCCGAGTCGGGCGTGACACGATCAAGCCCACCGACCGCAGCGTTGTGGTGGTCGACGAAGCGGCAATGACCAACACGTACGCCAACCAACGGCTCCTGAATGCCCTCGGACCCGCCCAAGTGATTCTCGTGGGCGATCCTGAGCAATCCCAGCCCATAGGGCCTGGGGGAGCCTTCCAGGCCGCCGTAGAGGCCCACGGATCGGTCGAGCTGACGAACGTGTGGCGCCAGACCGACCACCGGGATCGGGACGCCTTTGCGCAGCTGCGCCGGGGCAACGCCGGCGCACTGCTCGACAGTCTCGACGCCAGGTCCCGCTTCCACGTGGCCGAAACCGCAGCGGAGCGGGTCGACCTGGCACTCGACTTCTACCGGGCCTACCGGGAGTCGGGCCGTTCGGCGACTGACGTGCGGATCATCATGGATTCGTCCAACGTCGTCGTCGACGAGGCAAATCGCCACGTGCAGCGCTACCGCCGTGACCATGACGAGATAGCCCCAGTCGGCATCGAGGTCGAAGCTCGGCGAGACGACCGGCGCTGGACGCTGCACAGCGGCGATCAGGTGATGTTCCTCGAACCCACCAAATGTGGCCGTACCTACGTCGCCAACGGCACTTTGGGCAGCGTCGAGCACATCGACCCCGAGGCCAACCGGGTAACCGTGCGCATCGACGACGACCGCCTGGTGACCGTCGACTTGCAGCGCTCCGCCGATCGCCAACCACTCGGGCTCGGCTACGCCGTCCACACCCTGAAATTCCAGGGCTCAGAAGTGCCGATCGTGTTGAGCGTCCCGGGCGGTCGAGGCACGACCGACAAGTTCACCGCCTACTCAACGCTGACCCGCTGTACCGAGGAGGCGCACGTGTTCGCCGATCGAGAAACCCACGGCTCGAACCCGAGAGCAACGCTGGAAGGTGCGTGGTCGACGTCGCCGGCAAAGACCACGGCGACGAGTCGCACGGCGGTCGAGGTCGACCACGCCGTCGCCGAAGAAGCCCAACGGGCCGGGGCTCCCCAAGAGCACGACGTCGCTGCCCGCCGCCAAGCGGTGTACCTGGACCGGGCCGAACGCATCGTCGGCCCCGCAGTCGCCACCCGCATCGGCCAAGATGACGCCTACCCGGCCCTCTCAAAACGTCTCGACGACTTGCGCCGGCACGGAGCCGACGAGCGGGCCATGTTTACTCAGGCCCTTCAACGCCGGGAACTCGACACCGCCCGGAACCCCGCAGCGGTTCTGATTCACCGTCTCGCCGAGGAGATACCGGCCACAACCAGGGCGAGCGAAATCAGCCTGGACTCGCCGAACGCCCGTCAAGAACACCACCTACGGCTGTCCCAGCAGCGAGCCGCACAAGCACCTGAAGCCCGAACGAGCATCCGTGGCGCCAACGAGGCCCTGGCCAAAGCCCTCGAACTACGAGCCGACCAGGACCAGGCCAGGGGTATCGAGCTGCCCGCGAGCCAGCGCAGCAGCCCCGAGGATGCGCTGGCCGCAGCAAGGGCAGAACAGGCGAACCGCTCTGTGGCCCGGCAACGAGAAGCCGAGCAAGACAGAGGCCACGACCTGGGATTTGGGATCGAGCTATGAACCCCTTCGGCATGGACCCGTTCGGCGAAGACCCGGTAGCGGTGTGGCTCTGGTGCAATAGCTCGAAACCCAGCGGCGCCGTGCCGATTGCACCCGCCAGAGTCGTCGCCGTCAGTCGAGACGCCCCTGACGACGCTCAGCAACCACCGCCAGCACCACATCTACCGAGACTGCCGCCGTGCGGCGAACCCGAACTCGTCACCTTGATCAACGACAACCCCGGCAAGACCGTCGCCATAGCCCTCGTTGGCTCCCTGGTGTTGTCGATTTACGTGGGGCTGGCCCTGGTCGCCCTCTATGTGGGCCTGGTCGCCTACCACCGCCATGAACTCAGGGCGATCAGGGGCCACCACGAAAACGACGTCAAACACGCCAGCGCTCGACACGCCGAAGTGGCCGCATGGTGGGAAGGCACCCGGCCCGCCACCGTCATCGCCCGCTCGATCGAGCCACTGCGCCAACTTCGTGCCTACGTCCTACCTCAAGCATCGGCATACGTCGGTATAGCGAGCGTCACCAAGCGACTCGTGATGATGCCTCGAAACTGCTCCATTTTGCTCATGGGGCCAACCACATCAGGCAAAACGACGGGGATAAGTATCCCGATGCAGCTCGCCCACACCGGCCCCCTCGTCAGCGCCTCGACCAAGCCAGACGCCATCAACGACACCTACCTGACCCGTAGCCTGATCGGACGTGTCTGGAACTTCGATCCCTCGGGCCAAACCCACGGCGACGTGCCCGAAGGCGTTCTACAAGTCCGCTGGTCGCCACTGTGGGCCTCTCGCACATGGGACGATGCCATGCTCACTGCTGCCGTCATGGTCAGCGCTACCAAGATGGGAAGGGGCGCCGGCCCCGATACTGCGTTCTGGACCGAGGCCTCGCAAAAATTCATAGCGCCACTGCTTTACGCAGCAGCGATCCACCAGGACTGCACGATCTTGGACGTACGTGAGTGGGTGAACCGGAGCGACTTCGTTACCCCCCTATCGATCTTCGCAGCCGCCGCTGCGGAGGAGACCGACCCCGACACGGTGGCGGGTCTCCACCTTGCGATCGAGAACTTGCGTGCCGTGCTCGACTACGACCCCCGTCTGCGCTCCGGCGTGATGGCGACGGCTCACGCCGTCACCTCCGCCTACAACCGTCAATCAGTGAACAACACCTGCAAGACCCAGAACCTCGACCCTGACGAATTCGTGCGGAGCACCGACACCATCTACATCTACGCATCGGCCGAGCAACAGCACTCGGTCGCCCCGGTCGTCGCAGCGTTTATCCACGAGATCGCCCGAGCGAGCGAGGCACACAACCGCGCCGAGTCGTTTACGGCTTCGAGTCGGCCTTCGACAATGGTCGTGCTCGATGAAGCAGCCAACATGGCGCCCGTGCAGGCGCTACCGAGCTACGTGAGCCAGGGCGGCAGTCAGGGGCTTCAGATCGTTGTCTGCCTGCAAACTCTTTCTCAAGCCCTTGAGGCATGGCCCGTCCAGGGACGTTCGCTCATCGAGTTGTTCGGCGTCCGAATCGCTCTCGGTGGCTTGACCGACGACGCAACCCTCAACGCACTGTCAGCTCTCGGCGGCGACTACGACCGGGAATACGAGAGCCACAGTTGGTCATCAACGGCAGGCGTGAGCGAGGGCTACAACGAGGGCTACAGCAGCAGCGGCCTCATCGGCCCGGCGAGCAGCTCCCACGGCTCGAACTACGGCACCACACGGTCGACGACTTCCGGACGATCGGTGTCCTACCGCAAGGAACGCCGCATTACCCCCGGCGACATCTCGTCGCTAGAAAAAGGCACGGCGCTCGTCTACCAGCTGAACGAGTGGCGCAAGGTCGACCTAGTTGGCAGCTACCAATCGCCATGGCGGGAGATCATTGCCTCGACGCCTCCGGTGATTGCTGGCAGCGGATACGAGCCAGCCGTGCTGATCGACCAGTCGCTACGTCGCCTCCCCCCGACTGCCGAACTGCTGGCCAGCCCGGCAGTGGCGAGCACTCCCTGAGTGGCGGCAGACCGTCACGACGGCACGCCGTCAAGATTCTTTACTTCGATCCTCGGCTGAGCCATGATTTGGCCCATGAGCACCAAGCCCTATCTCGTTCCCGCCTGGGCACACAACCAGGTGGCAAAGATGGGCTGGAACGAGGAGCGCCAGTCCTACTGGTTCGTGGTCTACAGATTGGGTCCGTTCGGCGAAACCGAAGTCAGTGATCCCGAGGTCAGTTACACCATCGGCGTCGATCGGGGTGTCCAGATCACCAACGTCGGCCAACTGATCATGTACACCTGGGCCGAAATCGACTGGGCTACCCCTGACGGGCTCTACGCCATCCGGGGGCTTCGAGACGACCCGATCTTCGAGGCGCTCTACGGCGGCCCAATCGATCCCGAGGAAGGCGTCGAGGACTTCATCTGTCACGCCTTCGACTCCCGAGCCATCACGGCGGCCAACGACGCCGTGCGGGGGCACTCGAAGCTGCCCGAACCCGTACCGACAGCGCTGGCCGGTCAGCCCGTCATCCCGGTGCCGACGACTGAGGCACGCATGCCGGCTCATCGCCGCCGGTTCTTCCGTCGCTCGAACCCGGCCGGCTGAGAAACCGACGTCCAAGCGTCGGCCTGTCGAGTTGGCAGACCCGCCGCTGGCGGGTCTAA
>JBPCRP010000035.1:0-41256 GCA_050996715.1 Propionibacteriaceae bacterium
CGGGGGCGACATGTGGGATTTTGTGGTTGGGCTCGCTTCCCCCGTTTTGCGCACAGTGCCCCCCCCCGTCCCTTTGGGAGGGTTCGTTTTGCGCAAAATGGCGGGGGTGGATCTCAGTCGCGGACACCCATTAAGTGCTCGATGGCGTAGCGCTGGATCCGCGCGAAGCCGAAGCCGTGGGTCCGGGCCTGCACGAGGTCGTAGTCCTCGAAGCTGCCGCGGTCGGCCAGCAGCTCGGCGTACGTCTCGCCTTCGCTGAGCGTCGGGGTGCTCAGCCCAGGTACCCCGCCCTCCTGGAGCGCCTCCTGGACCCGGGGATCGGCCCGGAACGCGTGCGAACGCTCGCGAAGGGTGATGTACAGCTCCATGTTGGCCAACGCCGACTCCCAGACCCCCTCCATGCTCTCGGTCCGCAACGGCTTGTAGTCGAAGTGGCGGTCTCCGTCGTAGGTCGGGCCGCCACCGGGTGCGCCGTTCTCCAGCAGGTCGACCGTCGAGAACGCCTGCAAAAGGTCGCCGTAGCCGAAGACCAGGTCCTGGTCGTAGCGCGGACCCTTCTGCCCGTTCAGGTCGATGTGGAACAGCTTGCCCGACCACAACGCCTGCGCGATGCCGTGGGTGTAGTTCAGGCTCGCCATCTGCTCGTGCCCGACCTCGGGGTTGATACCCACCATGTCCTTGTGCTCGAGCTCGTTGATGAAGGCGAGCGCGTGCCCGATCGTGGGCAACAAGATGTCCCCACGGGGTTCATTTGGCTTGGGCTCGATGGCGAACCGCATCTGATAACCCTGGTCGATCGTGTATTGGGCCAGCAGATCGATGCCCTCGCGGTACCGGTCCAGCGCCGCTCGCACGTCCTTGGCGAAGTCGACCTCTGAGCCCTCTCGGCCGCCCCAGAAAACGTAGATCTCCGCCCCCAGCTCCGCGGCCAGGTCGATGTTCCGCATCGTCTTGCGGAGCGCGTACCGCCGCACCGAGCGGTCGTTGCTGGTGAACCCGCCGTCCTTGAACACCGGGTCACCGAACAGGTTGGTCGTCATCATCGGCACCACCAGCCCGGTCTGCGCCAGCGCCTCCTTGAACTCGGCGATGATCGTGTCCCGCTGGGCCGCCGTGCTGTCCGGAGGGACCAGGTCGTCGTCGTGGAAGGTGATGCCGTACGCGCCCAGCTCGGCGAGCTTGTGCACAGCATCCTTCCCGGCCAGCACCGGCCGGGTCGCCTCGCCGAACAGATCGCGGGCCTGCCAGCCCACCGTCCACAGACCGAAGCTGAACTTGTCCTCGCGAGTAGGGGTGGGTGTCATGGGTCCTCCTGGTTGATGTCGTGATCGAGAGCGGGAAGGGTGGGTCCCTCCGACAGCGTCAGAGAGCGATCACTTGCTGAAGCCGGCGGTCAGGCCGCTGAGCAGCTGCCGACGACCGATGGCGTAGAGGATCACGATCGGCAGCGCGGTCAAGACGACCGAGGCCAGCACAGCCGGCACGTTGATGCTGTACTGACCCTGGAACGACCACAGCGCCAACGGCAGGGTCCGTTTGTCCGGGCTCTGGGTGAGGATCAGCGGCAGCAGGAAACCGTTCCAGATGCCGAGCCCGTTGTAGATCGTCACCGTGACCAGGGCCGGTCGGGTCAGTGGGAACGCGAGATACCACAACGTCTGCCAGTCGCTGGCTCCGTCGGTGCGCATCGACTCGAACAGCTCCTTAGGCACGTCCCTGATGAAGTTGGTCAGCACCAGCACCGACAACGGGATCGCGAAGGCGATCGACGGCAAGATGATGGCCGCCAGGGTGTTGTAGAGACCGAGCTTGATGATGATCAGGTACACCGGGATGATCGTTGCCTGCAACGGGATCGCCAGGCCCATCAGAAACAGCCAGTTGATGCCCTTCAGCAGCTTGCCGCTCCCACGCACGATGGCGTACGAGGCGGTGAAGGAGATCAGTACGGCCGGCACGATGGCGCCGAGGGTCACCACCACGCTGTTGAGGAAGTAGCGCGGGAAATCCGACTGGATCACCACCTGATAGCTGTCCAGCGTCGGGCTGCTCGGCGGCACCAGCGGATTGGTGATGAAGTAGTTCGACTGGGTCTTGAAGCTGGTGATCACGATCCAGTAGATGGGGATCATCACCACCAGCAACCAGACCCAGCTCAGCGAGCCGCCTAACCAGTTGTGCCGGCTGGTCCCGCGGCGCTTCGGCGGCCGAGACCCCCGACCGCGGTCGGTGCGGGTGGCGCTCGCTGCTTTGGCGCCTGCGCCTGTGGTCACCGTGGCCATCTCAGGCCCCTTCCATCTGGCTGTCGGTCGTGCTGCCGCCGATCCGGCGCAGCACCAGGGCCAACGCCAGCCCGATGAGGACGAGGATGACCGCGATCGCGCTGGCGGGACCCATCAGGTTGGCCTGGAACCCTCGCTTGTACATGTCGAGCGCGAGCACCCGGGTGGCGTCACCCGGACCACCCGCGGTCAGCACGAAGATCAGGTCGAAGAAGGTCAACGACCCGACGACCATCAGGGTGGACGAGGTGATGATGGTGTACTTCAGCTGCGGCAGCGTGATGGAGAAGAACTGCCGGATCGTGCCGGCGCCGTCGATCAACGCCGCCTCGTACATCGTCCCCGGAATCTGCCGCACCCCGCCCTGGTAGATCAGGGCGTGGAAGGGGATGAACTGCCACGACACCACGAAGACCACCACACCGAGCGCCAGGTATGGGCGGCCGAGCCAGTCCTGCGCGAGCGCCGGGATGTGCAGGCCCGCGGCCAAACCGAAGTTCGGGTCCAGCAGAGCCTTGTAGGCGATGGCGATCGCGGTCGCGCTGAGCAGCAGCGGGATGAAGTAGAGCACCGCCAACAGTTCGCGGTAGCGCTGGTGGCCCGCCAGGAACGTCCCGATCAGGATGCTCATCGGCGTCTGTGCCACCCAGGTCAAGATCATCACCAGGAAGGTCACCCACAGGGCGTGGGGCAGGCCCGGGTCGGTGAGCACCGCCATCCAGCTCGCGAACCCCGCCGGGGTGACGGCCCCGATCCCGTCCCACGTGCTGAACGACAGCACCAGGACGCCGAGCAGCGGGATGATGCCGAAACCGATGAAGAACACCAGGGCGGGCAGGGCCATCCAGGTCAACGACCTCGACCGCGTGGCCCCGCTTCCCTTCGGCCGGACTGCCGGCGCCGGCTTCACCGACGCCGGGGCCACGGTGGTCACTTGCCGATGGACTGGTTCATGCTGTCGATCCACTGCTGCGGAGTGATCGAGAGCTGGAAGAGCTTGGCGATGTTGTCCAGCAGGTTCTCCGCCGCCGTCGGCGACAGCGCCTGGTCCCAGGACTGCGCGAAGTTCTTCGCGTTCTTCGCCACGCCGTAGACGAAGTTCAGGAAGTCGGCGTCCTTGCCGGTGCCGAACAGCTTGTCGCACCCCTGCACGATCGGCACGCTGCCCGTGTCGACCCACGCCTTGACCTCGGCGTCGTCCAGCTCCCCGGTGAGGAAGTACTTCTTCACCGTCTCCTTCACAGCGTCGGACGCCTTGGAGGAGATCGAGTTGTACTGGCCCGGGTTGCCCACGGTGTCGCTCGGATCGCCCACGCCACCCTCGACCGTCGGGAAGTTCATGTAGCCCAGGTGGCCGCCGCTGACGAAGTCGCCACCGTCGGACTTCATGCTGCCGTAGGTCCACGAGCCGTGAAGCATCATGGCGGCCTTGCCGGTGTAGAGGAGCGCCTGGTCGGCGTTGGAGTCTGCGGTGATCGAGGAGAACCCCTTGATGAAACCGTTGGCTTTGACCAGGTCCTGGATCTTGGTCAGCGTCTCGGTGACGGCTGGGTCGGACCAGGCGTCCTTTTTGCCAGCGAACACGTTCTGGAACACCTGCGCGCCACCGATGCGGTCGAGCAGGAACTCCAGCCACATCATGTTGGTCCACCGGGACTGACCGCCGAGCGAGAACGGCGCCACGCCGGCAGCGTTGAATTTCGGCACCAGAGTCATGATGTCGGCCCAGGTCTGCGGGGGCTGCACCCCGACCTTGTCGAAGACCTTCTTGTTGTAGTAGAGGACGATCGGCGACACCGTCTCACCCGGCATCGCGTAGATCTTCCCGTTGACGGTGGCCGCTCCGAAGGAGGAGGGGAACAACTTGTCCTTGAGCTGCGCGTTCTCCTGGAAGAACGAGGTGAGGTCGTCGACCTCGCCGTTCTTCACGTACTCCGCCAAGGTGCCGCCACCCCAGCCCCAGATGATCGATGGACCCTGCCCGGCGCCGATCGCGGTCTTGATCTTGGTCTTGTAGGCGTCGTTCTGGAACTCGGTGTACTTGATGGTGTTGCCCGGGTTGGCGGCGTTGAAGCTCTTGACGCTGTCCTCACGGATCCCCTGACCGGGCTGTCCGGTCAGGAACCAGTAGGTGGCGTTGCCCGAACCGGCAGCATCACCGCCGCCCTGGCCGCCACCGGCACCGGTCTGGGTCGGGGTCGTGCCGCCGCACGCCGCAAGCGTGAGGGCTCCGGCTCCGGCGATCGACAGCCCGAGGAAGTTCCGTCGGGTGAAGGGGTTGAGGTCCACGCTGAACTCCGATGGTTGAGGCGGGATCGTTCCCGCAGGTTTCTGGCCGACGCGGCTGCCACCGCAGTGCGCGGTTGTCGTCGGTGCACGACAACCACTCAGTTCCCAACGTAAGTTTCGGCCGCGTCGGTGTCAAGCGTCTGGGGACTTTCGTTACATTCCACCATTCCAGCGAAGGGAAACCTGTACATCTCGGGTTCGACCCGGCTAAGGTGCTCCCACCCAAGACGAAATCTTTCGTACGATTCCTATGAGAGTGCCTGAGGAGTTGCTTCGGTGCTGACTCGAGCGGCTGACGCCCGGCCATCGATCCGCGTCCCGGCCTGGGGATCTCGATGACCGCGGACACCCCGGCCACCCTGGCCACCGTGGCCGCCTCGGCGGGGGTGTCGGTCGCCACGGTCTCGAAGGTGCTGAACGGCCGGGCCGACGTCGGTCCCGCCACCCGGGAGCGGGTGCAGACGCTGCTGGCCCAGCACCAGTACGTCGAGCGCAGGTCAGAGTCTGCTCGCCGTGCGACGGTGGCTGAGCCCACCGTCGAGCTCGTCTTCCACGGCCGCCCGAACGGCTACTGGACCGAGCTCCTGCAGGGTGTGCTGCGGGCCGCCGCTGACGCCGGGGTGGCTGTGTGCATCAGCGCCCGGCCTCGGCACCACCGCGGTGCCGGGGTCGAGGGGACCGCGAGCTGGGTGCGCCGGTTGGCCGCCGTCGGACGCCGAGCGGTGATCGACGTCGTCGACGACGCGCACCAGGGTGACCTCGCCGGCCTCTCCCGGGCTCGGCTGCCGCTGGTGGTCATCGACCCACTCAACCTGCCGCGCCGACAGCTCGTCAGCGTCGGAGCGACGAACTCCGCCGGCGGGGTCGCCGCGACCGAGCACCTGCTCGGCCTCGGCCACCGGCGGATTGCCTATATGGGAGCCGAGGCCACCTCGGCGTTCAACCAGGCTCGTCTGCACGGCTACCGAGCTGTCCTCGAGTCGGCCGGGATCCAGACCAGGGCGGACTACGTCCAGATGGTCGGCGCGCACTACGAGGACGGCACCGCGGGTGGGGCCGCGCTGTTGGACCTCGCCGAGCCCCCGACCGCGGTGTTCGCCGCCACCGACGAGCTCGCAGCCGGGGTGATCGAGGCAGCCCGGGTCCGCAACCTGCGGGTGCCGCAGGACCTCAGCGTCGTCGGCTTCGACGACACCGAGGTGGCCCGGCTGCTCTCCCCGCCGCTGACCACCGTGCGCCAGCCGTTGCGCGAGATGGGTGCTGTGGCGCTGCGTACGGCGTTGCGACTCGCCGACGGTGACGAGCTGGACTCGCACCACGTGGAGCTCGCCACCGAGCTCGTAATCCGCAGCTCCACGGCTCGGCTTCGGTCCCGCTGATCCCTTTTCGCGAATCTTTCGTGGTCGAGAACCCTCTGAGCCGCGAAGGCCCGGCGCAGGGGGCCGGTGTTGACCGACCAACGACCGTGGGGCAGACTGCAAAACCTGTCGGCCGAGGATCCGGGAAAGTTTCGTCAGTTTGCGTGCGCATCCTCGGACCAGCATCCCGGCAATGACGACCGCCGGACCCCGGCGTGAGGAGAAACCATGACGACGGCGCCAGCCGAGCCGACCGCTGCACACCCCCGCACCGCCTTGGTGGTGCGCGGCGGGTGGGACGGTCACCAGCCCGTCGAAGCGACGGAGTTGTTCCTGCCCTTCCTGGCTGACCACGGTTTTGAGGTCCGCGTGGAGGATTCACCGAAGGTCTACGCCAACCCCGAGGTGATGGCGAGCGTCGATCTCGTGCTGCAGTGCATGACGATGTCGAGCATTGAGCGTTCCGAGCTGGCGGGTTTGACCCGCGCGGTGGAAGCGGGTACGGGCCTGGCGGGGTGGCACGGCGGGATCGCCGACTCCTACCGCAACAGCAGCGACTACCTGCATCTGATCGGCGGGCAATTCGCCTGCCATCCCGGCAAGCACCCCGACGAGCGCACCGGTGAGCAGTCGGACAACTACGTTCCGTATCGGGTGCAGATGCTGCCGGCTGCCGTCGACCACCCGATCACCGCGGGGATCGACGACTTCGATCTGGTCACCGAGCAGTACTGGGTGCTGACCGACGACTACGTCGACGTGTTAGCCACCACCACGCAGGCGGTCCGCCCGTGGGACCCGTGGACCCGGCCGGTCACCTCTCCGGCCGTCTGGACCCGACAGTGGGGACAGGGCAGGATCTTCGTCGCGACCCCGGGTCACCACGTCGACGTGCTGGAGGTTCCCCAGGTCCGCACCCTGATCGAACGCGGCCTGCTGTGGGCGAGCCGGTGACCGGCCCGCTCCGGGTCGGGATCGTCGGCTGTGGCGCCATCATCGCGCAGTACCTGGCGACCTTCGACCGGCTCACCGACGTCCGACTGGTGGCGGTCGCGGACCTCGACCCGTCCCGCGCGGCTGCTGTGGCCGAAGGGCGCGACGGCGTGCGGGCGTGCACCCCGACCGAGCTGGTGGCCGACGACGATGTCGATCTCGTGCTCAACCTGACCATCCCGTCGGCTCACGCCGAGGTCGCGCTCGCAGCGATCGCCGCCGGCAAGCACGTGTACGGCGAGAAGCCGCTGGCCGCGACCTCGACGCAGGCCCGACGGGTGCTGGACGCCGCCACGGCCGCCGGGGTGATCGTGGGTTGTGCCCCCGACACGGTGCTGGGCACCGGGGTGCAGACCGCACGCCGAGCGGTCGACGACGGCCTGATCGGACGGCCACTCGCCGCGAGCGCCACGATGGCCGTCCCCGGACACGAACGCTGGCACCCGAACCCGGATTTCTACTACGTCCCTGGTGGTGGACCACTGCTCGACATGGGTCCCTATTACGTCTCGGCGCTGGTCACCCTGGTCGGGCCGGTGACGAGCGTGGTCGGTGCCGCCGGTCGGGCCCGGGACAGCCGGACGATCGGCTCGGGGCCGCGAGCGGGCGAGGAGATCCCGGTCAGCACCGACACCCACGTCACCGGGGTCTTGACCCACGCGTCCGGGGCCCTGTCCACCCTGGTGATGAGCTTCGACACGGTCGCGACCCGGGCCAGCAACCTCGAGGTGCACGGGGTATCAGGCTCGCTGGTCGTCCCCGACCCCAATCACTTCGGCGGCGACGTGCTGCTGCGTCGCCTGGGTTCGCCGGAGTGGGAGACGCTTCCGGTGTCGGCCGGCTACACCGACGCGGGCCGGGGATACGGGGTCGCCGACCTCGCGCGGACCCCGGCCGGTGACCTGCCCCGAGCGAGCGGCGCCCTGGCCTTCCACGTGCTCGACGTGCTGGAGTCATTGCTCGCCGCTGCGGCGCAGGGCCGCGCCCTCCCCGTCGCGAGCTCGGTCGATCGACCCCCCGCCGTCCCTCTCCAGTCGCTGGCCGCTGCGCCGGCGGTGCCCGTCTGACCAGGAGCAGCATGACTGCCAACCTCTCCGACCCGGACCTCTCCGGTACCGTCGCCTCCGGTACCGAACCCTCGACCGCGAGCACCGACTGGCGTGACCCCGGGCTGGATCCCGACGCTCGTCTCAAGGCCTTGATGACGGCGATGACCTTGCCGGAGAAGGTCGCCCAGCTCTCCAGCGTGTGGCCGGGGTTCGCGGAGGTGAGCGGCAACGTCGCTCCGATGCAGGACGTGTTCGGACAGCAGGCCGACTACGCCCAGTCCGTGGCGCTCGGCATCGGGCAGCTCACCCGCGTCTACGGCACCGCTCCCGTCACCCCTGTCGAGGGTGCTCGGCGGCTGCGGGACCTGCAGCAGGTGCTCCTGGCCAGGACCCGGTTGCGGATCCCGGCCCTGGTCCACGAGGAGTGCCTGACCGGGTTCACCACCTACCAGGCCACCGTCTACCCGACGGCGCTCGCGTGGGGGGCCACTTTCGACCCCGACCTGGTGCAGGAGATGGCCGCCGCCATCGGCGCCGACATGGCCGCCCTCGGCGTGCACCAGGGGTTGTCTCCCGTGCTCGACGTGGTCCGCGACTACCGGTGGGGGCGGGTCGAGGAGACCCTGGGGGAAGACCCCTACCTGACGGCGCAGCTGGGCGCGGGCTACGTGCGCGGGCTGCAGAGCCAGGGCGTGATCGCCACCCTCAAGCACTTCGCCGGGTACTCCGCCTCCCGGGCCGCCCGGAACCACGCCCCGGTCTCGATCGGTCCTCGTGAGCTGGCCGACGTGATCCTGCCGCCGTTCGAGTACGCGATCCGCGAGGCGCAGGTCCGCAGCGTGATGAATTCCTACTCCGACCTCGACGGGGTGCCGGCCGCGGCCTCGCACCGGCTGCTGACCGAGCTGCTGCGCGACACGTGGGGGTTCACCGGCACCGTCGTCTCCGACTACTGGTCGATCGCCTTCCTGCAGAGCATGCACCGGGTGGCGGATGGACCCGGAGCGGCTGCGGGGCTCGCGCTGGCGGCCGGGCTCGACGTCGAGCTCCCGACCACCGGCGGCTACGGGGGCCCGCTGGTCGCCGAGGTCGAGGCCGGACGGGTCGAGGAGGCCCTGGTGGACCGGGCGCTGGAACGGGTGCTGCGGCACAAGCTCGAGCTCGGGCTGCTCGACCAGGGGTGGACCGTGACCGCCGACGACACCGTCGACCTCGACTCACCCGCCCACCGCGACCTGGCCCGCCGGCTCGCCGAGGCCGGGGTGGTCCTGCTCGACAACCAGGCCGGGCTGTTGCCGTTGGCGGCCGACGTCGCCACGGTGGCGGTGATCGGACCGTGCGCCGACGACGTGCGGTCGCTGTTCGGGTGCTACGCCTTCCCCAACCACGTCATCCCGCAGTACCCGGGCTTCGATCTCGGCGTCGACGCGCCGTCGTTGCTGGCCGGGCTGCGAGCCGAGCTGCCCGCCGCCGAGCTGACCTTCGCCGTGGGCTGCGAGGTGGCCGGTGGCGACCTGGAGGGTCTTCCCGCCGCCGTGGCCGCCGCGGCCGCGGCCAACGTCGTCGTGCTCGCGGTCGGCGACCGGGCCGGGTTGTTCGGGCTGGGTACCTCGGGTGAGGGCTGCGACGCCGAGGACCTGAGACTCCCGGGCCACCAACCGGCGCTGGTCGAGGCGGTGCTCGCGACCGGGCGACCCGTGGTCCTGGTCGCGATCTCCGGTCGGCCCTACGCGCTGGGCGGCTACGTCGGACGCACCCAGGCGCTCGTCCAGGCGTTCTTCCCCGGGGAGGAGGGCGGGCCTGCCGTCGCCGGCGTGCTGTCGGGTCGGGTCAACCCCTCGGGCAAGCTCCCCGTGCAGATCCCGGCCCACCCGGGCGGCCAACCGCACACCTACCTCGCCCCGCCGCTGGCTCACGACAGCCACGGCGTGAGCAACCTCGACCCGACCCCGGCGTTTCCCTTCGGCCACGGCCTGGCCTACACCACCTACGGCTACACCGCGCTGACCACGTCGGCGGCGGAGATCGACACCGACAGCAGCGTGGAGATCGCCGTCACGCTTACCAACACCGGCGCGCGGGACGGGACCGAGGTCGTCCAGCTCTACCTGCAGGACCCCGTGGCCAGCGTGACCCGGCCGGTGACCCAGCTGGTCGGCTTCACCCGGGTGACGTTGGCCGCTGGGGAGTCCGCGCGGGTGTCCTTCACCGTGCACGCCGACCGCAGCGCGTTCACCGGTGTCGACCTGCGGCGGATCGTCGAACCGGGCACCCTCACCTTCACCGTGGGTACGGCCGGGTCGTCGCCGCTGCCTGCCCTGAGCGTCGAGCTGATCGGTCCGGTCCGCGAGGTCGGACCCGACCGGGTGCTGGACACCCCCGTCAGCGTGACGTCCCTGCCCTGAGTCCGTCGGTCGGGCCTCGCCGGCCGGATCAGCTCGTGGCGAGCACGTCGGCCACCGTGGTGATCGTGATCAGCGGGCCGTAGAGCGCCATCGCGTCGAGCGCGCGCCGATGGTCGGCCGGGCTGGCCCCGGCGCAGGCGTCGGCCGCCACTGCGACGGCGACCCCGGCGTCGGCCGCGGCCAGGGCCGTCGACAACACGCAGCAGTCGGTCGACACACCGGTGAGCACGATCCCCGCGGCACCCGAGCCGGCCACGAGGCCGGCCAGCCCGGGTCCCCATTTGCCGAACGTGGTCGCAGTGATCACCGGATCGCCACCCGGGTCGAGGGTCAGGTCGTACAGCTCGTCGTCGGCCGACACCAAGGCGAAGGGCCACTCGCGGTAGTAGTCGACCCACGCTCCGGTCGGTACGGCGGGGGCGACGAACCGGGTGTGCACCGTACGCCCGACAAAGGCCGGCAGCAGCGCCCGCGTCCCCGCCACGGCCGTCTCGTAGTCCGGGGAGCCCCACGGTCCCTGGGCGAAGATCGTCTGCAGGTCGATCGCCACCAGCCACGGCGCGCTCACCGGGGGACCGACTCCTGGGCGCGGACCGCGGTCCGGGCGAGCAGGAGGGTGCCGGTGAAACCGACGAGCAACGCGATCAGCACCCCGAGGTTCGCGTACGCCCAGGCTCCGTCGCGACCGCCCACCGGGCCGAGCAGGTACCCCTGCCAGCCGAGCCAACCGGCGTAGGTGTTGGTGACCAGACCCCAACCCAGGAAGGTGGCCAGCACCACCAGGCCGATCGGCAGCCAGCGCACGTCGCCGTAGCGACCGTCGATCGCGTAGAGCTCGGCGTCAGCGTAGTCGCTGCGCCGCAGCGCCACGTCGGCCAGCATGATCCCGCACCAGGCCGCCACCGGGACCCCGAGCGTGATCAGGAAGCCCTGGAACGGGCCGAGGAAGTCGGTGGCGAAGAAGACGACGTAGACCGCGCCGACGATCATCAGCACCCCGTCGACCCCCGCGGCGGCGAAGCGCGGAATCCGCACCCCCGCGCTGAGCAGGGCCAGACCCGAGGAGTAGATGTCGAGCACGGCCCCGCCGACCAGCCCGAGCACGGCGACCAGGGCGAACGGGATCAGGAACCAGGTCGGCAGCAAGGTGGTCAGGGCCCCGATCGGGTCGGCCCCGATGGCGTCGCTGAGGTCCTTCGACGAGCCGGCTAGCAGCACCCCGAAGATCAGCAGCAGCACGGGCGCGAGTGACGAGCCGACGGTCGTCCAGCCCACCACCCCGCTGCTGCGAGCCGTGCGGGGCAGATAACGCGAGTAGTCGGCCGCCGCGTTCACCCAACCGAGCCCGAAACCGGTCATCATGAAAATCAGCCCACCGACCACCGACGCGGTCGGACCGGCCGGCAGCGCTGCCACCGTGGCCAGGTCGATGTCGTCGATCACCAGCACGACGTAGACCACCGTCAGCACGGCGGTGACCACCGTGATCACCTTCTGCAGCTTCATGATTACGGTGAAACCCGCGACCCCGGCGGCGACGATCAACGCCGCCACGACCACCAGGGCGATGATCTTGGTCCCCAGCCCGCCACCCGCGCCCAGCCGGGTGAACACCGTTGCCGTGCTGAGAACCGCGAGCGCGGTCAGCGCAGTCTCCCAACCCACCGTGAGCATCCAGGAGAGCAGCGAGGGGAGCCGGTTGCCCCGGACCCCGAACGCGGCCCGGCTCAGCACCATCGTCGGTGCCGAGCCGCGCTTGCCCGCCAGCGCGACCAGCCCGCACAGCAGGAACGAGATCACGATCCCGATCACCCCGACCACGGTCGCCTGGACGAAGGAGATACCGAAGCCGAGCAGGAACGACCCGTAGCTGATGCCCAGCACCGACACGTTGGCGCCGAACCAGGGCCAGAACAGGTCTCGCGGCCGACCCTGGCGCTCGCTCTCGTCGATCGTGTTCAGCCCGTTGAGCTCAATGCCGGCCGGACCGGAGGTGCTGGGTACGGCGGTAGCGGGGTCTGCCGTCATGACGAGCCTTCCGCAGTGGTCGGGGACGAGTCGATCCTAACGGGGGTGGGAGATCCTGGTCGTCACCACCAGGCGCCCCGGTGACCTACCGGCCCGGTCGGTCCCCGCTGCCGACTCAGCGCAGGGACACAGCGCGGACCTCGACGAGCGGTTCCCTGGCCCCACAAGGCATGCTAGTGCGACGTGACCTCCGAGCCGACCCCCCGGTCCCCGCGCGGTGGCGTGGCCTACGCTCTGGCGGCGTACGGCATGTGGGGACTGGTCCCCCTCTTCTGGCCGCTGGTCGCCCGCGCCGGCGCGGTGGAGATCTTGGCCCACCGGATCATCTGGACGCTGGTCCCGGCGATCCTGCTGCTGCTCACGGTAGTACCTCGTGATCGCTTCCGTCAGTTGCTCACCGCACGCCGGATCGGACTGTTGACGGCGGCCGCGGTCACTATCGCGGTCAACTGGGGCGTCTACATCTGGGCGGTCAACCACGCGCACATCGTCGACGCGGCGTTGGGCTACTACATCAACCCGATTCTGTCGATCCTGCTCGGCGTGGTCATCCTGCACGAACGGCTGAGCCGGATCCAGTGGGCTGCGGTCGGTCTCGCCCTGGCCGCGGTGATCACCCTGACGATCGACTACGGCCGCCCGCCCTGGATCGCGCTGACGCTGGCGGTGAGCTTCGCGACGTACGGCTTCCTCAAGAAGACCGTCGACGGCGGGGCGATCGAGACCCTGACCATTGAGTCGGCCCTCTTGCTGCTGCCCGCCGTGGGCTATCTGGTCTGGCTCAACGCCCACGGCGCGATGACGTTCATCCGCCTCGGCTGGAGCCACAGCCTGCTGCTGGTCGCCGGTGGGCTCGTCACCTTGGTCCCGCTGCTGTGCTTCGCGGCGGCCGCCACCCGGGTCCCGCTGAGCACGGTCGGGCTGATCCAGTACCTGACGCCGACCGTGCAGTTCTTGCTGGCCGTGCTGGTGTTTGGCGAGCAGATGTCGGCCGGCCGGTGGGTCGGGTTCGGCCTGGTCTGGGTGGCGCTGATGGTGCTGGCCGGCTCCACCCTGCTGCGGTTGGGTGCCGACCGGCGGGCGCAGGCCAGTCGCACCCCTCAGTCGAAGTGCAGCGAGTCGGTGCGTTCGCGCTTCAGCTCGTAGAAGTACGGGTACCCGGCCAGGGTGACGGTGGCGTCCCAGAGTCTGCCGGCCTCTTCGCCCTTGGGAATGCGGGTCATCACGGGGCCGAAGAAAGCGACGTCGTTGACGTGGATCGTCGGGGTCCCGACGCCCTGACCGACCTTGTCCATGCCGACGTGATGGCTGGCCCGCAGCGCATCGTCGTGCTCGGTCGAGGTGGCGGCCGCGGCCAGCCAGGCCGGCAGACCCACCTCGGCCAAGGACTGTTCGATCACGGCGTCCAAGTCCTTGATGTCCTGGTTGTGGATCCGGGTGCCCATGGCGGTGTAGAGCGGCGCGAGGATCTGATCACCCTGCAGCTGCGCGGCCGCGATCGCGACCCGGACCGGGCCCCACGCCTTCGTCATCAGGTTCTGGTAGTCCTCGGAGATGTCGGCACCTTCGTTGAGCACCGCAAGGCTCATCACGTGAAAAGCGACGTCGACGTCTCGCACCTTTTCCACCTCGAGGATCCAGCGCGAGGTGATCCAACAGAACGGGCATAGCGGATCAAACCAGAAGTCGGCGCGGTCCGTGGTCGAGGCGGCCTCGGTGGTCGGCTGGTCGGTGAGGGTCATCGTCATAGAGGCGACAACCCCGGTCGGCCGGCCTCTGTTCCGTTACGTACGCGTCACCGCGGCGCGAAGCGGGTCGACGACGAGACGACGAGCGCGGCCTCGACCCGATCCGGTGCCGGTACCGGCTGGGTAGCATCACTGCGTGACTGCTGCGACCCAGCCGGTACCGGCTCTTGACTTCTCCACCTTCGACCCCGACGTCAAGGTGGCCGACGACCTTTTCCGGCATGTCAACGGACGGTGGCTGGACACTGAGGAGATCCCGGACGACAAGCCCCTGACCGGGGCGTTCTCGCTGTTGCGCGACGCGGCCGAAGAGGCCGTCCGCGACATCATCACCGGCGTGGAGCCGGGCGAGCCGGGCAGCGAGACCCAGAAGATCGCCGACCTCTACGCCAGTTTCATGGCCGAGGACGTGATCGAGGCGGCCGGGGCCACCCCGCTCATCGGTCCGCTGCGCCGGGTCGCCGCGGTCTCCACCGCCGAGGAGCTGCTCCGCCTGGTTGGGGGGTTCGCCCGCCGCGGCGTCCGGGGACTGCTGGACCTCGAGGCCGAGTCCGACCCCGGCGACCCGACCCGCTACGTGATGTTCGTCAGCCAGGGCGGGCTGGGCCTCCCCGACGAGGCGTACTACCGGCTCGACCAGTACGTAGAGATCCGAGCCGCCTACCTCAACCACGTCGCGGCGACCCTCACCCTCGCCGGGTTCAACGACGCCGAGGACCAGGCCGCCGCCGTGCTGGCGCTGGAGACCGCGATCGCGGCCAAGCACTGGGACAAGGTCCGATGCCGGGACCTGAGGCAGATGTACAACCTGCGGACGTTGGCCGACTTCGAGGGCGAGTCGCCGGGACTGCCGTTTCGCGCCTGGCTCGAAGGCGCGGGCATCCCGGAGTCCACCGTGACCGAGGTCGTGTCCTGCCAGCCTTCCTTCTTCACCGAGGTGGCGACGCTGCTCACCGAGGACCGGCTGCCGGCCTGGCGGTCGTGGGCCGCCTGGCACCTGGTGTCCTCACTGTCGCCCTACCTCAGTTCGGCGTTCACCGCGGAGCGGTTCTCCTTCTACGGCACCACGCTCGCGGGCACCCCGCGGCTGAAGGAGCGTTGGAAGCGCGGCGTCGAACTCGTCGAAGGTGCGCTGGGCGAAGCCGTCGGCAAGGTCTACGTCGAACGGCACTTCTCCCCCACCGCCAAGGGCCGGATGGACACCCTGGTAGCCAACCTGATCGAGGCGTACCGGCGGTCGATCACCGACCTCGACTGGATGACCGCGGAGACCAAGGACCGCGCGCTCGACAAGCTCGCCAAGTTCACCCCGAAGATCGGCTTCCCGGTCACGTGGCGGGACTACTCCGCGTTGGCGATCAGCGCCGACGACCTGATCGGCAATGTGATGGCAGCCAACGGCTTCGAGCTCGATCGCTCGATCGCCAAGATCGGCAGCCCGATCGACCGCGACGAGTGGCTGATGACGCCGCAGACCGTCAACGCCTACTACCACCCGCTGCGTAACGAGATCGTCTTCCCGGCGGCGATCCTGCAACCGCCGTTCTTCAACGAGCACGCCGACGACGCCGTCAACTACGGCGGCATCGGTGCGGTCATCGGCCACGAGATCGGGCACGGCTTCGACGACCAGGGCTCGACCTGCGACGGTGACGGCGCCTTGGTCGACTGGTGGACCGAGAAGGACCGCGAGTCCTTCGAGGAGCGCACCCGCTCCTTGATCGCCCAGTACGACGTGCTGGAGCCGGCCCAGACCCCTGGTCGGCACGTCAACGGCGAGCTCACCATCGGGGAGAACATCGGTGACCTCGGCGGGCTCTCCATCGCCCACCGCGCCTACCAGATCTCGCTCCACGGCACCGAGCCCGACGCCGTGGACGGCTACTCTGCCGACCAGCGGCTGTTCTTGGCCTGGGGCGCGGTCTGGCGGCAGAAGTCGCGCACCGAGACCGTGCTCCAGCGACTCGCCACCGACCCGCACTCGCCCAACGAGTTCCGTTGCAACCAGATCGTCCGCAACCTGCCGGCGTTCTACGACGCCTTCGACGTCACCTCGGCCGACGCGCTCTGGCTGCCCGAGCCCGAGCGGGTGCAGATCTGGTGACGGCTGGTCCCCGATGAGCGCCTGGGGCGACCTGCTGATTGACGACGTGCTGACGCCGTTCCGAGCCGGTTCGGTGGTCGACTACCGGCCGCCGGGCTGGGTGCAGCGCGACCGTCCGGGGTCGGTGAGCGTTCCCGCGGGAACGTCGTGGCTGGTCGTCGAGGGTGTCGGCAGCACGCGTCGTGAGCTCACCCCGCACTACGACGCGACGGTCTGGGTGCAGACCCCCGAGGACGTCCGGCGGGCGCGCGACGCCGTCCGGGTCGCGGCCGGCGAGATCTCGCCGGCCGGTTACACGGGGTGGATGGCCGAGGAGCATTCGGCGCTGGGCGCGGACCGGGCCTGGGAGCGCGCCGACCTGGTGGTCAGCGGCCTACCTGAGTGACAAAGCGGCGACGTCGACTGCTCACTTCGGCGCCATCCGGATCGCGCCGTCGAGCCGGACGACCTCGCCGTTGAGGTAGCCGTTGGCGATCATGTGCTCGACGAGCGCGGCGTACTCGTCCGGATCGCCGAGCCGCGACGGGTTCGGCACCTGGGTGGCCAGCGACTCCTGGGCCGCCGCGGGCAGTCCCGCCAGCAACGGGGTGGCGAAGATGCCGGGGGCGATCGCGTTGACCCGGATCAGGGAACGGGCCAGCTCCCGGGCGATCGGCAGGGTCATGGACACGATCCCACCCTTGGACGCCGCGTACGCCGGCTGGCCGATCTGGCCGTCGAAGGCCGCCACCGAGGCGGTGTTAATGATCACCCCCCGCTCCCCGTCGACCGGTTCGGTGATCATCATGGCCGCCGCGGTGAGCCTGATCACGTTGAACGTACCGACCAGGTTGATCATGATCACCCGCTGGAAGTCCTGCAGGGGCAGCGGTCCGTCCTTGCCGACCACCTTGGCCGGGGTACCCACGCCGGCGCAGTTCACCGTAATTCGCAGCGGTCCCCAGCTGGCCGCGCGGTCCACGGCCGTCTGCACCGCGACCGGGTCGGTGACGTCGGCCGGGCCGAAGACGACACCATCACCGAGGGAGCTCGCCACCTGCTCGCCGGCCGAGGCGGGGAGGTCGACGATCACCACCCGGGCGCCGGCGCGCGCCAGTCGGGTGACGGTCGCCAGACCGAGACCGGACGCGCCACCGGTGACGAGGGCGACGGTCTCCGAGCTGATCTTCATCGGCTCGTCACAGCCGCTCCACGATCGTCGCGTTGGCCATGCCGCCGCCCTCGCACATCGTCTGCAGACCGAAGCGGCCCCCGGTCGCCTCGAGCTGGTTGATCATGGTCGCCAGCAGCTTGGTTCCGGTGGCGCCGAGCGGGTGGCCGAGGGCGATCGCGCCCCCACGAGGGTTGAGCCGGGAAGGGTCGGCCCCGGTCTCGGCCAGCCAGGCCAGCGGGACCGGGGCGAAGGCCTCGTTGACCTCGAACGTGTCGATGTCGTCGATGCTCAGCCCGGCCTTCTTCAGCACCAGCTCGGTGGCCGGGATGACCCCGGTGAGCATCAGCAGCGGGTCGCTGCCGGTGACCGCGAAGCTGTGGAAGCGCGCCCGCGGGGTGAGACCCAGGACCCGGGCGCGCTCCTCGCTCATGATCAATGCGGCCGAGGCCCCGTCGGTCAGCGGTGAGGCGTTGCCCGCAGTGATCACCCAGTCGATGTCGCCGAAGCGGTCGACGTACTGCGGCTCGGCGAAAGACGGCTTGAGGTTCGCGAGCCCGTCGGTGGTGGTGGCGGCGCGTACGGTCTCGTCGACGGTGGCCTCGGTGCCGTCGGGCAGCCGGACGGCGATCCGCTCGCGGTCGAAGGCCCCGGACCGATGGGCCTCGGTGGCGCGCTGGTGGGACTGCGCCGCGAATTCGTCGCACTGCCGGCGGGAGAGCCGCCAACGCTGGGCGATCAACTCAGCCGAGATGCCCTGGTGCACGAGTCCGTCCGGGTAGCGCGCAGCCCCGCCGACGCCGTAGGTGTCCTCGCCGTGGCTGTTGGCGCCGATCGGGTTGTGGCTCATCATCTCGACACCGCAGGCGATCACCACGTCGTAGGCGCCGGCGATCACGCCCTGCGCCGCGAAGCTTGTCGCCTGCTGGCTCGATCCGCACTGCCGGTCGACCGTGACGGCGGGGACGGATTCGGGGAACCCGGCCGCCAGCACCGCGTTGCGGGTGACGTTGACGGCCTGCTGGCCGGTCTGCGAGACGCAGCCGCCGATCACGTCCTCGACCAGGAACGGGTCGACTCCGGTCCGCTCGACCAGCGCCTGCAGGGTCTGGGCCAGCAGGTCGACTGGATGCAGCGGATCCAACGACCCACCAGGCTTCCCACGACCTGACGGTGTCCGGATGGCGTCCACAATCACGGCGCTGGGCATGAGACCTCCTCGTCTTCGGCTGGACGTCCATCATCTCCCGGTTCCGCCTGGGCGTGGGCACCGGACCGGGACCGCTTGTCGCCATATTGCGTTGTGCGCTCCGATCTGGCCGGTTCCGGCCGATCTGTGTGCGCTGACGACGATTTCGCGACAATTCCAGTGCGCTACGGTCGTCCGGTCGCGGGCGAGTTGTGCCAGGTCTTCCTCGGCGATCCGATCCGGGTGCGGCCGGCGTCGTCGACCCAGGCGCAGACCTCGTCGTCGTAGCTGAGAGTCGCCGGGTCGTCTGGAGACCGACCAGCTCCCGGGTCGCCATCCGGCCCCCGGTCATTCGGTACGACCGGACCCCGGTGGCGTCGTCTCAGCCTAGGGCCGGAGGGCCTTGGCCGAGTGCAGGGTCTGATTGAACCTCCCCGCAGTCAGCAGTTCGAGATCAGCATCCACGCCGTCACCGTGGGGTCCGTCCTAGGAGCCAAATCACGGACGCTCCGCGCGGCAAACTGCCGCTCTGCATGGCAGATCTGCCGTGTTCAGTGCAGAGAAACCAGGTTAACGTGGTTGTTCGCAGCCGCACGTTCAGGCGGTACGGGAGACGACCGAGTCGCAGAGCTCCAGCAGGGCCGACTTGGCGGGGCCGTCGGGCAGCGGGGCCAGCAGCTCGGCGGCCGCGGCGGAGCGGGTACGGACAAGGGCGCGGGCCTCGGCGATCGCCGGGTGGGCGCGGAGCAGGCGGAGGGCCTCGGCCAGCGCCGCCTCGTCGTGCAGGTCGGAGCCGAGCAGCTCCAGCAGCCGAGCGTCGTTCGGGTCGGTCGAGGTGGCGGCAAGCAGGGTCGGCAGGGTGGCGATGCCCTCACGCAGGTCGGTGCCAGGGGTCTTGCCGGTGTCGTCGCTGGTCACGTCGATGATGTCGTCGCTCAGCTGGAAGATCAGTCCGACCTCCTCACCGAAGTGGGCGAGCAACTGCTGGACGGCAGGCGTCGCCCCCGAGATCTTGGCGCCGAACAGCGCCGACGTGGCGATCAACGCGCCGGTCTTGTCCGCCAGCACCTGCAGGTAGTGGGCCAGCGGGTCGGTGCCCTCCGGCGGGCCCACCGTCTCGGCGATCTGGCCCTGGACGAGGCGGGCGAAGGTCCGGGCCTGGATCCGGACGAACTCGGGTCCGAGCTCGGAGACGACGTCGGAGGCCCGGGCGAAGAGGTAGTCCCCGACCAGGATGGCCACGGTGTTGTCCCAGGTGGCGTTGGCGCTCGGCGCACCCCGGCGCAGCTCGGCGCCGTCCATCACGTCGTCGTGGTAGAGGCTCGCGACGTGGGTCAACTCGACCACGGTCGCGGCCCGGACCAGGTCGTCCTCGTCGGGCTGGGTACCGAACGCGGCGCTCAGCAGGACCAAGACGGGGCGGAACCGCTTGCCGCCCGCGGCGATCACGTGCTGCGCCGCGCTGGTGACCAGGGGAGTGCCGGCCTCGGCGGCCTGGAGCAGCGCCGCCTCGATGACGTCCAGACGGGCCTGCAACACGTCGTCGAACGACACAGCGTCGAACGACACCGGCACGGTCTCGGTCATCATCACTCCTCTGGTTCTGCCCCTCACCCTCCCCCGGACGCATCCCGCTCGTGCGCGACCGCGATCAGCGCAGGAACTCACCCGCGCTGGCGGCAAGATCGAGCAGCGGACCCGGGAACACGCCGAACGCCACAGTAGCGACGACGCCAACCCCGATGGCGGTGAGCGTGGGCCACCCGGGGCGGACCACCGCGGTGGTGTCGTCGGCCGGCTCGGTGAAGAACATCACGACGATGACCCGCAGGTAGAAGAACGCGGCAACCAGGCTGAGGACGACGGCGATGACCACCAGCAGGTAGTTGCGACCCTGCCAGGCGGCGGCGAACACCGACCACTTGCCGATGAAACCACTGGTCAGCGGGATGCCCGCGAAGCTCAGCATGAACAGCGAGAAGACCGCGGCGGTCAGCGGGGACCGCTTGCCGAGTCCGGCCCACGAGCTGAGCTGGTTGGCCTCCCCACCGGTGTCGCGGACCATGGTGAGCAGGCCGAACGCCCCGATGGTGGCCGCGCCGTAGGCGACCAGGTAGAACAGCACCGCCGAGACGCTGGACAGTGAGGCGGTCGGCTTGCCGGTGGCCAGGGTCGAGACCCCGACGACCGCCGTCAAGATGAACCCGGCGTGAGCGATCGAGGAGTACGCCAGCATCCGCTTGACGTCGGTCTGGGTGATGGCGAGCACCGAACCGACGACCATGGTGGCCACCGTGACGATGGCCAACAGGGGCTGCCAGTCCCAGCGCACCCCACCGAGCGCGACGTAGAACACCCGAAGCAGGGCACCGATCGCCGCGATCTTGGTGCAGGCCGCCATGAAGGCGGTCACCGGGGTCGGGGCACCCACGTACACGTCGGGGGTCCAGGAGTGGAACGGCACCGCACCGACCTTGAACAACAACCCGATCCCCAGCAGTCCGAGACCGGCGAGCAGCAGCCCGTCGCCCTTGTCGCTGGTGGTCAGCGCGTCCGCGATGGCGCCGAGCTGGAACGAGCCGGAGTAGCCGTACAGCAGCGCGACCCCGTAGAGGAAGAACGCCGAGGACAGCGCGCCGAGCAGGAAATACTTGAGCGAGCTCTCCTGGCTGAGCAACCGCCGGCGCCGGGCCATCCCGCACAGCAGGTAGAGCGGCAGCGACAACACCTCGAGCGCGACGAACATGGTGATCAGGTCGTTGGACGCGGGGAAGAGCATCATCCCCGACAGAGCGAACAGGGCCAGCGGGAAGACCTCGGTGTGCTCGACCTTGGCCTCGATGGCCTCCTGCTCGGCCGAGGTCCCGGGGACGGCCGCGGCCTGGGGGACGAACACGCCGGCCCCGGCGTCGACCGTGCGCTCGGCGAAGAGCAGGAACGACACCCCGCCCAGGACGAGCAGGATCACCCAGATGAAGTACGTGGGGGTGTCGGCGACCACCGAGCCCACGGCGGTGATGCCGGTCCGGCCCGCGGCCCAGTTGCCGACGGTGAGGATCAGCGCGACCAGGATGGCCAGGAACGTCAGCACCGACTGGACGGTGAGACGGGCCCAGCGGGGGGCGAGGGCCTCGACCAGGATGCCGAGGCAGGCGGCGCCAAAGATCACGATGAACGGCGCGAGCAGTCCGTAGGCGATGGACGGTGCGGTGATCGGTTCCATCTAGCGACCTCCCTCCGCGGTGACCAAGGGTTCCGGATCGGAGACCCCGACGTGGTGCATGGCCGCGGTCACCGCCGGTTCGATCACCGCCGTGAAGGGCCGGGGAAAGATACCGAGGACCAAGATGAGTAGCACCAGGGGGGCCAGTGCAAGCCTTTCCCGCCCGTTCAGGTCCGAGGTCACGCTCTGCTCCACCCCTGGCGACACGGGTCCCGTCGCGGTGCGCTGGTACATGATCAGGATGTAGAGCGCGGCGAGCACGATGCCGAACACCGCCACCGAGCCGTAGACCGGGTGCCGGCTGAACGTGCCGGCGGTGACCATGAACTCGCTGACGAACGGGGACAGTCCCGGCAGGGCCAGGGTGGACAGACCGGCGAACAGCATCAGGCCGGCCAGCAACGGGGCCACCTTGCTCACCCCGCCGAAGTCGCTGACCCGGCGGGAACCCCGACGGGCCATCATGAAGCCGACGACCAGGAACAGGGCCGCAGTGGACAGTCCGTGGTTGAGCATGTACAGCGTCGACCCGACCATGCTTTGGCTGGTGAACGCGAAGATGCCGAGCACGATGAAGCCGAAGTGGCTGATCGAGGTCCAGCCGATCAACCGGTGCAGGTCCTTGGCGCCGATCGCCATCACCCCGCCGTAGATGATCGACAGCGCCGCCAGGGTGAGCACGACCGGGGTGGCCCAGCGGCTGGCCTCGGGGAACAGATAGAGACAGAACCGGATCATCCCGAAGGTGCCGATCTTGTCCAGCACGCCGGCGAGCATCACCGCGCCTCCGGGAGTGGACTGCTCGATCGCGTCCGGCATCCAGCTGTGGAACGGAACCGTCGGCGCCTTGATGGCGAAGGCGATCATGAAGCCGACGAAGAGCCAGCGCCCGGCCCCGGTCGGGATCTGCAGCTGACTGAGGTCGCTGAGCAGGTAGCTCGGGGTGCCGGCCTGGGCGGAGTAGACGTAGAGGCCGATGACCGAGGCGAGCATGATGAACCCACCGCCGAGCCCGTAGAGCAGGAACTTGCCGGCCGCGTACCCCCGTCGGGCGCCGCCGAAGGCGCCGATCAGGAAGTACATCGGGATCAAGATGACCTCGAAGAACAGGTAGAACAAGAACACGTCGATCGCGGTGAAGGCGAAGATGCCCATGCCCTCGATGCAGAGGACGAGGCCGAAGAACGCCGCCGAGCTCCACTTGGGGGGCGGGTTCACCTCACCGGGCTTGTCCCGTTCCGCCTCGGTCCAGCTGGCCAGCAGCACGACCGGGGTCAAGATGGTGGTGAGCAGCACCAGGGTGAGGCCGATGCCGTCGAGCCCGAGCGCGTAGTGGGCGCCCAGCGGTCGGATCCAGACCACGTCCTCGACGAACTGCATGCCGCCGCCGACCTCGTACTGCAGGGCGAGCACGATCGCCAGGACCAGGGTGAGCACCGAGACGGTGAGCCCGAGGTACTTCGCGGTCGGGCCCTTCACGAAGATCATGGCCGCGCCGCCGACGAGCGGCAGCAGCGCGAGCACGGTGAGCCAGGGAACACCAGATGACACGGGGATCATGACTCCTGTCAGGCCAGCCGGCCGAGGACGAGCACGGCGCCGACGATGGCTGCACCGGCGACCATGGTGAGTGCGTAGGACCGGACGAAGCCGTTCTGCCAGCGGCGCAGACCCGAGGAGATCCGCTCCACGCCGTCGGCCACGGCACCGACGAAGCCGTCCACGGCGCTGACATCGACCCGGGCCAGGCCGTCGGTGATTTGCTGACCGGGACGCATGAAGGCCGCCTCGTTGAACGCGTCACCGTAGAGGTCGCGGCGGCCGGCGACGACGAACGGCGAGCGGCTCGCCGGAGCGACCCTCGGGATGGTCCGGCGGGGACCGAAGAGCACGAACGACACGGCGATGCCCGCGAGCACCACGACCATCGTCGTGACACCGACCGCGGTGATGTGGATCAGCCCCTCGGTCTCGGCGTCGCCGGCCACCGCTGGGTTAAGCCACTCGCTGATCCAGCCGTTGAGGAGCAGACCACCGACGACCGAGGCCACCCCCAGCAGGATCAGCGGGATGGTCATCACCAGCGGGGACTCGTGGGGGTGGACACCCCGCTCCCACCGGGCGTCGGTCTCACCGGGTCGATCGGCGAAGGTCATCAGCATCAGCCGGGTCATGTAGAACGCGGTCACCCCGGCCCCGACCAACGCCAGCACCCCGACCACCACGTTCTGGTGGAAAGCCGCCTCGATGATGTGGTCCTTGGAGTAGAAGCCCGCGAAGAAGGGGAAGCCGATGATCGCCAGGTAGCCGGCGGCGAACGTGACGAACGTGATCGGCATGAACTTCGCCAGCTTGCCGTAGTGACGCATGTTCACGTCGTCGTTCATGCCGTGCATCACCGAACCGGCGCCGAGGAACATGTTGGCCGTGAAGAAGCCGTGGGTCAGCAGGTGGAAGATCGCGAAGGCGTAGCCGGCCGGGCCGATGCCGGCGGCCAGCATCATGTAACCGATCTGGCTCATGGTCGAGCCGGCCAGAACCTTCTTGATGTCGTCCTTGGCGCAACCGATCCATGCGCCGAAGAGCAGGGTGACCGTGCCGACGATCACCACCACCGTGCTGGCGGTGGCGGTTTCGGCGAACACCGCGTGGCTGCGGACGACGAGGTAGACCCCGGCCGTGACCATCGTTGCCGCGTGGATCAGGGCCGACACCGGAGTGGGGCCCTCCATCGCGTCGAGCAGCCACGACTGGAGCGGCACCTGAGCCGACTTGCCGCACGCCCCGAAGAGCAGGGCGAGCCCGAGGACGGTGGCGAGCCCCCCACCGACGCCGGGCATGCCCGCGTTGACGTCGACGAAGGCCGAGGAGCCGAAGAACGCCAGCATCAACATGATCGCCACCGACATCCCGAGGTCACCGACCCGGTTGACCACGAACGCCTTCTTGGCCCCGGTCGCTGCGCTCGGCTTGTCCTGCCAGAAGCCGATCAGCAGGTAGGAGGCCAGGCCGACGCCCTCCCAGCCGACGAACAACACCAGGTAGTTGTCCGCCAGCACCAGCAGGAGCATCGCCGCGATGAACAGGTTGAGGTAGGCGAAGAAGCGGCGCCGCCGCGGGTCGTGGGCCATGTAGCCGATGGAGTAGACGTGGATCAGGCTGCCGACGCCGGTGATCAACAAGGCGAAGACGATGGACAGCTGATCGATCTGCAGCCCGACGGCGATGTTCCAGCGCCCGGTGACGATCCAGTCATACATCGGCACCCGGACCGAGCGGGCCGCCTCGTCGCGGCCGAGCAGCACGACGAAGGTCCAGACCGCGATCGCGAAGGAGGCGATCGGGGCCAAGGTGGCCAAGATGTGCCCCCACCGGTCGGTCGCCTTGCCGGCCAGCAGCAGGAAAGCCGCCACCACACCGGGGATGACGATGAGCAGCCAGGCCAGCGACAGAAAGCCGCTGGCGGCTGCGGGCACGACGACGTCGCTCGGGTTCACCAGACGCCTCTCAGAACTTCAGCAGGTTCGCGTCGTCGACCGAGGCCGAGCGACGGGTCCGGAAGATGGACACGATGATCGCCAGCCCGACCACGACTTCGGCGGCAGCCACCACCATGACGAAGAAGGCAGCGATCTGTCCGTCCAACGCGCCGTACATGTGGGAGAACGTGACCAGCGACAGGTTCGCGGCGTTGAGCATCAGCTCCACGCACATGAAGGCGACGATCGCGTTGCGGCGCACCAGAAACCCGACGGCCCCGATGGTGAAGATGATCGCCGACAACACAATGTAGTTCTCCGGGTTCACCGCGTCCCCCCATCGATGTCGTCCACGGGAGCGATCTCCTTGACCGTGGCCTGCGTCGGTGCGACCAGCTCGGGGGCGTCGAACACCTCACCGCGACCCCGCAGGGTGGCCGAGACCGAGCGTTCGGCCGGCGACCCGTCGGGTAGCAGGGCGGGGGTGTCGACTGCGTTGTGCCGGGCGAACACCCCGGGGCTGGGTAACGGGCCGGGATGCTCGCCGGTCTCGGCGTACCGGCGCATCCGCTGCCTGGCCAGCTCGCCCTGGGACTTCTTCGGCGCCAGGCGCTCTCGGTGGGCGAGCACCATCGCCCCGACGGCGGCGGTGATCAGCAGCGCCGAGGTGCCCTCGAACGCGAACACGTAGCGCTGGAAGAGCAGCGCCGCGATGCCCTGCACGTTGCCGCCGAACTTGGCGTTGGCGTCGGCGAGCCCGACGTTCGGACCGCTGACCGCGTTGCCGATCGCGAAGATCAGCAGCACGACGAAGGCCGCTCCCGCCACCACGGCGAGCACCCGCTGCCCCTTGATCGTCTCGATCAAGGAGTCGGCCGCGTCGACCCCGACGAGCATCAGCACGAAGAGGAACAGCATCAAGATTGCGCCGGTGTAGACGATGATCTGGACCGCGAACAGGAACGGGGCCTGCAGCGCGGCGTACTGCACGGCGAGGCTGAGCATGACGGCGGCCAGACAGAGCGCGGAGTGCACCGCCTTCCTGGCCAGGACGGTGCCGAGGGCACCGAGGATCATCACCGGGACGAGCAACCAGAAGGCGACCGCCGGACCGGTCACCATCGGAACCAGGGTCGCCACCGGAGTCGGCAGGAGGAGCATCGGGAGGCTCATCGGGCCGGCACCTCCGCGGCTCGCTCGCCCGCAGGCAACGGCCCAGCCTGCGCGCCCGGCTGCTGTGCGGCCTTCTGCTCGGCCTTTCGGGCCTTGCGTCCGGCGATTCCCAGGTTGGGGTTGCCGGTGCCGTTCGGCAGATCGACCGGCCGGGTCTCGGGCAGACCGAGGAAGTAGGCCTTCTCGTCCTCGCCCAGCGTCATCTCGTGCGGCGGCTGACTCATGCCGGGCAGCAGCGGGGCGAGCAGATCGTCCTTCTCATAGATCAACGCGGCCCGGGAGTCGTCGGCCAGCTCGAACTCGTTGGTCATGGTGAGCGCCCGGGTGGGGCACGCCTCGATGCAGAGCCCGCACAGGATGCACCGCAGGTAGTTGATCTGGTAGACGCGGCCGTAGCGCTCACCGGGGGAGTAGCGGCCGTCGACGGTGTTGTCGGCCCCCTCGACGTAGATCGCGTCTGCCGGGCAGGCCCACGCGCACAACTCGCACCCCACGCACTTCTCCAGCCCGTCGGGCCAGCGGTTCAGCTGATGGCGACCGTGGAACCGCGGCGCGGTGATCTTGGGTCCCCGCGGGTACTCCTCGGTGAAGGTCTTCCTAAACATCGTTTTGAAGGTGACGCCGAAGCCGGCGATCGGGTCAAGCAGTCCCATCGGTTCCTCCTCCTCTGGTGCTCGCAGCGGGTTGGGTTCGGCTCGGGCCGAGGTCGGCGTCGAACGCGCCGTCCTCCTCGGTGTAGTCGGCCGGCACCACGCCCGCCAGCTCGGGCAGCTGCTGGCCCGGCATCGGCGGCACCGGGTATCCCCCCGCGAAGGCGTCGAACTCGGTCTCGGGCTCCGGCTCGATCTCCGGCTTTGCCTTGCCGCCGAAGAACGTGACGGCCAGCAGCACCACCAGGATCGGGATGGCCACCAACCAGAAGCCACGGGTGGCGAACCAGTTGTCGGCCCGGGCGACCCGGAACGTGGCGACCAGGACGATCCAGCCCAGGGAGATCGGGATCAGCCACCGCCAGCCCAGCCGCATGAACTGGTCGTAACGCATCCGCGGCAGCGTGCCCCGGAGCCAGACGAACACGAACATGAAGACCATGACCTTGAGCAGGAACCACACGATGCCCCAGTAGCCCCCATCGAGCCCGGGGATGAGATTGAACGGTAGCGGCGCGCGATAGCCACCGAGGAACATGGTCACGGCCAGCGCCGAGACCGTGACCATGTTGATGTACTCGGCAAGGAAGAACATCGCGAACCGCATGCCGGAGTACTCGGTGTGGAAGCCACCCACCAACTCGCCCTCGGCCTCTGCCAGTTCGAACTGGGCCCGGTTGGTCTCCCCGACCATCGAGATCGCGTAGATGACGAACGAGGGGAAAAGCACCACGGCGTACCAGCTGGGCAGCGGGATCTCGGCGCCGAAGAGGGCGAACGTCTGTGGGGTCGCTTGCGCGATCACGATCTCCGAGGTGGACATCGAGCCGGCGTAGAGGAAGACCGCCACGAACGAGAGCCCCATCGCGACCTCGTAGCTGATCACCTGCGCGCTGGACCGCAGTCCGCCGAGCAGCGAGTAGGTCGAGCCCGAGGACCACCCCGCGAGCACGATTCCGTAGACGCCGACCGAAGCGATCGCCACGACGAGCAGGATCGACATCGGCAGGTCGGTGAGCTGGAGCTGGGTGTAGGTGTTGGTGAACGGGACCTTCACCGTGCCACCGAACGGGATCACCGCGAAGGCCGTGAAGGCGGGGATCGCGGTGATGAACGGGGCGAGGGTGAACACGACCCGGTCGGCGGCGGTGGGTGTGATGTCCTCTTTGAACATCAGCTTCATGCCGTCGGCGAGACTCTGCAGCAGACCGAAGGGGCCGTTCATCGTCGGGCCCTTACGGTGCTGCATCTTGCCGACCACCCGGCGCTCGAACCAGATGTTGAACAACGTCAGCAGCAGCAACAGCACGAACATGAGGACCGCTTTGATGGCGATCACCCACCACGGGTCGTTGCCGAACAGGCTCAGGTCGAGCGGCGTCATGACCGGTCCTCCCCCTCGGGTGCGGCGACCCGCACGGGTTCGCCCGCGCCGACGGCCAGGCGTTCGGCGATGCCCAGGCCGCTGGCCCGGGTGGGTACCCAGACCACGCCCTGGGCCATGTCGGCATCCATGATCAGGGGCAGGCTCAGCTCACCGCGGTCGGTGGACACGCTGACCGCGTCGATCAGCCGGGCCTTCGCGGCGCTGGCCGGGTGCATCCGGGCGATCGGGCGGTGGGCGGTGCCCTGCAGGGCGGGCTCGCCGTCGAGAGCGCGGCTGCCATCCAGGGCGAGCCGCCAGGTCGCGAGCACCGCCTCGCCGTCACCAGGCCGGGAGGCCCGGGCCGCACCGATGGCCGGCGCCGGGGCCCGGTCACCTTCCCAGGTGCCCAGCTCGGCCAGCTCGCGGGCGGCCTGGGCCGTGGTCCGGAAGCCGAGGTCAGTCCCGAGCCCGTCGGCGAGTGCCGCCAGCACCCGCAGGTCGGTCATCGCGTTGTCGCGTTTGATCACCACGTCGAACGGCCGACGGCGACCCTCCCAGGTGACGAAGCTGCCGGCCCGAGACTCGATCAGAGCCACCGGGAGCACGACGTCAGCACGTTCGGTCACCTGGGACGCGCGACACTCGATGCTGACCACGAAGCCGACGTCCTCCAGCCCCGCGAGCACGGCCTCGGGATCGCGGAAGTCGGCGGGCTCGATCCCGGCCACCACCAACGCCGCGAGCTCGCCGTCCGCCCCCTTCGAGGTGTCGGCGGAGAGCAGCATCTCGTCGCCGTCGCGGCCTTCGAGGGAAGGCACGGACTCGACGTCCCAGGCGGCGGCGGTGTCGACGCGGGCCGAGGCGTCGGACACGGGCCGACCACCGGGCAGCAGGTTGGGCAGACAACCGGCCTCGACCGCTCCGCGGTCACCGGCGCGTCGCGGGATCCAGACGATCCTGGCCCCGGTGCGCTCGGCCAGCTCGAGCACGGCGGTAAAGGTGCCAGAGAACTCCGCGGCCCGCTCCCCCACGATGATCACGCTGTGGGCGTCTAGCAGGTCGTTGATCTCCTCGGGCAGCTCACCGAGGGCAGTTGCCTCGCCGCCGGGTACGCAGCGGACGAGCTGGGCACCCATCTTGGCCGCGCCGTTGCTGAGGTAGGGCGCAACGGTCCACGACGACAGACCCTGCTTCCGGTACGCCTTGCGCAGGCGCAGGAACACCGCGCCGGCCTCGTCCTCGGGCTCGAAGGCCACCATCAGCACCGCCGTCGCCCGCTGCAGCTCGGCGTAGGTGATCGCCGTCCCCACCGGACCGAAGGAGAGACCAGTGCCGGCGACGACGTGGGCGAGGAAATCCGCCTCCTCCGCGGAGTGCGGGCGGGAGCGGAAGTCGATGTTGTTGGTCTTGAGGACCGTGCGCGCGAACTTGCTGTAGGCGTACGCGTCCTCGAGCGTGAGCCGTCCGCCCGTCAGCACCCCGGAAGCGGACCCGGCCCTGGCCAGCCCTTCGACCGCGGCGTCGATCGCCTCGGGCCAGGACGCCGGACGGAGCACGCTGTGCCCGTCGTCGTTCGTCTCGCGGACCAGCGGGGTGGTCAGCCGGTCGTCGCCCCGGCCGGACCGGAAGGCGAAGCGGTCCTTGTCGGTGATCCACTCCTCGTTGACCTCGGGGTCATCGCCCGCCATCCGGCGCATCACCTCACCGTGGCGGTGGTCGACCCGGATCGCGGACCCGCAGGCGTCGTGCTCGGCCACACTCGGGGTGGAGACCAGGTCGAAGGGTCGGGAGCGGAACCGGTAGGCCGCGCTGGTCAGCGCACCCACCGGGCAGATCTGGATGGTGTTGCCCGAGAAGTAGGACTCGAACGGCTCGCGCTCGTAGATCCCCACCTGCTGCAGGGCGCCGCGCTCGACCAGGGCGATGAAGGGGTCACCGGCGATCTGCTCGGAGAAGCGGGTGCACCGGGCACAGAGCACGCAACGCTCCCGGTCGAGGAGCACCTGGGTGCTGATCTTGATCGGCTTGGGGAAGGTCCGCTTGATGCCCTCGAAGCGGGAATCGCCCTCGCCCCGGGTCATGGCCTGATTCTGCAGCGGGCACTCCCCACCCTTGTCGCAGATCGGGCAGTCCAGCGGATGGTTGATCAGCAGGAATTCCATCTGACCCCGCTGCGCCTTGTCGGCGACCGCCGAGGTGAGCTGGGTCTTGATCACCATGCCGGGCATGACCTCGAGCGTGCAGGAGGCCTGCGGTTTGGGCATCGCGCGTCCGTTGCCGGCGTCGGGCACCTCGACCAGGCACTGCCGGCAGGCCCCGACCGGGTCGAGCAGCGGATGGTCGCAGAAGCGCGGGATGGCGATCCCGCTGAGCTCGGCGGCCCGGATGACCAGCGTGCCCTTCGGCACGCTGACCTCGGTGTCGTCGATGGTGACGGTGATCAGCTCTTCGGCGGGAGCCAGGTCACCGGTGCTGGTGCGCGGACTGGTGATCGTCACACGGTCACCTCCGTCCGGGCCCAGGCGGTGTTACGGGCGTAGGGGAACAGCTCCCAGGCCGGGGTGTGCATCGCGGCCTCGAACTCCTCACGGAAGTAGGTGATCGCCGAGGAGATCGGCGACGTGGCGCCGTCAGCCAGCGCGCAGAACGACCGCCCAAGGATGTTCTCGCACAGGTCCAGCAGCTTCTCGATATCACCCTCCTGGCCCTGACCGGCTTCCATCCGCTGGAGGATCTGCACCAGCCACCAGGTGCCTTCCCGGCACGGGGTGCACTTGCCGCAGGACTCGTGCTTGTAGAACTCGGTCCACCGCAGGACCACCCGGACGATCGAGGTGTGCTGGTCGAAGCACTGCAGGGCCTTGGTGCCGAGCATCGACTTGACCGAGGCCATGCCCTCGTAGTCGAGCGGCGTGTCGAGGTGCTCGGCGGTGAGCAACGGGGTCGAGGAGCCTCCCGGGGTCCAGAACTTCAGCTCCGACCCGGGACGCATGCCGCCGGTGATCTCGAGCAGCTGCCGCAGGGTGACGCCGAGCGGGGCCTCCACCTGGCCGGGGTTGGCCACGTGACCCGAGAGCGAGTAGATCGTCATGCCCTTGGACTTCTCGGTGCCCATCGAGGAGAACCACTCGGCGCCGTTACGCAAGATGACCGGTACCGAGGCGATCGATTCGACGTTGTTGATCACGGTCGGGCTCGCGTAGAGACCGGCGACCGCGGGGAACGGCGGTCGCAGCCGGGGCTGACCGCGCCGTCCCTCGAGCGAGTCGAGCAACGCGGTCTCCTCACCGCAGATGTAGGCACCCGCGCCGGCGTGCACGATGATGTCGAGGTCGTAGCCGGTGTTGAGCACGTTGGTGCCGCAGTAGCCGGCGGAGTAGGCCTCGCGGACGGCCTGCTGAACGCGGCGGACGACCTGCAGCACCTCGCCGCGGACATAGATGAACGCGGTGTGGGCGTTGATCGCGTAGGAGGAGATGATCACGCCTTCGACCAGCGTGTGCGGGCTGGCCATCATGAACGGGATGTCCTTGCAGGTCCCTGGCTCCGACTCGTCGGCGTTGACCAACAGGTATTTCGGGTTGGGGTTGTCCTGCGGGATGAAGCTCCACTTCATGCCGGTCGGGAAGCCCGCGCCACCCCGTCCGCGCAGGCCGGAGTCCTTGACCAGGGTCACGACCTCCGACGGCGTCATGGTCAACGCGGCTCGGAGGCCGTCGTAACCGCCGACGCGTTCGTAGTTGGTCAGCTTCCAGGCGCGCTCGTCGGCCCAGTTGGCCGTCAGCACCGGGGTCAGCGGATCGACGCCGGAGCCCGACCTCAGGCGTGCTGAGCCTGTCGACTGCTCGCTCACTTGTCCTCCTCGCCCAACGTGTCGTGCTCGTTCGTGTCGTCCTCGGTCACGCGGGGCGGGACGGCCGGGGCCGACCAGCCGTGCTCGGCGGCGATCTTGAGCCCCAGCCGGGACCGCTCGCCCGAGCTGGGTCCCTCATCGGCCCGACCGTCGGGAAAGCCCGCCAGCACCCGTTCGGCCTGCTTCCAGCGGCACACCACCGGGCCACGGGTGGAGCGGACGTCCTCGCCGGCGCGCAGCCGGTCGACGACCTCCACCGCTGTGTCGGGGGTCATCTCGTCGAAGAACTCCCAGTTGACCATCATCACCGGGGCGTAGTCGCACGCCGCGTTGCATTCGATGTGCTCGAGGCTGATGATCCCGTCGTCGGTCACCTCGTCGTTGCCGACCCCCAGATGATCTTGGAGCCGCGCGAGCACCTCGTCGCCCCCCAGCACCGCGCACAGCGAGGTGGTGCACACGCCGACGTGGTAGGTCCCGACGGGCCGCCGCTTGTACATCGTGTAGAAGGTCGCGACCCCGCTGACGTCGGCGGTGCTGATTCCCAGGATCTCCGCACAGACCTCGATCCCCGTCGGGGTCACCCGGCCCTCGACACTCTGCACCAGGTGCAACATCGGCAGCAGGGCCGACCGGGCCTGGGGGTAACGGGCCGCGATCACCCGCAGCTCCTCGCGGACCTCGGCGGTGATCGCGGTCTCGGTCAGACTGAAGTCGATCGGCTCGGGGCGGTGCGCGTTCGGATCGCCGAGAGCGCTGTGCCCGTTGACTCCCTGCCCGTCCACTCCGTGCCCGTTGCTGGTCTCCGGGGTCATCGGTCCACGCCTCCCATCACCGGATCGAGACTGGCCACCGCGACCACGACGTCAGACATCATCGCCCCCTCGCACATCACCGGCATGGCCTGCAGGTTCACAAAGCTCGGGTCGCGGAAGTGCGCGCGGAACGGCCGCGTGCCGCCGTCGGAGACCACGTGGGCCCCGAGCTCGCCGCGCGGGCTCTCGATCGGCACGTACGCCTGCCCCGGTGGCACTCGGAAGCCCTCGGTGACGATCTTGAAGTGGTAGATCAAGGCCTCCATGGACTCACCCATGATGTGCTTGATGTGCTCGTTGGAGTTGCCCATGCCGTCGCTGCCCACCGACAGCTGGGCCGGCCACGCGATCTTGGTGTCTGCCACCATGATCGGGGCTCCCTCCATCTTCTCCAATCGGGCCACGCACTGCTCCACGATCCGCAGACTCTGCCACATCTCGTCCACCCGGATCCGGAAGCGCGCGTAGGCGTCGGCCCCGTCGTGGACCGGCACCTCGAAGTCGTAGGTCTCGTAGTCGAGGTAGGGCTGCTTCTTGCGCAGGTCCCAGTCGTAGCCCGTGGAACGCAGCGTCGGCCCGGTGATGCCCAGCGCCATGCAGCCGGCCAGGTCGAGGTGACCGACGTCGCGCAGCCGCCCGTTGAAGATGGGGTTCTCGTGGCAGAGGTCCGCGTACTCGCCGAGGTGCTTCTTCATCCAGACCACGAGCTCGCGCAGCTTGTCCATCGCGTTCGGTGGCAGGTCGATCGCCACCCCACCGGGACGGACGTATCCATGGTTCATTCGCAGTCCGGTGATCAGCTCAAAGACGTCGAGCACCTTCTCGCGCTCGCGGAAACCGATGGTCATCACGGTCAGCGCGCCGATCTCCATACCACCGGTAGCGATGCACACCAGGTGGCTGGAGATCCGGTTGAGCTCGAGCATCAGGACCCGGATGACCTTCGCCCGCTCGGGGATGTCGGCCTCGATGTCGAGGAGCCGTTCGACCCCGAGGCAGTAGGTGGTCTCGTTGTGGAACGGGCTGAGGTAGTCCATCCGGGTGCAGAAGGTCACGCCCTGGGTCCAGGAGCGGTACTCCATGTTCTTCTCGATCCCCGTGTGCAGGTAGCCGATCCCGCACCGTGCCTCGACGACCGACTCGCCCTCCATCTCCAGGATCAACCGGAGGACGCCATGGGTCGAGGGGTGCTGCGGGCCCATGTTGACCACGATCCGCTCGTCACCGCGCGCGGCCTGGTCGGCGACGATGCTGTCCCAGTCCTGACCGGTGACGGTGTAGACGGTGCCCTCGACGGCGTCGTCGGGGTCGGCCGTCGGCCCCGAAGCTCGCGGCGCGAACGGATCTTGGGTGGTGGTCATGGCTAGTTGTAGCTCCTCCGCTGGTCGGGGGGCGCAACCGTGGCGCCCTTGTACTCGACCGGGACGCCACCGAGCGGGTAGTCCTTGCGCTGCGGGTGCCCAGGCCAGTCGTCCGGCATCAGGATCCGGGTCAGCGCGGGATGGCCGTCGAAGACGATCCCGAACATGTCGTAGGTCTCACGCTCGTGCCAGTCGGCGGTCGGGTAGGTCGCCACCACCGACGGGATGTGCGGATCGGCGTCGGGGGCACTCACCTCGAGTCGGATCCGTCGGTTGTGCGTCATCGACAGCAGGTGGTAGACCGCGTGCAGCTCGCGTCCCCGGTCGGCCGGGTAGTTGACCCCCGAGACGCTGCTGCAGAACTCGAAGCGCAGCTGGGCGTCGTCCCTCAGGTGTCGGACCAGACCGGCGAGATGTCGACGGGAGACGTGGAAGGTGACTTCACCACGGTGGACGACGACCTTCTCGATCACGTCGGAGTAGCTCGGGAGCAGGGCATCCATCCGGTCGGCCACGGTGTCGTACCAGCCGCCGTACGGTCGCTGGCTGCCGGCGGGGAACTCGATGGTCCGCGACAGCCCGCCGTACCCCGAGGTGTCGCCGGTGCCGCGGGCGCCAAACATGCCTTTGCGGACCTCGAGCACCTCCGACTGCGGCACGGACTCGCGCTCGATCTCTCCGGGGGCGACGACGGCGGCGGCCTCGACCCGAGCCTTGTCGGCCTCGCTCGCGTCGCTGTGGACCGCGACGTCGGGCGCGGTGACCGTCTCGGCCGAGCGGGTGTCGTCCTGCCCGGCGACGGGCGTGCTCGGCTCGTTCTTGGAGGGGCCCTTGGTGTCGGTACCGGGTTCCTCGGTCTCCTTGCCTTCGGAGGTCTGCGGGGCATCGTCGGAACCGGGGGTCACCGCAGCAGTCCCTTCAGCTCGTGGGTCGCCGGCGCCGCCAGCTCACGCGCCTCGGTGGCCTGCTCCAGCTCGATCCGGTTGAGGCCGATCTTGCGGTCGGCGACCTTATCCCGCAGCTTGAACATCGCGTCGATCAGCATCTCGGGCCGCGGCGGGCACCCGGGCAGGTACATGTCCACTGGCACGACGTGGTCGACGCCCTGGACGATTGCGTAGTTGTTAAACATGCCACCGGTGCTGGCGCAGACGCCCATCGCCAGCACCCACTTGGGGTTCGGCATCTGGTCATAGATCTGACGCAGCACGGGAGCCATCTTCTGGCTGACCCGACCGGCGACGATCATCAGGTCCGCCTGGCGCGGGCTGGCCCGGAAAACCTCCTGACCCCAGCGACCGGAGTCGTAGCGGGGAGCCCCGTAGGTCATCATCTCGATCGCGCAGCAAGCCAGTCCGAAGGTGGCCGGCCAGAAGGAGGCGCTACGCATGTAGCCGAACAGCCCCTCGAGGGTCGTGAGGAGGACCCCGGTCGGCAGCTTCTCTTCCGCTCCCATGTCAGTCCCATTCCAATCCGCCGCGACGCAGCACGTAGATGTAGGCGACGAACACCGTGATGATGAACAAGACCATCTCCACCAGCGCGAACGCACCCATCTGGTCGAAGGACACCGCCCACGGGTAGAGGAAGACGATCTCGATGTCGAAGACGATGAAGAGCATCGCGGTGATGTAGTACTTCACCGGGAACCGGCCGCCGCCGACCGGCTGCGGGGTCGGCTCGATGCCGCACTCGTAGCTGTCGAGCTTGGCGCGGTTGTAGCGCTTCTCTCCCACCAGCAGGCTGGTGACCACACTCACCGCCACGAAGGCGGCGGCAATGGCCATCAGCACGATCAACGGGACATAGGGATTCATCGACACGCTCCTTCGCCGGAGGTGATCATGGTCGTGGTGATCATGCTCGAGATGATCATGGTCGTGATCATGCCGCGGGCGCGATCTTGGCCAGGGAGTTGATCAGCTTGTCCATCGCGTCACCGTCTTTGCTGTCGGTGAGGTTGGCCAGAAGCTTGAGGGTGAACTTCATCAGGGTCGTGCGGGGCAGCCCGTACTTGGTCGCCGCGTGCATGACGTGGGGGTTGCCGATCAGCTTCACGAAGACCCGCCCGAGGGTGTAGTACCCACCCAGACTGGCCTTGAGCTGCACCGGGTAGGACGCCAGCGCCTTCTCGGCACTTGCCGTACCGGCTCCGCGGTAGTGCGCCTCGGCCACAGCCGTGGCGGCGATCTCGGCCGACTCCATCGCGTAGGCGATGCCCTCGCCGTTGAACGGGTTGACCATGCCGCCGGCGTCGCCGACCAGCAACAGACCGCGGGTGTAGTGGGGTGTGCGGTTGAAGCCCATCGGCAGCGCGGCGCCGCGGACAGGGGTGGTCATGTTCTGCTCGCGGAAGCCCCACTCCTGCGGCGTGTTGTCGAGCCAGCGCTTCAACAGGTCTTTGTAATCGGTACGTCCGAACGCGCTCGAGGTGTTGAGGACGCCGAGCCCCACGTTGCAGGTGCCGTCGCCCATGCCGAAGATCCAGCCGTACCCCGGCAGCAGCGCGCTCTGGTTCGGCTTGCCCTCCCAGAGCTCGAGCCAGGATTCGAGGTAGTCGTCGTGGGTGCGCGGACTCTCGTAGTAGGTGCGGACGGCCACGCCCATCGGCCGGTCGTCGCGACGCTGCAGACCCATGGCCAGGCTGAGCCGGGTCGAGTTGCCGTCGGCGGCGATCACCACGGGCGCGGTGAACCGGCGACCGTCCTTGGCCACCACGCCGGTGATCCGCTGGGTGCGCTCGTCGATGATGGGGGCGACCACGTTGGCGAGCTCGTAGAGCTTGGCGCCGGAGGCCTCGGCGTTGCGGACGAGCAGGTCGTCGAAGTCCGAGCGGGGTCGGACCAAGCCGTACGGCGGGAAGTCGGCGAGGTCGGGCCATTCCAGCTGGAACGGTCGGTCACCGCCGTAGATCCGCAGCCCCTTGTTGTGCAACCACCCGGCCGCCTCAGAGGTGTCGACACCAAGGCGGATGAGCTGGCGGGTGGCCCGGGGGGTGAGGCCGTCACCGCACACCTTCTCGCGCGGAAACTGGCTCTTCTCCACCAGGCTGACGTGCAGACCGCGGCGGGCCAGGTGGGTGGCGGTGCTGGAGCCGCCCGGACCGGCCCCGACGACGATCACGTCGCTCTCGATGGCCCCGTCGCCGTCGGCCCGGCTGCTGCGGGTAGGCATGCCAGCACCGTCGGCCGATCCCGGCCCGGGTGAGACTGACATGACTCTCCTGCGACTGACGAGGCTGCGGCCCGAGGAGCGGCACCGCTCGTGAAAACGTTCACATACTTGCCCCGGCATCCTACGTCAACGCTGCGAGCCCGTCACACGCCCCGCAGGCCAGACGATTCCCCTTCTCCGTAGCAATTACGCAAGATGCCCCGTACCTAATTCCTTGCCGCCATTTTGCGCACAATGACCCCCCTGAACGGCATCGGAGGGGTCACTGTGCGCAGAATGGGAGGTTATCCACAGGGTCCCTGGCCCGGGATGGCCCAGTCGACCAGGGTGCCGTCATGTCAGCACCGTTCCGGCGAGATCCCGAGCCCACGTTCGCGCGCGAGCAGCCCTTCACCGTGGGGTCCCACACCCTGGCCCAACTCGACGGCGCGGGCGTCAATCGAAAGGTGCTGAGGACCGGTGGCTGGCGCCGTACCAGTCACGGGCAGTGGGCGCCGGTCACCCCGTCGCGGCCGCTGACGACCGCGCAACGGATCGTCGACGTTCTCCCGCTGATCCCCGATCACGGTGCGCTGGCGGGATGGGCAGCCGCGTACGTGCTCGGTGCGGCGCGCCTCGACGGCTTACACCCCCACACCGGACAACGGCTGCCCATCGTCATCGCCCTCGGCCGGAACGTGGGGAGGAGTCAGCACCTCGACGTGCGGTTCAGCCGGGAGCAGCTCGAGCCGGATGAGACCTGCACACATGACGGCATTCCGGTCACGAGCCCGCTGCGTACAGCGTTCGATCTGGCACGGTGGGCCGACAACCTGGCAGAAGGCGTGGCCGCAGTCGACGCGCTGCTCAACCTCACTGACGTGTCAGCTGACCTCGTCGCGCTGGCCACTGATCGCCGGGGGTGGCGCGGTGTTCCGCTCGCTCGTACGGTGGCGTACCTCGGGCAGCCCGGAGCGGCAGGTACCTGGGAGTCACGCCTCCGCGTCGTCCATCAGGTCGAGGCGGGTCTTCCGCGTCCCCTGGTCAACCCTCGGATCACCGATCTCCGTGGACGTCTGCTGGGCTATCCGGACCTGCTGGACCACGAAGCCGGCCTCGTCGTGGAGTTCGATGGGCTCGACCACCGCGAACGCTCACGCCACAGCGCCGACAACGTGCGCGAGGAGGCATTCGAAGACGTCAATCTCGTGGTCGTGCGAGTTGACAGCCTCGCCTACCGCACGGACCGTCGAGGCGTGGTCAGCCGACTTCAGTCAGGTCATCGACGGGGAACGAAGCGCGACCGCGCTCGGGACGGCTGGCGCCTCGGCTGACTCCCCCATTTTGCGCACAATGACCCCTTTGACCCGGCCTGATGGGGTCATTGTGCGCAAAATGGCGGGTCAGGGGGTGGTGGTGAGGGCGGAGTGCATGGGCAGGAGCTTGGCGGTGGACTCAGCCAGCTCGGCGGCGGGATCGGAACCGGCGACGATGCCGCAGCCCGCGAACAAGCGGATCTGACGGGGGTCCTGGTGGTCGATCTGGCCGCCGCGCAGGGCAATGGCCCACTCGCCGTCGCCGCGCGCGTCGACCCAGCCGACCGGCCCGGCGTAACGACCGCGGTCGAGGTGCTCGAGCTCGGCGATGGTGGCCCGGGCCAGCTGGGTCGGCGTGCCGCACACGGCGGCGGTGGGGTGCAGGGCGGCCGCCAGGGCCAGGGACGAGCCACCGGCCACCGCGGTGACGTCGGTGGCCAGGTGCAGCACGTTGGGCAGCTGGAGGACGTAGGGCGCGTCCGGGACGTTCATCCCCGAGCAGTGGGCGGCCAGTGCGCGGGCGACCGACGAGACGGCGTACTCGTGCTCCTCGAGGTCTTTGCTCGACTCGGCCAGGGCCGCCGCTAGGGCCAGATCCTGCTGGTCGTCCCCGCTGCGTCGGATGGTGCCGGCCAGTACCCGGGAGGTGGCAAGGCCGTTGACCCGACGCAGCAGCATCTCGGGCGTCGCGCCGACCAGGCCGTCGACCAGATAGGTCCAGCAGCGGGCGTACTCGCTCGCCAGCTGGCGGACGAGCCACCGCGGGTCCAGCTCCTCGGCGGCGGACGCCAGCACGCTCCGGGCCAGAACGACCTTGGCCAGCGGTACGTCGGCGTCCGGGTTCCCGATCCGCCGAACCGCCTCGGCGACCACCACCTTCCAGTCGTCGCGACTCAACCCGCCGTCGGCAAAGGTGACGTCTCGAGGCGCCCGCACCGGGGCCGCCGGCGGCAGCCCGGCCCGCGTCATGGCGGCCGGCTCGATCGGCTCGGTGTCGATCCTGGTCAGCCAGCAGCGACCGTCGCGTCGACCGACCACGGTGCGCGGGACGATCAAGGTCGACTGGTCGCCGGAGTTGTCGGGGTCGAAGACGAACGCGCCGAACGCGACCAGCCCTGAGCCCGGCAGCTCACCGTCGACCAGCTCGCTCTCGATCACGCTGGTGGCCAGCTGCTCAGACCACCATTGCTGCGCGTCGGTCATCGAGACCGATTTGTGCCGGACGAGCTCGCCGGCGCCGATCATGCCGTCGCCACCGCGCAGCCAGGCGAACGCCTCCGTCGACGGCAGCCGTGCGGTCAGATCACCCAGGTCGTCCACGAGCACCGTCCGCGCGTAGAGCCGCGGCGGTTCGAGCTCCCAGGTCACGCCCACAGAATAGGTTGGTCCGCCACGGTTCCCGATCATGACCTGTAGTTCGTCGCCCGGACCGCCCCGGGTCCAGGCCGTCCCCGTGGGCAAGATCACGTCCTGGGATGCATCCGAGCGGCAGGCCCATCCGCGGACCGTGACCGCCACGAACCTGGGTCATGAACTCTGCGTCGGTCATGACCCCCACCCCGGCTGCGGCCGATCCACCGACCCCCGCCGCCCTCGGGCCACGCCGCGGCTGGCGCATCGCCACCGGCGTGCTGTCGGCGGCCGCCGCGATCGGGGTCGCGCACGCCGTCGCCGGGTTGATCAACCCCGCCGCCTCGCCCCTGCTCGCCGTCGGTTCGACCTTGATCAACTTTGCGCCCACGCCGGTGAAAGAGTTCGTCGTCCGCCAGGTCGGCACCGCCGACAAGCCGATCCTCGTTACCACCATCGGGGTCGTGCTGGTGATCGTCGCCGCGATCATCGGCCTGATCGCCTGGCGCCGGCCCAAGGTCGCCCTGACCGCCATCGCCGGGGTCGGACTGATCGGGTTGCTCACCGCAGTCCTGCGACCGGGCGGCCAGCTCGTCGACGGCGTGCCGTCGCTCGCCGCGATCGTCGTCGGCGTCCTCGCCCTGAGGTTGATCACCACCCGGTTCCGCACCGACCACGAAACCGAGCCCGGTGCCGAGATCGCCGGCGCCGCCCGTGGTCGTGCCCGGCGCGGTTTCCTGGCCGGCCTCGGAGCCGCCGGCGCGGTCGCTGCGGTCGGGGCCGGCGGTGGGGTCGCCCTGGACAAGGTCCGTACCGGTGGCGCCAGTGCGGCCGGCGGCACACCCCCGGCACCAGTCTCTGCGGCCGAGGCGATCCCCACAGGCGCCCAAGTCACTTGCAACACCCCTTTCGTCACGTCGAT
>JBPCRP010000101.1:0-32310 GCA_050996715.1 Propionibacteriaceae bacterium
CGGCTGTCCGGTCTGCTGGAGGGCGCGGGCTACGTCCGCGCGCCGACCGGTGACACCCCGGACGTGATGGTGCTCAACACCTGCGCCGTCAGGGAGAACGCCGACAACAAGCTCTACGGCAACCTCGGCCACCTGGCCCCCGTCAAGGCGGCGCACCCCGGCATGCAGATCGCCGTGGGCGGCTGCCTGGCCCAGAAGGACCGCACGGAGATCACCCGCAGGGCCCCCTGGGTCGACGTCGTCTTCGGCACCCACAACATCGGGTCGCTTCCGGTGCTCCTCGAGCGGGCGCGGATCGAGTCGTTGGCCCAGGTCGAGATCGCCGAAAGTCTGGAGCGGTTCCCCTCGACGTTGCCGACCCGCCGGGACTCGGCGTACGCCGCCTGGGTCTCGATCAGCGTGGGCTGCAACAACACCTGCACCTTCTGCATCGTCCCGGCGCTGCGCGGCAAGGAGACCGACCGACGGCCCGGGGACGTGCTGGCCGAGGTCCGGGCCCTGGTCGACCAGGGGGTGCAAGAGGTGACCCTGCTCGGGCAGAACGTGAACGCCTACGGCGTCGAGTTCGGCGACCGGCTGGCCTTCGCCAGGCTGCTGCGGGCGTGCGGGGAGATCGAGGGGCTGGAGCGGGTGCGCTTCACCAGTCCGCACCCTAAGGACTTCACCGAGGACGTGATCGCGGCGATGGCGGAGACCCCCAACGTGATGCCGCAGCTGCACATGCCGCTGCAGTCGGGTTCGGACGCGGTCCTGAGGGCGATGCGCCGCTCGTACCGCAGCGAGCGCTACCTGTCGATCATCGAGAGGGTGCGAGCGGCGATGCCGGCGGCCGCGATCAGCACCGATATCATCGTGGGTTTCCCCGGCGAGACCGAGGCCGACTTCCAGGCCACGCTCGACGTCACCAGGGCGTCCCGGTTCGCGAACGCGTTCACCTTCCAGTATTCGGTCCGGGCCGGCACGCCGGCGGCGACGATGCCCGACCAGGTGCCGAAGGCGGTCGTGCAGGAGCGCTACGAGCGGCTCGTCGCGCTGGTTACCGAACTCGCCTGGACCGAGAACCGCTCGCTGGTGGGCACCGACGTCGAGGTGATGTTCGCCGAGGGTGAGGGCCGCAAGGACGCCGCCACCCACCGGATGTCGGGCCGGGCGCGAGACAACCGACTCGTGCACGTCGCCGTCGCCGAGGACAGGGCGCGGCGCCCACGTCCGGGGGACCTGGCCACAGCCACGATCAGCTACGCCGCGCCACACCACCTGAACGCCGACGGTGGCATCACCGACCTGCGTCGGACCCGCGGTGGTGACGCGTGGGCGGCTCGGCAGGGGACCTCGGATCGGGTGGGTGTCGGACTGGGGATGCCGACTGTGGGCCTCCCGGCTTCGCTTCCCGCCGCCTCGGGCTGCGTTCGCTAACGCCAGGGCATCCGGTCAGCTCGTCGGTGGAGGTCAGCCACCGGTGAGCCCCGAGGTACCTCGTGCTCGGGAAGGGGACCAGCCTCGCGCAGCGGTGGGTCGGACCTGAAAGGATGGCTAACGCACCCCAGCCCCCGCCACGAGGAGTCACCCATGCCTGCGCAGCGATTCGTGGAGAAACTCAACGAGCAGATCGGGAACGAGTTCGGCGCCCACCAGCAGTATCTCGCGATCGCCGTGCACTACGACCACCAGACGATGCCGCAGCTGTCGCGGTTCTTCTACCGCCAGGCGATGGAGGAGCACGGGCACGCCATGATGATGGTGCGGTACCTGATCGACCAGGACGTCGCCGTGATCATCCCCGGCGTCCGCCCACCCGTCACCGACTTCGCCGACCTCGTCGCGCCGGTCGAGTTGGCGCTGGAGCAGGAGAAGCGGGTCACCGACCAGGTCAACGAGCTCACCAGCCTGGCTCGGCAGGAGTCGGACTTCGCCTCCGAGCAGTTCATGCAGTGGTTCATCAAGGAGCAGGTCGAAGAGGTCTCGACCATGAAGAACCTGCTCACCGTGGTGAGCAGGTCCCATGACAACGTCGAGGGGCTGGAAGACTACGTCCTTCGCGAGCAGTCGTCCCACGGCGCCGAGGTCAGCGCGCCCTCGAGGGCCGGAATCTGAGCACCCCCTCGTTCGCCGGGAGGTCAGAGCCGGCGAAGATGACGCCGTGTGGACCCGAGCAGCCCGTCGTCAGCTGACGGGCGGGGCCGCCGGCGCTTCGTTGGCCGGTGGCTGGTCCGTCGGGGTCTCGCCGGCCGGTGTCGCGGACGCGTCGTCGCCGTTGAGGTCGTCCAGTCGGCTCTTCAGCGCCTCGCCTCCCTGGTCGATCTGGGAGCCATGAGTGCCGCCCGTCTTCTGGTCGACGACGTCGCCCGCCTTGTCGATACCCTGGTCGACCTTGTCGTTGTGCTGACCGATGAGGTCCTTGGCCTTGTCGAAAATACCCATGCACCCACCGTAGTGGGTGAGTACGTCGAACGTTTCGGGCACACTGCTGGGGTGATCGTCGTGGTGGCCGGGCCGACGGCGAGCGGCAAGTCGGCCCTAGCCGTCGACCTCGCCCTCGCGTTGACGGCGGTGGGGCGACCGGCCGAGATCGTCAACGCCGACTCGATGCTGGTCTACCGCGGGATGGACATCGGAACGGCCAAACCCACCCCGGCCGAGCGCCGCGGCATCCCGCACCACCTGGTCGACATCCTCGAGGTGACCGAGCCCGCCACCGTGGCCGACTTCCAGGCACTGGCGCGTACGGCCATTGCACAGGCCCGGTCGCGTGGGGTGGTGCCGGTCGTCGTCGGCGGGTCGGCCCTCTATCTCCGGGCGATCCTCGACGAGTTCGTCTTCCCGGGGACCGACGCCGCAGTCCGCTCCCGGCTGGAGGCCGAGCTGGCCGAGATCGGTCCCGAGGCCCTACACGCGCAGCTCCGTTCGGTCGACGCGGCCGTGGCCGCCCAGATGCTGCCCGCCAACGGGCGCCGCACCGTCCGGGCGCTCGAGGTGCTGGAGCTGACCGGAGCGTGGAACCCCGAGCTTCCGGGGTTCACCTACGCGCTGCCCGACGTCGTGCAGATCGGGCTGGAGATGCCCAGGGACGAGCTCGACGCCCGGATCGCCACCCGCGTGGACGCCATGTGGGAGGCCGGCTTCGTGGCGGAGGTCCGCGCGCTCGAGCGACGTGGCCTGCGGCAGGGCCGGACCGCCTCCCGTGCGCTCGGCTACCGGCAGATCCTCGACCTGCTGGGCGGCGAGATCGACGAGTCGAGCGCGCGGCGCCAGACCGTCTTCGGCACCCGCCGGTTCGCCCGTCGGCAGGCGGGTTGGTTCCGGAAGGACCCCCGCATCCACTGGTTGCCGGCGACCGGTCCCGAGCTGACCGCGCACGCGCTCCGGCTCCTGGAGGACGTGTCACACTGATCGTCATGCAGGTGGCGCCCCAGGTTCCGGGGTCGACCGGGGTCACGGGCGGACGGCCGTTCGCCAAGGGCCACGGCACCGAGAACGACTTCGTTTTGTTGCTGGACCCCGACGACACCGACGGCCTGACCCCGGCCCAGGTGATCGCCCTGTGCGACCGGCGGGCGGGCCTCGGGGCCGACGGGGTGCTGCGCGCCGTCCGGGCCGCACAGGTGCCCGCCTGGCCGGGCTCTGGCGTCGACCACCCGGAGGGGCTGTGGTTCATGGACTATCGCAACGCCGACGGTTCGGTGGCCGAGATGTGCGGCAACGGCATCCGCGTCTTCGTGCACTACCTGATCGAGCAGCACCAGGTCCGCCCCGACGATGACGGCCGGATCGTAGTCGCGACCCGAGCTGGGCTGCGGACCGCCTGGGTACTGCCGACCGGACGGGTCCGGGTGGCCATGGGCGGGGTCGAGGTGGGTCCGCGCGACGTCGAGGTGCGGGCGGGCACCAGCACGACCACCGCCTTCCGTGCCGACGTGGGCAATCCGCACGCCGTCAGCTTCGTGCCCGCCGTGGCCGACGTCGACCTCCTCCGGCCCCCCAGCTGGAGCCCGGTCGAGGCCTTCCCCGACGGGGTCAACCTGGAGTTCGTGCAGCGGGTCGGGCCTCGGCACCTGGCCATGCGGGTCTACGAGCGCGGGTCCGGCGAGACCCGGTCCTGCGGCACGGGCACCTGCGCGGTCGCCGCCGTGGCGGCGCTCGAGGCGGGGGACACGGAGCGACCGGTGACCTACCGGGTCGACGTCCCCGGGGGCAGCGTCGAGGTCGAGCTGGCCCACGATGAGACCTACCTGACGGGACCCGCGACGATCGTGGCCCACGGGTGGACCGGCCTGGTCTGAGGCCCGCGTCAGACCGTGGCAATGCCAAGGAGAACAAGCGACGGGTGTGCTGGTCGACGACGACGCCGGCCGTCGGCGGGGGGATACTCGGTGTGCTGAGACGGCCTCAGCAGATTGATCAGGAGTGTCACCGGTGATCTTGCCGACCGAAGAGGCGCTGGAACGACGTCGGCTCGGCTACCGGCGGCGGGGCGTGGTGTGCGCGCTCGGCTTCGTGCTGATCGTGGTGAGCACCCTGCTCCCGCAGGTCTCCGTAGACGCCTACGACGCAGGTTCGGCCATCCATCGCTCGCTGTTCCCAGCCGCACAGTTCTTCGCGACGGCCGTACCCACCGGCGAAGGCTTCCCCGCCGGCGCAGACAAGCTCGGACTCGGGGTGGGGCTGGTGACGACCTACCTGGGAATGGCGGCCCAGCACGCCGGCGTGGTCGGCGGCCTCTTCACCTTCTGGGTGCTCGCGGCCGAGGACGTCGGTCGGTGGACCCGACGGTTCTTGTTCCTCTCGGGCCTGCTGCTGCTCGTCTCGGCCCCGACGGTCGTGCTGGGCCACCAGCTGATGACCAACGCGGGGGTACCGGGGCGCATCGGGTGGGCCTGGGCCGCCGCGATGGGGGCCGGGATCGTGCTCACCGGCGGCGGGATCGCCGCTCGACGGCGGATGGACTCGACCTGGTTCTGGGGGAAGCCCGAGCTGATCACCTGACGGCACGCACCTGCCGGACGCAGGTCGCACGGTCGGCAGAGACTGAGTTAACTGCTCGCGCCCTCTTGGCGCCGCGTGAGAACCTGGACCCACGATGACAGCCCCGCACCCGTACTCGCCCGTCTCCCCCTCCGACCCGGTCGACGAGCAGATGGTCGACGACGTCTCGGTGTCAGCCCGCGACGGCGGCGGGTACGACGGGGATCAGCAAGACCTCGCCGACCGGCAGGCGCTGCGCCGGGTCGCGGGCATGTCGACCGAGCTCGCCGACATCTCCGAGGTCGAGTACCGCCAGCTCCAGCTCGAACGCGTCGTGCTGGTCAGCGTGTGGACCACGGGCAGCACGGCCGACGCCGAGAACGCGATGGCCGAGCTCAAGCTGCTCACCGAAACAGCTGGCGCCCAGGTGCTCGAGGGTCTGGTCCAACGCCGGCAGCGGCCAGATCCCGCGACCTACATCGGCAGCGGCAAGGTCGCCGAGCTCCTCGACGTCGTGGTCGCCACGGGTGCCGACACGGTCATCTGCGACGGCGAGCTCGCCCCCGCCCAGCTCCGCAACCTCGAGGACAAGGTCAAGGTCAAGGTCATCGACCGGACCGCACTGATCCTCGACATCTTCGCCCAGCACGCCCAGAGCGCCGAGGGCAAGGCCCAGGTCGAACTCGCCCAGCTGCAGTACCTCAAGCAGCGGCTCCGCGGCTGGGGTGGCAACCTGTCGCGGCAGGCCGGCGGCCGCGCGGCCAGGGGGGACGGCATCGGCGGTCGAGGTCCCGGTGAGACCAAGATCGAGACCGACCGACGCCGGATCAACACCCGGATCGCCCGGCTCCGCAGCGCCCTGCGTGAGATGGACGCCACCCGCGAGACCAAGCGCGCCGAGCGGCACCGCCACCAGATCCCGTCGGTGGCGATCGTCGGCTACACCAACGCGGGCAAGTCCTCGCTGCTTAACCGGCTGACCGGCGCCGGCGTGCTCGTGGAGGACGCGCTCTTCGCCACCCTGGACCCGACCACCCGGCGGAGCCAAACCACCGACGGCCGGGTGTTCACCCTCACCGACACCGTGGGTTTCGTCCGGCACCTGCCGCACGACCTGATCGAGGCGTTCCGTTCCACCCTGGAGGAGTCGGGCCAGGCCGATCTCCTCATCCACGTCGTCGACGCCTCCGACCCCGACCCGCAGGGCCAGATCACCGCCGTCCGTGAGGTGCTCAGCGAGATCGGGGCCAAGGACCGGCCCGAGTTGCTGGTGCTCAACAAGGCCGACCGAGCCGACGCCGAGGCGCTGACGGTGCTGCGCACGCAGTACCCCGACGCCGTGATCACCTCCGCCCGGACCGGAGACGGTATCGACGCCTTGCGGGAGCGGGTCGAGTCCCGGTTGCCGCGGCCGGAGGTGCGCGTCCGCGCCCTGCTGCCCTACGACCGGGGCGACCTGGTCGACCGCGTCCACAAGACCGGTGAGATCGTCAGCCTGGAGCACACCGGCGAGGGCACCCAGCTGATCGCCCTGGTGCACCCGGATCTGGCGGCCGAGATCGAGGGTGCGTCGTTTGGTGCTTCGTCCACCGATGGTGCTCGCGTCTCCCGGTGAGCCCGCCCGTCGGGAGTAGATTCACCCGGTGAGCGCCCCGACGACCGGCAAGCCCAGCCGGGCCAAGGGTCCAGGGTCCACACCGCCGGCGCACGCCGAGGTGCTCCGCCATGCCGTCGGGGCGATCGGCGGGAGCGAACGACCTGGTCAGGGTCAGATGGCCGACGCGGTGGCCGACGCGCTGCGTACCGGTTGCCACCTGCTGGTCCAGGCCGGTACGGGCACGGGCAAGTCGCTCGGCTATCTCGCGCCGGTGCTGACGTCGTTGCAGGACGGCAGCGTCGACCGGGTGGTGATCGCCACCGCGACGCTCGCGCTGCAGCACCAGCTCGCCGAGAAAGACATCCCGGCTGCCCTCGAGGCCGTTCACGCGGCGACGAAGAAGCGCCCGAGCCACGCTGTGCTGAAGGGCCGGACCAACTACGCGTGTCTGCTCCGGGTCCGCGACGGTGTCGGTGACCGCGACCAGGGGGCCCTGTTCGGGGCCGACCAGCTGGCCGCGACGATTCCGTCGAGCAGTTCCACCCGGGTGGCCGAGCCGGAGTCAGCGCTGGCCGCGGAGGTGCTGGCCCTGCGGGAGTGGGTCGAGCAGCAGGCCGAGGAGCACGCGCTCGCCGACCGCGACCACGCACCGACCCACACCGAGCGTGGGTGGGCCCAGGTCTCCATTCCGGTCCGCGAGTGCCTAGGGGCGCAACGCTGCCCGTGGGGTGAGGAGTGCTTCGTCGAGCGCTCCCGGGAGGTGGCGCGCGGCGCCGACCTCGTCGTCACCAACCATGCCCTGCTGGCCATCGACGCCATGCACGGCGGGACGGCACTGCCCGACCACGACGCCGTGGTGATCGACGAGGCGCACGAGCTCGTCGCCCGAGTGACCGGGGCGGCCTCAGCTGAGCTCACCCCGCAGGGGGTCGAGCGGGTCGGCAAGCGCGCGGCCCCGCACCTGCAGGACGACCTGGCCCTGGACCTGCTCGAGGCGGCCGACGAGCTGCGGCTCGCCCTGGACGCCGCGCCCCTGGAGCGGGTCGAGCACGACGACGCCGCCGTGGTGGCGGCGTGTGCCGCCGTCCGTGGCGTGACCCGGCAGGCGGTCTCGGCGCTGGGGGGCGCCTCCGGGGACGACCCCGAGCGCCGCCAGGTCGCCGCGGCGATGAAGGAGGTCTTCGACATCGCCGAGCGGATGGCCCGGCTCGCCGACGTCGACGTGGTCTGGGTCAGTGACAACGAGCGCACCGGCCGTACGCTGCAGGTCGCCCCGCTGACCGTCGCCGGGCTGCTACGCAACCAGGTGTTCGCCGACCGCACGGTCGTGCTGACCTCAGCCACCCTCAAGCTGGGCGGGGACTTCGACGCTGTCGCCGGCTCCTTCGGTCTGCGGGTCGCCGAACGAGACGACAGCACCACATCCGGCCACGGCAAACCGAAACGCCACGCGAGCCAGTCGGGGGGTGACGGCGCGGACCTGACGGGACAGGGGCCGGCGAAGAACAAGGATCCGGAGCTGCCCTGGCGCGGCCTCGACGTCGGCTCCCCGTTCGACTACCGCCGCCAGGGGATCCGCTACGTCGCCCGGGACATGGACCGGCCCGGCCGAGACGGGATCAGCGAGGCGACCCTCACCGAGGTGGCTGAGCTCGTCTGGGCCGCGGGCGGCCGTACCCTCGGGCTGTTCTCCTCCCGCCGCGCCGCTGAGGCCGCGGCCCGTCACGTGCGCCGTCAGCTGCCCAAGCTCACCGTGCTCTGCCAGGGCGACGCCCAGCTGTCGGAGCTGACGCGGCGATTTGTCGCCGAGGAGACGACCAGCCTGTTCGGCACCCTGTCGCTCTGGCAGGGCGTCGACGTGCCCGGGGCCACCTGCTCGTTGGTGATCATCGACCGGATCCCGTTCCCCCGGCCCGACGAGCCGCTCACCGTCGCCCGGCAGCGGGCTGTAGCGGAGTCGGGTGGCAACGGTTTCATGGCGGTGGCGGCCACCCACGCCGCGCTGCTGCTGGCCCAGGGGGCCGGGCGGCTGATCCGGCGAACCGATGACCGTGGCGTGGTGGCCGTGCTCGACCCACGCCTGGTCACCGCGCGCTACGGCAGCTTCCTCCAGCAGTCGATGCCCCCGATGTGGCCGACGACCGACCGCGAAGTGGCCGTCGGGGCGCTGCGGCGGCTGGCCGGTGCCGAACCGGGCTGACGGCGCGCTCGACGGCGGGGCCGTTGCTGGTGGTCGTGACCAACCTCTGACAGATTGGGCCCCATGGAGCACACCTACGATGTCGACCTGGCCGTCATCGGCTCGGGCCCGGGTGGTCAGAAGGCCGCGATCATGGCGGCCAAGCTCGGCCACCGGGTGTGCGTGGTCGACAGTCGGTCCATGGTCGGCGGGGTCTGCGTGAATACGGGCACCATCCCGTCCAAGACGCTGCGCGAAGCCGTCATGTACCTGACCGGTATGCAGATGCGTGACCTCTACGGGGCGTCGTACCGGGTCAAGGAGGACATCACCGTCTCCGACCTGCTCGGCCGGACCCAGCACGTGATCGGCCGCGAGACTGAGGTCATCCGGGCTCAGCTGATGCGCAACCACGTCGAGCTGATCCCCGGGACGGCCTCGTTCGTCGACCCGCACACGTTGTCGGTGGAGAGCGAGGGAGCCAGCAACTTCCGCACGGTGACCGCGGCGAAGTTCGTGATCGCCACGGGGACGCGGCCGATGCGGCCCGCCAATATCCGATTCGACGGGCGCCGAATCCTCGACTCGGACCAGATCTTGGCGCTGGAGAAGGTGCCGGACTCGATGGTCGTCGTCGGCGCCGGGGTGATCGGGGTCGAGTACGCCTCGATCTTCGCCGCCCTGGGCACCCGGGTGACCCTGGTCGAGAAACGGTCGAACATGCTCGACTTCTGCGATCCCGAGATCGTGGAGTCCCTGAAGTTCCAGCTGCGTGACCACGCGATGGCCTTCCGCTTTGGCGAGGAGGTCAGTTCGTGCGAGACCGCGGGCCGGGGCACGATCACCACCCTCGCCTCGGGCAAGCGGATCGCGGCCGAGATCGTGATGTACTCCGCCGGCCGACAGGGCTCGACCGAGGCACTCGACCTCGACAGGGCAGGGCTGGAGGCCGACAACCGGGGCCGCCTCGTGGTCGACGAGAACTACCGCACCTCCGTCGCGCACATCTACGCCGTCGGGGACGTGATCGGCTTCCCGGCGCTCGCGGCCACGTCGATGGACCAGGGGCGGCTCGCCGCGTCGCACGCCTTCGACGAGCCCGCCAACGAGCTGCGCGGGCTGCAGCCGATCGGCATCTACACGATTCCGGAGATCAGCTACTGCGGTCGCACAGAGGCCGAGCTGACCGGCGACTCCGTCCCCTTCGAAGTCGGCATCTCGCGCTACCGCGAGCTGGCGCGCGGGCAGATCATCGGGGATTCGTACGGCATGCTCAAGCTCATCGTGCACGCCGACACCCGCTTGATCCTCGGCGTGCACGTCTTCGGCACCAACGCCACCGAGCTGGTGCACATCGGCCAGGCGATCATGGGCTGTGGCGGAACCGTCGACTACCTCGTCGACACCGTGCTCAACTACCCGACGCTGTCCGAGGCGTACAAGGTGGCCGCGCTCGACGCCACCAACAAGCTGCGCGCCGTCGCTCGCTTCACCAACGAAATGATCATTTCGGAGCCCAGCACGCTGTGACCCGACGGGCCACCTGAGCCGGTCGGAGGGCCATTGCCCCTAAAGCCGGCGCAGCACCGCGACGACCTTGCCCATGATCGTGGCGTGGGTTCCGTCGATCGGGTCATAGGCCGGGTTGTGGGGGAGCAGCCAGGTTTTCCCGTTGTCGTGCTTGTAGGTCTTAACCGTGGCCTCGGTGTCGAGCAGCGCGGCGACGATGTCGCCGTTGGCGGCGGTCTGCTGCTGCCGGACGGCCACAAAGTCGCCGTCGCAGATCGCCGCGTCGATCATGGAGTCGCCGCGCACCTCGAGCAGGAACAGGTCACCATCGCCCACGAGCTGGCGGGGGAGGGCGAACACGTCTTCGACGCGCTCCTCGGCGAGGATCGGGCCGCCGGCGGCGATCCGGCCCAGCACCGGCACGTGGACGGGCTCGGGGTAGGAGTCGCCGATCCCTGTCTCGTCCGCGTCGTCACCGGGGAGCAGGACCTCAAGCGCCCGTGGTCGGTTGGGGTCGCGGCGCAGAAAACCCTTTTGCTGCAGAGTCTTGAGCTGGTGGCTGACGCTCGAGGAGCTGGCCAGACCGACCTCCAGACCCAGCTCACGCATGCTGGGCGGGTAGCCGCGGTCCTCGACCGTGTCCCGGATGACTTCGAGGATCCGGCGCTGCCGCGGCGTCAGACCGGTTGCGTCGACCGGCCCGTCGGGAAGCGCGCTCACGGTCGCCTCGGCTCGCTCGACCGCCTTCTCCTCCTGGCGGCGCTGGGCCGCGGCGGCGAGCTGGGCCTCGACGTCGGCCGAACGTGGGCGCCCGCGGCGCGGGTGGGGTGTGGGTACGGAGCTCGGATCGGTGCGGTCAGCCATGACAGACACGCTAGAGAACCAGGCTGACACATTCAAACATCTGTTCGATGCGTGTCGCGGATTTCATGGCTCGGTTCGGCGTTGGGGTGTGCGGTTGTCGACCGGGGGCGTCAGCCGGGACGGCGGCGGTCGGGGTGGGCGGTTGTCGACCGGGGGCGTCAGCTGGGACGGCGGTGGTCGGGGTGGGCGGTTGTCGACCGGGGGCGTCAGCTGGGACGGCGGTGGGCGGGGTGTGCGGTTGTCGACCGGAGGCGTCGGCGGTACGCCAAACCAGTTGCATATGCGTCGACGACGGATCGCCCGCTCGCGCGACGGGCTGACGTCAGGCTGACTCGGTTTCCCTGCTCCGACCCCGACCCCGACCCTCTGGCCGCGACCGGTCAATTCCCTGCCGACACGCCGACCAAGTCCGGCAAAACGTGGCTGGTCGGCAAAGTGTCAGCGGGGTCTGGTGGCATCTGGTCAGGGCGATGACGGGTCACGACACGTTCGAACAGTTGTGCGAATGTGCTGGAAAACGTCGGCGTTCTGGGGTACAAATCGAAGAGACGTTCTTCGAACACCCGTTCGATCCGGGAGGGTCATCATGAACACGACGCTTGTGACGCGAGACATCCAGGCCACCTCGTCGGCGGCCTCAGCGGCGACCGCCCCGACGATCACGGCTCCGCAGCCGGTTCGCTGGCCGCGGCCCCGCCGGTTTGCTCCGGCGGTCCGCCGACCCTGGGGCCGAGACAACCGCTTCCGTGGCCCGCGGCTGCGGCCGGCGATCAGCCCCTCGTTCGGCGTCGGTACGACCCGGGCCCCCGATGACGTCGTCGTCGAGCTCCCCCTGGGTCCGCAGTCGTGCGCCATGGTGTCGGCGACACGGTGGCGGCTGACCGAGCGGGGGATCGCGGTCGTGCTCGTGGCGGGTCTCATGATCGTGGTCGCCGGCCTGACCGTGGTGACCGCGACCGCGCTCCGGGTGACCAGCGACAGCTATCAGATCAGTGGCCAGGTGCAGGGCTGAGGTGCCTGCACAGGTGGCAGCGCTGTCGGCTCCGCGTCACGACGACCATCACCGCGTCCGGGCCGCGGCCGGTGTGGAGACCGGCTTGGCCGGCTTCACCACGGTCTGCATCAGCTTGTCGGCCAACGTCTGCCGCTTCTCATCCCACAGCGGCCAGAGATAGCCGACGTACGCCACACCGTCGAGGGTGTGGACCAGGTCGCGCAGGAAGGCCATCCCAGCCCCGAGGGGGGCGTCGGTCTGTTCGCTCACCAGCGTCGTGCCCACGACCCGCTTGCCGAGCGACTGGCCGGTCGTGCCGCCCACGATCCACCGGTTGTAGAGGTTCCACGGCAGGGCCCCGATGATGATGACCAGGCCGACGATCACGAGCGGGTTGACCATGCCGATCCACGTCGGAGCGGTGTCGGCCTCGGTGGCACCCGTGAACTGTCGCACGAACGCGACCACGTAGCCCACCGTGTAGACGACGACCCCGACCAACGACGGGGCGAAGTCGATTACCCAGGCCGCAACGCGCCGGCTCCACGGGGTGTATGCGGTGCGCGACAGGGCTGGCACGGCCGGTGGGGGCGAGACTCCCGGTGGGGGCGGGAAGACACCCGACGGCGGGTGCTGTCCGGGTGGTTGCGTGCTCATCTGGTGTTCTCCAGAACTGGCGGGCGGTGCCTGGTTGGCGCTGAGTTTAGGCGCTGACGGGGTGGAGAATGGCGGGGTGACGGACTACCAGGACGCTCGGCACCGGGTCGGCGGTGACGCCGTCCGTCCGGTAGTGCCGGCCAGCGCACCGTTCGAGGTGCGTCGCGCGTTGCTCGGGCTGGGTGCTTTCGGCGCGGTCGGCGTCAGCGTCAGTACGATCTACGCGACCACGGGCGTGGGCCTGCCGTGCCCGCTGCGAACCCTCACCGGCTGGGACTGTCCGTTGTGCGGCGGCACCCGGCTCGGCAGCGCGCTGCTGCACGGTGACGTCGAGGCCGCGTTCGTGGCCAACCCCCTGGTTCTGATCGGTCTGGGGGTGCTCGTCGTACTCGGGGGGCTCTGGATCGTCGAGGCGATCGGTGGGCCCCGGTTCCGGCCGCCGGCGCGGGTCCAGACCGTTTCGCGCCGACTGTCCCCGACGACCTGGACCGCCCTCGCCCTCGGCCTCGGCCTCGGATACGCCGTGGCCCGCAACCTCTGGTTCCCGGTCTGAGAGCCACCCGCGCGTAGGTGTTGCGTTGGGGTCGAAGTCGTCGTACCTTCTACATGTAGTACTTACACACCTGTGATTCGTCCACAAGTTGTGGTCGTGAGTCCACAGGTATCCACAGCGTCACCCACACCTCACCCACAGACTTGTCCACAGGGTCCTCCCGGGTGGCGGCCGGAAGTGCTCAGGAAGGAGTTGTCGTGCACTGTCCCTACTGCCGGCACAGCGACTCCCGCGTCCTGGATTCCCGGGTGGCCGAAGACGGCAGCAGCATCCGACGCCGTCGGCAGTGCCCGTCCTGCGAGCGGCGGTTCACCACCGTCGAGCAGATGCAGCTGGTCGTGGTGAAGCGCTCGGGGGTGGTCGAGCCGTTCATCCGCGACAAAGTTGTCAGTGGCGTCCGCAAGGCTTGCAAGGGTCGCCCGGTCACCGAAGAACAGCTGGCCCGGCTCGGTCAGCTGGTCGAGGAGTCCGTCCGGGCGTCAGGTCAACCCGAGGTGCCCGCCGACGAGGTCGGGGTCGCCATCCTGGGCCCGCTCCGCGAGCTCGACCAGGTGGCGTATCTCCGTTTCGCCAGCGTTTACCGCGACTACGCGTCGGTCGACGACTTCGAGTCCGAGATCGCCCTGCTGCGAGCCGAGCAGGAACCCCTGGGGATCGAGCCGTTGATCCCCGGGTACGACCCGAGCACGAACCGCACTCCCGCCTCGCGCACGTCTGGTGGTCAACCAGCCGGACGGCGTCCGCGGGGTCGGACGAAGGCCCGCCCCACCAGGCAGACCGAGGCCCGACCAACGCCCTGAACCACCCGGGATGGGGTCCGCGTAGCTGGGGAAGGCTTGCGCGGACCTCGTCTCGGGTCCATGTCCTCAGCACGACCCTCCCCCCACCCCGCACGACACCGAACGCCGAACGCGCAGGAGAACCGATGACCGAGACCACCCGCCAGACCAATGGCCGCGCCAAGAGCGACGAGGGCGCCAAGCACGACAAGAAGGGTCGGAGCCGCGCAGCGGGCCTGAGCATCGACCGGGTGTTCAGCACCGAGGGCGTGCACCCCTACGCCGAGGTGACCTGGGAGCGGCGGGACGTCGTGCAGACGAACTGGAAGACCGGGGAGGTCGTCTTCGAGCAGAAGAACGTCGAGTTCCCCGACTTCTGGAGCGTCAACGCCTCCACCATCGTCACCACCAAGTACTTCCGCGGTGCGCTGGGCAGTCCGGTCCGCGAGCAGGGCCTGCAGCAGCTGATCAACCGGGTGGTCAAGACCTACCGCAAGGCCGGCGAGGACTACGGCTACTTCGCGGCCCCGGCCGACGCGGAGATCTTCGAGCACGAGCTCACCTGGATGCTGCTGCACCAGTACTTCAGCTTCAACTCGCCCGTCTGGTTCAACGTCGGCACCCCCGCACCGCAGCAGGTCAGCGCCTGCTTCATCCTCAGCGTCGACGACTCGATGGATTCGATCCTCAACTGGTACCGCGAGGAGGGCTTTATCTTCAAGGGTGGCTCTGGCGCCGGCCTCAACCTCTCCCGGATCCGTTCCAGCAAAGAGCTTCTGAGCTCCGGTGGTACGGCGTCGGGCCCGGTCTCCTTCATGCGCGGTGCCGACGCCAGCGCCGGGACGATCAAGTCCGGGGGCGCCACCCGGCGGGCGGCGAAGATGGTCGTGCTCGACATCGACCACCCCGACATCGAGGAGTTCGTGCAGACCAAGGCCAACGAGGAGAACAAGATCCGCGCGCTGCGCGACGCCGGGTTCGACATGGACCTCGGCGGCCGTGACATCACCTCGGTCCAGTACCAGAACGCCAACAACTCGGTCCGGGTGACCGACGAGTACATGCGGGCGGTCGAGGACGGCACCCCCTTCGGGCTGCGCGCCCGCACTGACGGCTCGGTGATCGAGGAGGTCGACGCCGCGGAGCTGTGGGGCAAGATCGCCCAGGCCGCGTGGGCTTGCGCCGACCCCGGCATCCAGTACGACGACACGATCAACGACTGGCACACCACTCCCGAATCCGGCCGGATCACCGCGTCGAACCCGTGCTCGGAGTACATGAGCCTGGACAACAGCTCGTGCAACCTGGCGAGCCTCAACCTGCTCAAGTTCCTTTCCCCCAACGATGTGGGCGACGACATCTTCGACGCCGAGCGGTTCGAGCAGGCCGTCGAGCTGATCATCACCGCGATGGACATCTCGATCTGCTTCGCCGACTTCCCGACCGAGTCGATCGCCCAGACCACCCGCGACTACCGCCAGCTCGGCATCGGGTACGCCAACCTTGGCGCGCTGCTGATGGCCACCGGACACGGGTACGACTCCGACGGCGGACGTGCGTTCGCCGCCGCGGTGACCTCGCTGATGACCGGCACGTCCTACCGTCGCTCAGCCGAGCTCGCCGCGATCGTCGGTCCCTACGAGGGGTACGCCCGCAACGCCGATGCCCACCAGCGGGTCATGCGCAAGCACCGCGCCGCCAACGACGCGCTCCGCACCGTGGGCACTCTCGACACCGCCACCCACCAGCGGGCCACCCGGGCCTGGGAGGCAGTCATCGAGTTGGGACAGGCCAACGGCTACCGCAACGCGCAGGCGTCCGTGCTCGCCCCCACCGGCACCATCGGCTTCATGATGGACTGCGACACCACCGGCATCGAGCCGGACTTCTCGTTGGTGAAATTCAAGAAGCTCGTCGGCGGCGGGTCGCTGCAGATCGTCAACCAAACGATCCCGCGGGCACTGGCCAAGATGGGGTACACCAACGAGACCGCCGAGGCGATCGTCGAATACATCGCCGAACACGGTCACGTGGTCGACGCTCCCGGACTCAAGCCCGAGCACTACGAGGTGTTCGACACCGCGATGGGCCAGCGCTCGATTAAGCCCATGGGTCACGTGCGGATGATGGCGGCCGCGCAGCCATTCCTGTCCGGTGCGATCTCCAAAACGGTGAACCTGCCGGAGTCCGCGACGGTCGAGGAGATCGCCGAGGTCTACCTCCAGGGCTGGAAGCTCGGCCTGAAGGCGCTCGCGGTCTACCGCGACAACTGCAAGGTCGGACAGCCGCTCTCTGACGGTGGCAAGAAGAAGGAGCTGGTGGCCGAGAGTCCGTCAACTCAGAATGAGGCACCCAAGGCGGTACCGGGTCGCCCGATCCGCAAGCGGCTGCCGAAGTCGCGTCCGAGCCAGACGACGTCGTTCTCCGTCGGGGGTGCCGAGGGCTACATGACGGCCGGCTCCTACCCCGACGACGGATTGGGCGAGGTTTTCCTCAAGCTCGGCAAGCAGGGCTCGACCCTGGCCGGGGTGATGGACGCCTTCTCGATGGCGATCTCGATCAGCCTGCAGTACGGGGTCCCGCTGGAAACCTACGTCGCGAAGTTCACCAACATGAAGTTCGAGCCGGCCGGTCTGACCGACGACCCCGACATCCGGATGTCGCAGTCGATCATGGACTACATCTTCCGCCGGCTCGCCCTGGACTACTTGACCTTCGAGCAGCGGTCCGAGCTCGGCATCTACACCGCGACCGAGCGGGCACGCCACGTGGAGACCGGCTCCTACCTGGCCGAGCAGGACGACCTCAGCGAGTCCGACGCCCTGCGGAACGACGGGTTCGACGACATTGCCACCGACACGCCGGCCACCCCGGTCGTCGCTGCGGTCCGACCCGCACCCGTCACCGCCCGGACGACCTCTGAGCTGATGGAGGAGTTGACCGGGACCAGCGTCGACGCGCCGCTCTGCTTCACCTGCGGCACCAAGATGCGTCCGAGCGGGTCCTGCTACGTCTGCGAAGGCTGCGGTTCGACCAGCGGCTGCAGCTGATATCGAGGTGCACCGGAATGGCGCGCTGAGTTGCGTGCACGGGCGGGCGTCTCATCCCGCCGAGACCTATGACCTACGCAAGTTTCGTCCTGGGGTGAAAGTGCCGACACCGGCCTGGTCCCCGTCCAGGGGCCGGGGCCGGTGTCATCGACGCCGGGTTCCGAGGACGCCAGCACTGGAGCGTCCAGGTAGTGGCCGATCGTGACCCTTGGCCGGCGTCGTCGGCCAGGGGGCCAGGACTGCTCGTGCCGGCTCGGGCTCAGAAAAGTTGGCGCGCCTCTCAGAGTGGGAGTGTCTGGTCGCGGTCGTCGAAGACGGGCGCCGTCAGTCCCGGATGCCGCCAGCGTCACCCAGTGACCGTGAGCCGACAGGATCGACGGTGACGACGGGTTCGAGGTCGGGGTCGGCAACCGCGGTTTCGTCTGGTCCTCTCCCGAACGTGTGCCGGTGCGCCAGCCCGTGATGAGGCGGCCAGCCAGAGTCCATAGTGCACTTATCCGTATCCCCCGCAACCGAGCGGATCTGGTCGTAAAGTCGGGACGCCGAGGGGGTTCGGCGGGGAGGCAGCGAGATGTGGACGTCGTCATGGTCACGACCGATTTTCGTGGTTACCACGGGTGCTACCAGCAGAGTCTCGAGTCCTCGGACCACCAGGTCACTCCCTACATCGGTCTCCGTACGTACCACCTGCCGACGCGGTTGCGACGATTGGTCTCCACTCGGCTGGCAGCGCGGACGGGTTCGCCTGTCGACCGCAACGCCTTCGAGCGCAGACGTCTCGACGCGTTTCTCCGCCACCGCAACCTGGGCTCGACGCTGGTCCTGTTCATCAACGGCCAGCAGCTGGCCGACAACACGATCCTCGACACCATCAGGCGCAACGGGGGCCGCTCAGCGTTGTGGCTCCTCGACGATGTGGGCGTGTTGCCGACTGCCGATCTCGATCTCGAATCCTTCGATCTGCTGGCGAGTTACAGCCGGCTCGACTCGCTCGAGCTGAGCTGTCGGCGACCCTGCGCGTACGTCCCGCAGGGTTTCGACGGGTCTGTGGTCGGCCGGGCGACGACGCGCAAAGGGGCTCCGCTCATGGTCGGCTCGCCCGGCAACCGCAGGATGAGCTTTCTGCAGTCGTTTCTGGCCAGCGGGATCGACATCGAGCTGATCGGCCGGTACTGGCCCGACGTCGTCACGCCGGATCCGCACGTGGAGATGAACCGACGAGACGTCTCGCTGCACGACGTTGCCGGAATGTCCAGCGAGGCCCGGGTGTGTCTGAACGTCCATCAGCCCTCCTCGACGACGGGGATCAATCCCCGCACCTTTGAGATCGCCGGTGCCGGCGGACTCCTGGTGAGCGACAACGCGGAGGTCGGCCAGTTCTTCGAGGCGGATCGCGAGGCGCTCCTCTGGTCCGATGATGGCGAGGTCCCCGACCTTGTCCGAAAGGCGCTCCGTGACGAGGCGTGGGCCCGTCGGCTGGCGGAGGCCGGTCTGCGCCGTGCCCAGGCCCAGCACACGCTCACGCACCGGTTCGCCGAGCTGTTCAAGATCTGGGGTCTCACGACGCGTGTCAGCTGATCAGCATCGTGCAGACGACCCCCACCGCCACGGCTGGTCCCGCCGGACGGGTGGGCGGCGGCGGCGGCGACTGCTGCTGGCCGGGGCTGCATTCGTCGCCGTCGTCGCACTACTGGCAACGGCGGTCATCGTGCATCGAGAGCACGACGCGTTCGGGAATCTGGCGATTCGAGGACGGGGAAGCGACCACGCCAGTGACCCGTGGCCGAGCCTCGTGCCCGACGCGCGCTCGGCGGCGGGACATGGCGCGCCGTTCGTGACGGCCGTCAGCGCCGACGGACACTACTTCGTCGACCAGTACGGGCAACCACTCCTGATTCGTGGCGACTCACCGTGGTCCCTGCTCACCGATCTCTCACCCGACGAGGCTGCGGACTATCTGGCCGACCGTCAGCGGTTGGGCTTCAACTCCGTCATCGTCTCGCTTCTTGGGTCGGTGGGGAACGGCGGACCGAGTGACGACGGATCGACATTCGACGGGTTGACACCCTTCGAGGGCCAGGGCATCACGCATCTGAGCGCACGCTACTGGCAACGGGCACACGACTACCTGAAGCTGGCCGCTGACCACGGCATCACCGTGTTCTTGTACCCGATCGACGCCTGGATCGTCGGTCGGAGCTTCAGGCCTCAGGACATCTCGGAGTGCGGAGACTACGGGACGCAGGTCGCACACCTCTTCGCTGACTTGCCGAACATCGTCTGGCTCGCGGGTGGTGACTACCGCCCGGACGCACGACCCCTGAGTCGAGGCAGCGACGTCGACCACTGCGTGGACGCGATGATGCGCGGCATCCGGTCCACGGGTGACAACCGGCCTTTTTCCATCCAGCTGGGTTTTGTCGGTGCCAACGTCACCACCGAGGATCCCTTCTGGCGTTCTCGCGTCGACTGGAATTTCGTCTACACCTACTTCCCGACGTACAACGCTGTGCTCGCTGCGCGGGCTTCGGCGCCGCGCAGTCTGCCCGTCGTGCTCGGAGAGGCGAACTACGAGCGAGAGAACAATCAGCCGACGACGCCGGCGACGACCAATGCGACGTTGCGACGCCAGGTCATGTGGGCGCTCACCTGTGGAGCGAGCGGGGACTTCTACGGCTCCTCCGACTGGTCGTTTCCCGCGGGATGGTCGTCTCGGCTCGACTCGACCGGTGCGAGGGAGGTCAATCGGCTGCGTGACCTCGTCGCGGGGCTCGCCTGGTGGAAGCTCGTCCCTGACGTCGGCGGTGCGTTCATCTCCGCGGGTCGCGGCAAGCCGGTCGCGCCGGACGCCGAACTCGACGTCCTGGACAGCGATCTGGCCACCGCAGCCCTAGCGTCAGACGGCTCGTTCGCCCTCATCTACGTACCGACCAGCCGGACGCTGAAGCTCGATCTCAGCCGACTTCGGGGTGCGAAGGAAGCGACCTGGATCGATCCGTCGACCGGGGCCCGGACCAGGGCCGCACCCACGTCCTCTTATCAGACGCCCGGCCTGAACCACGACGGCGACGAGGACTGGATCCTGCTCCTGTCACCGAGAAGATGACCTCGAAAGATCCCGGGGGCATCCGACGCCATCGCTTCGGGTGGTCTCCAGGTGAGCCTCAGAACAGACGTGTATCGGGCGGCGCCTCCAGGTCGAGCAGCCAGCGCTTACGCTCCACGCCGCCCGCGAACCCGGTCAGGTCACCGTTGGCGGCCAGCACCCGATGGCACGGGATGATGATGCTGAGCGGGTTGAGCGCGTTGGCGGAACCGACGGCCTGGGCAAGGTTCGGGTTTCCCAGCGCGACCGCCAGCTGTCGGTAGCTTCGGGTCTCGCCGTAAGGGATCTGCCCCAACAGGGCCCAGACCCGTTGCCTGAACGTGTCCCCGACCGGGGCCAGAACAAGGTCGAACGTGGTCCGCTCGCCGGCGAAGTAGGTGTGCAGCTGGTCGCGTACCGCGTCGAATCCGTCGTCGGTCCGCTCGCCGAAGGTGTCGGCGGCTGGCCGCCGCAGGTGACCCGGGAAGTAGAGGCCGACCAGCGCGGCGCCGTCGGCGACCGCGGTCAGCGGGCCGAGCGGTGAGTCGAGCGCGGTGTAGCGGCGAGTCCTCGTCGACGACGACGGTGCGCTGGCGGGAGGGCTCATGTCGGGTAGACGCTACGCGGGCCCCGATTCGTGAGGTCGGCAGCCGACCGGCTTCCTCGGGGACTAGCGTGACCCCGACGACCAAGGATGCGCCATGACCGACGAGACCACGACCACCGGGATTGCGACGGCCACGCCACCGAGCGGACCGGGCTGCGTGGAGTGCGACGCCGAGAGCGGCTGGTGGTTCCACCTGCGTCGGTGTGCCCAGTGCGGTCACGTGGGCTGCTGCGACTCCTCTCCGGCCCAGCACGCGACGGCACACTTCAGGGCCACCGGCCACCCGTGGATGCAGAGCTACGAGCCCGGGGAGGACTGGTTCTACAACTTCGCCGACGAGCAGATCGACGACGGTCCCGAGCTCGCCGGCCCCGCCTCGCACCCGGCCGACCAGTCCGCGCCCGGTCCGGACGACCGCGTCCCGCCGGGCTGGCAGCGTCACCTCCACTGACGCTCAGCCGAACGGGCTGGAGCCCATCTCGGCGGAGTCGGTGCAGATCACTAGTGCGCCGATCGCCGGACAGAGCCCGTCGCAGAGCACCAGCAGCCGCCCGAGGTGGAGCTCAGGACCCGGGTGGACCGGGGATGGGGGAGTAGGACGCTGGCGGGAGCATTGCTGGGGGCGCTCCCGGTGGGGTCAGCCGAGGGGGCATCCCGGGCAGGTAGGGCGCCGGTGGCCAGTGCACCTGCGGCCGCAGGACGGCCGCCCGGTAGAGGATCGCGGCCATCGTGTCCGCGACGGCGGCGGGCGCGACGCCGCGCATGACCCTGTTGTGCAGAAACGCCATCTCGGTCAGCGTCTGCTGGTAGTCACGGGCGATCTTCGCGGCGGGCTTGCCGAAGTGCGTCTGGATCCAGCGCCGGGCGGACGCGCGGTTGGACAGTGACGCGACCCAACGGATCTCGTCCACTCCCAGCCAGCCCATCGCGGCGCACTGCTGCAGCGCCGAACTGAGCATCGTGCCCTCGCGGCGACGGGCCCAGATCCCGATCCCGATCACCACCCCGAGCACCGGCAGCATCCCCACGAAGTAGGTGGTGACGTAGCCAGAGAACCCCCCGACCAGCGCGCTGCCGTTCCACGCGCCGTGCAACAGAGCGGCGCACAGGAAGCCGACCGCCGGCGCGATGATCCGCAGGGCGGGCCTGCGGGTGCTGATCGCCACCCCGAGCCCGATCCCGGTGGCCGAGGTGAACAACGGGTGGGCGAATGGCCCGAAGACCCCGCGCAGCACGAAGGTGGCCGTGAGGACGCCCACACCGGCCTCGTCGAAGCTCTGCTGGTAGTAGAGGATGTTCTCCACGAAGGCGAAGCCGATCGCCACGAAGGCCGCGTAGACGATGCCGTCGAGGATCCCGTCCACCTCATGGCGCCGCCAGATCATGATGACGACCAGGAACAGGCCCTTGGTGAACTCCTCGGCCAGCGGCGCCACGACCGCTGTGCTGACCGCGTCGGAGACGGCGGCCGACGCCGCGTACTCGATCCCCAGGGCGAGCGAGGTGGCGCCGATCCCACCCCAGCCCAGGGCCGCGATCAGGTAGCGCGGCGGTTCCGGCTCGTAGCGATCCAGCCAGACGGTGACCAGGATCAGCAGCGGCACCGAGATCGCCGCAGCCAGGGTCGAGATCGCCGCCGGCAGCGGACCCCCCGACAAGACGAGCACCACGGCCACCGCCAGGGAGCCCAGACCGAGGGCGACGCTCATCAACACCATCAGCACCGAGACGGGGCGACGGGGCGGCAGCGCCATTGTGGGTGGGGGCAGCACGGAGATCCTTCGGGTCCACCTGATCGATGTGCCACAGCGTAACCGCCGAACGATCCGGTCCGGGTTCAGCCGATCCACCCCCCTCCGCAGTAGTTACGCAGCGTTGAACCATGGGTTCATCCGGCCCGGCTGGTCTGGCGGCGCGACGCCGGCGACCCCTCATCCACCAGTAGCCTCGGCCTGTGTCCACCTTCCCCGACGTCTATCCGCTGCCGGGCCTCCCCGAACGCGTCCGCGTCTACGAGGTCGGGCCTCGTGACGGACTGCAGGCCGAGGCTGCCCTGGTGGACACCGCGACCAAGGTCGAGCTGATCCACCGGTTGCTGACCGCCGGGCTGACCGCGGTCGAGGCCACCAGCTTCGTGTCGCCCCGGTGGGTACCGCAGCTGGCCGACGCCGAGCAGGTGTTGGCTGCGCTCGACCTGTCCGCGCTCGACCGGGACGGGTCGACGATCCGGCACCCGGTGCTGGTGCCGAACCTGCGCGGGCTGGATCGCGCCATGGCCGCCGGAGCCCAGGAGATCGCGGTCTTCGTCAGCGCCACCGAGCGGTTCGCCGAGGAGAACCTCCAGACGTCTCGGGCGGGAGCACTACAGCTCGCGGCGGAGGTCGCCGTGCAGGCTCAGGAAGCCGGGATCCGGCTTCGGGGCTACGTCTCGATGTGCTTCGGTGACCCGTGGGAGGGTTCGGTCCCCACCGGACAGGTCGCTGCCGTCGCCGCCGAGCTCGCCGACCTCGGCGTCGCCACCATCAGCCTCGGCGACACCATCGGGGTGGCCACCCCGGGTCACGTGGTCGCCCTGCTGGACGCCGTGTCGGCCGCCGGGGTCTCCCGGGACCGGCTGGCACTGCACTTCCACGACACCTACGGCCAGGCATTGGCCAACGTCGGCGCGGGGCTCCGCGCCGGGGTGAGCGAGTACGACGCCGCCGCCGGTGGTCTGGGCGGCTGTCCGTTCGCCCGGTCGGCCACCGGCAACCTCGCCACCGAGGACCTGGTCTGGATGCTGCACGGCCTCGGTATCCAGACCGGGGTCGATCTGGACGTCTTGGTCCAGACCAGCCTCTGGCTCGCCGAGCGGCTGGGCCGGCCGAGCCCGTCCCGCGTGGTGGCCGCTCGCCGGAGCGACGTGGCCCCGACCGCGGGGTGAGACGCGGCGGCCGGCCCGGGAACGCTCGTGTGCCGGGGCCCGTTCTCCGTGCGCTAGGTTCGAGAAGGTCATAGCGGAGGTGGCGCGATGGGGAAACGTCCGTGGCGCCGCACGTCAAGGGTCGAGACCAGTGAGTCAGAAGGAGTCGCGCGGGTGGACAGCAGCGACTACGCCGACTTCGACATCGACCGGAGCACGGCACAGGCCTGGGCCGAGTTCGAGTCCCGGTTGAGCGAGGTCATCTCGATGATCGACGACTCCGCGGACCTGACGATCGGGACCGAGGCCACCGGGCCCGCGCCCGGTGCCGGCGAGCCGGGAGGGCCGTACGTCCGGTTCTGCTCGCCGAGCACCGACCTCGTCCGCTGCGAGGCGGCGAGCAACAGCCAGCTCGCCGAGCCCTACCAGCTGGGGACCGAGCAGCTGGCGCTGATGGAGTCCATCGGGTGGCAGCCGCCGGCGGCCGCCGGGAACCCGCCGACCACCGGCTTCTGGGTGCAGGACGACCAGGAGAACTCTGACCGGTTGGCCGAGCTCACCGTGACCGCCCTGCGCGACGCGTACGGCGTCCAGCACCCGGTCTTCCTCGCACCCGACCAGCTCGCCGAGATCCTCACCCCCAAGGAGGAGCCACTGCCGGTCACCCCGGCCCTGAGCCCCGCCCTGGACGCCGACGACGTGATCGCCACGGTGGCCGCCAGCCAGCAGCAGCTCGACGAGCTGGTCGAGGCCGAGCTGACCGACCTCTTCGGGCACCCGCCCATCCGTGACGAGGAGGGCGACGTCGCCATCCGGGTCGGGTCGACCATGCTCTTCCTGCGGACGGCGTCCGACGGTCGCGAGATCGTGATCTTCTCCGCCCTGGTGCACGACGTGGCCGGCCGGTCGCGAGCCATGGAGGTCCTCAACGACCTCAACTGCGACGCTCGGTGGGTGAAGTTCCAGCTTATCCGTGACCGCGTCTTCGTCAGCCTCTCCGTGCCGGCTCATCCCTTCGTCCCCGCCCACCTGCGCCAAGCCGTGGCGATCATGTCCGACGTCGCCGACGGGATCGACGAGGAGCTTGCGCTCAAGCTCGACGGTCGCACCACGTTCGAGGGGCCCGACGAACGCCCCTGAGGTCTCCCGGTGACCGATGTCCGATGGCGGTGGCTGCGTCGCTGCGTGGCAACCGTGAGCCTGGCGGCCCTGGCCCTGGTCCCGTTGTCAGACGTTCCCGACGACCCGCCCGAAGGTGGCCTGCGCACCGTGATCGCCGCGCCGACCGCCGACCGAACCCGCACCCCGTGGCAGATCACCGCGCTCGGTGACTCGGTCACCGCCGGGTCCAACTGCGACTGCACCGCCTTCCCGGCGCTCTACGCCGCCGACCTGGCCGCGGCTGACGACCGTACGGTCGCCGTGACCAACGGGGGGCAGGCTGGTGCCACCAGCGACGACCTGCTGGACGAGCTGCGGGACCCGTCGGACCCGGTCGGTTCCGCGATCAGTGCCTCTGAGCTGGTGGTGGTCACGATCGGGGCCAACGACTTCGCCGACCAGCACGACCAGGTCGAAGCCGGCGACTGCGGGGACCCTGACGACCTGCAGTGCGCACGGGCGGGACTCGCTCATCTGCACGACACGCTCGCAGCGATCCTGGCGGAAATCACCACCTTGCGTCGGGGACGGTCCACCGCGGTGCTGGTCACCGGGTACTGGAACGTGTTCGAGGACGGGGACACGGCAGTGCAGGCGTACCCGGCGGCGGGGATCTCGGCGAGCCGGGACCTGACGGTCGCGGTCAACAACGTCGAGCGCGAGGTGGCGGCCAACCATCGAGACATCTACGTCGATCTCTTCCGCCCGTTCGTCGGGGCCGACGGCATGAGCGACCCGACCGGGTTGCTGGCCGCCGACGGTGACCACCCCAACGCCAAGGGTCACCAGGCGATCGCCGCGGCCCTTCTCGCCGCTGGGGTCGCTCCGTTGCCCGTCGGCTGACGGCGAGCCCGCCGGGAGCGTGAGCCCCGGGGGTGGCGCTGGGTAGTCTCGACCGGTGCCGAACCCGCCCGACGTACGGCGTCGCCCCCGGCGGGCCGACGCCGGAGCCGGTACCCCTTCTCCGGCCACCGCGCTACCCGTCGAGATCACCCTCGCTCCGGACCTGCCGGTGACCGCGTTCGCCGACGACATCGCCGAGGCGATCCGGACGCACCCGGTCGTGGTGGTCGCCGGGGAGACCGGCTCGGGCAAGACCACCCAGCTGCCCAAGATCTGCCTTCAGCTCGGCCGCCGGTCCATCGGGCACACCCAGCCCCGGCGGATCGCGGCCCGGACGGTGGCCGAGCGGATCGCCGAGGAGCTGGCGACTCCGCTGGGGGAGCTCGTCGGCTACCAGGTCAGATTCACCCGTAAGGCCGGTCGCGCCACCCGGCTGAAGGTGATGACCGACGGGGTGCTGCTCGCCGAGATCGGCCATGACCGTGATCTTCGTCGCTACGACACGATCATCGTCGACGAGGCGCACGAGCGCAGCCTCAACATCGACTTCCTCCTCGGCTACCTCAAGCAGCTGCTCGGTCGCCGCGACGACCTCAAGATCATCATCACCTCGGCGACCATCGACACCGCGCGTTTCGCCGAGCACTTCGGCGGACCCGACGGTCCCGCGCCGGTGATCGAGGTCTCGGGTCGGACCTACCCGGTGGAGGTGCGCTATCGGCCGCTCGACGATCAGGACGGCGTCGACCAGGTCGACGGGATCACCACCGCGATCAAGGAGCTTCGGGCCGAGAAGGACGGCGTGGGGGGTAACGGGGACATCCTGGTCTTCCTCTCCGGCGAGCGGGAGATCCGCGACGCCGCCGAGGCCGTCGAGGCCCTGCGGCTGCCCGCGACCGAGGTGTTGCCGCTCTACGCCCGGCTCTCGGCGGCCGAGCAGCACAAGGTGTTCCGGACCCACGCGAACCGGCGAGTGGTACTGGCCACCAACGTCGCCGAGACCTCGGTCACCGTGCCCGGGATCCGCTACGTGATTGACACCGGGCTGGCCCGGATCAGTCGTTACTCGGCGCGGACCAAGGTGCAGCGACTCCCGATCGAGCCGATCGCGCAGGCCTCGGCGAACCAGCGGGCCGGTCGGTGCGGACGCCTCGGCCCGGGCATCTGCATCCGGCTGTACGCCGAGGAGGACTTCGAGGCCCGGCCCGAGTTCACCGAGCCCGAGATCCTGCGCACCAACCTTGCGTCGGTGATCTTGCAGATGGCCGCGGCCGACCTGGGTGACATCGCCGGGTTCCCTTTCGTCGAGCCACCCGACCGGGCCCGGGTCACCGACGGGCTGAAGCTGCTCGAGGAGCTCGGCGCGATCACGACCGACCGGGCCGCTGATCATGGCCGTGCTGATCATGGTCGTGCTGATCATGGTCGTGCTGATCGTGGTCGTGCTGATCATGGTCGGCGCGGTCCCCGGCTGACCGGTGTCGGCCGGCGGCTGGCCGCCATCCCGCTCGACCCGCGGATGGGTCGGATGCTGCTCGCCGCCGAGCGGCAGGGCGCTCTCGCCGAAGCCCTGGTGATCGTGGCCGGGCTCTCCATCCCCGATCCCCGAGAGCGTCCGCCCGACGCCGCCGACAAGGCCGACGCTGCCCACCGTCGGTTCTGGGCCCCCCTGCTTGATGCGGGAGCGACCGATCCCGCTCCCGGCGCCCCAGGGACCGCGAAGGACGACCGGCCGACCCCGGACGGCAGTGACTTCGTCACGTTGCTCCGGCTCTGGGACTACCTGCAGGAGCAGCAACGATCGTTGTCGGGCAACGCGTTCCGCCGGTTGTGTCGCTCGGAGTATCTGCACTTTCTCCGCATCCGCGAGTGGCAGGACCTGCACGCCCAGCTGCGCCAGATCGCCAAGGACCTCGGTCTGCAGGCCAACGTCGAGCCGGCGTCGACCGACCGGGTACACACCGCGGTGCTGACTGGCCTGCTGTCGCACGTCGGTCTGGCCGAGGTGCGTGCGGAGAAGCGTGAGCCCGGCCGCAAGCGGGGCCGTAGCGGGCCGCGGGAGTACCTCGGTGCGCGGGGTACGAAGTTCGCGATCAACCCCGGCTCGAGTCTGGCCCGCACCCCGCCACCGTTGGTGATGGCCGCGGAGGTCGTGGAGACCACGCGGCTCTGGGCCCGGACGGTGGCGGGGATCGACGCCCGCCAGGTCGAGGAGGTCGGAGCGCACCTGCTGAAGCGGACCTACTCCGAGCCGCACTGGTCGGCCCGCGCCGCCGCGGTGCTCGCGTACGAGACCGTCACCCTCTACGGCGTGCCGATCGTCGCCCGGCGACCGACGCCGTACGCCAAGGTCGACCCCGAGGCCGCCCGGGAGATCTTCCTGCGCTCGGCCCTGGTCGAGCAGGACTGGAGGACCCGGCACGCGTTCTTCGCCGCCAACGCCGAGCTGCGTGAGCGAGCGGCGACGCTGGAGGACCGCACCCGGCGCCGCGACATGGTGGTCGACGACCAGGTGATCTTCGACTTCTACGCCGCGCGAGTTCCCGCCGACGTCGTCTCCGGTGCGCACTTCGACCGCTGGTGGCGCGACGCCCGCGGCGTCGACCCCGACCAGCTGACCCTGACCCTCGAGGACCTGCTGGTCGGTGAGGTCGCCGACGCCGACGCCTTCCCCGACCACTGGACGCTCCGGGCCCCAGGAACGGGGTCGGGAGGACGAGATCTCGCCGGCCGGGAGCCGGTCGAGCTGCCCGTGCACTACACGTTCGACCCCGGCTCGGACCGGGACGGTGTCACCGTCACCGTGCCGTTGGCCCTGCTCAACCAGCTGGACCCGGCGGCGTTCAGCTGGCAGGTGCCGGGCCTGCGGGCCGAGCTGGTCACCGAGCTGATCCGCAGTCTGCCCAAGGCGCTGCGCACCCGGTTCGTCCCGGCGCCCGAGTTCGCCCGCAGAGCCCTGCGCTGGCTGGTGGAGCACCCCGTGGACCGAGATCAGGTCGCGCTGGCCGACGCCCTGGCCTCGGCTCTGGTCGGGCTGTCGGGTGAGGCGGTCACCGTCGCCGACCTGCGTCCCGCCGAGGTCCCCGCCCACCTGCGACCGACCTTCGTGGTCACCGACGGGGGCGCGGAGCTGGGGCACGGCAAAGACCTCGAGGACCTCCGCCGCCGGCTGCAGCCCCGACTGGTCGCGGCATTGAACAGCGCCGGTTCGACTCTGCGCCGAACCGGTCTGACCGGCTGGGACATCGCCGAGCTCCCCGCCGAGGTCGAGCGGGGTCGGGGGTCGGGTGCGGTGGTCGGCTACCCGGCGCTGGTCGACGAAGGAGCCAGCGTCGGCGTACTGGTCCTGGACAGCGCCGAGCGGGCCCGCCGCAGCCAGCGGACCGGGCTGCGCCGGCTGGTCACGCTGGCCATCCCCGACCCGACCCGCTGGGTGGTCGCCCATCTCGGCAACACCGACAAGCTCGCCCTGGGCGCCAGCCCGTACGCCTCGGTGCCCGAGCTGCTGACCGACGCCCGGTTGGCCTCGGCGGGCGAGCTGGTCCGCCGTACGGCCGGGGACGGCTGGGAGGTCCGCGACGCGGGGGCGTTCCAGGCGCTCTGCGACCGCGTCCGCGCCGACCACGCCGAGTTCACGCGGGACCTCGTCCGGCTCGTCGCCCAGGTCCTCGCCGGTTGGCAGGACGTGCAGCGTGGGTTGCCGGCGGTCCGTGCGGTGGCCCCCGACGCCGCCGACGACCTGCGCGAGCAGCTGGCCACCCTGGTCTTCCCCGGCTTCGTGGCCGCGACGCCGTACGCGCACCTGGTCGACCTGCCGCGCTACCTGCAGGCCGCCCACGCCCGGGTGCGGACGCTCACCACCGACCCGCGACGCGACGCCCAGCCGGCGGCCTCGATCGCCCGGGTCGAGGACCGCTACGCCGTCTTGTGCGACGCCGTACCGCCCGGCCCACTGCCCGAGGCCCTCGCCGAGGCGGGCTGGCTGCTCGAGGAGCTTCGGGTGAGCCTGTTCGCCCAGTCGCTGCGCACCAAGGTGCCGGTGTCGGAGAAGCGGGTCCTCGCGGCCCTGGACCAGGCCGCCCGCCCATGAACCCGGCCGTGTCGCGCGGGTTCCGCCGGGGAGTTCGGCGACGTCGGTAGGTTGGACCCATGCTGGATCCCCGCGAGCTCTACACCTTGGACGAGGACGTGGTGGCTGGCCTGGAGAACCATCGCCCGGTCCTGCTGCAGCAGCTGGACGGGTTCGTGGACGCGGGACAGGCCGGACGGCTGCTGACCGTGCACCTGCTGGAGCATCTCGAGCACGAGGTCGTCGCCGAGTTCGACCACGACCAGCTGCACGACTACCGCAGCCGCCGACCGGCGATGACCTTCGACACCAACACCTGGAAGTCCTACGCCGACGTCCACCTGCGGCTGCACCGGGTGACCGACGAGCGCGGGGAGATCTTCCTGCTGCTCAGCGGCCCCGAGCCCGACGTGCAGTGGGACCGGACCGCCGCCGCGGTGCTGCAGCTGATCGAGCGGCTGGGCGTCCGACTGACTGTCTCCACCCACGGCATTCCGATGGCCGTCCCGCACACCCGTCCGGTCACCTTCACCGCCCATGCCACCGACCCGGCCCTGGTGGCGAGCTACCGGAGCTGGATCGACCGGGTCGAGGTCCCGGCCAGCTTCACCGCGCTGCTCGAGTGGCGGCTGGGCCAGCGCGCCCAGCAGGCTATGGGGTTCGCGGTGCACGTTCCGCACTACCTGGCGCAGGCCGCGTTCCCGCAGGCCACGATCACCCTGGTCCAGCAGGTCGCCAGCGCGACCGGCCTCGGCATTCCGATGGAGCCGCTCGAGACGGCGGCGGCGGCGAACCTCGCCGACATCACCACCGAGATGGCCGACTCCGGCGAGGTGCAGGAGCTGGTCTCGTCCCTGGAGACCCAGTACGACGTCCTGCAGGCCAGCGGAGTGCCGCGGGTCCCGAGCGCGGATGAGATCGGGGCCGAGTTCGAAGCCTTCCTGGCCCAGAACGAGCCCCGGGGCGACGAGGAGGATCCACCCACCGAGTGGGGCGGACCCCGAGGCCCCGAGGACCGCTGATGCCCCGCTCGACCGACGAGCTGCTGGCCCTGCTCGACCTGGAGCAGATCGAGATCGGGCTGTTCCGCGGTCGTCAGCCCGACACCCGCCTGCAGCGCGTGTTCGGTGGACAGGTGCTGGCCCAGGCGCTCACGGCGGCCATTCGTACCGTCGAGCCCGGCCGGGTCCCGCACTCGCTGCACGGTTACTTCCTGCTGCCCGGTCGCACCGACACCCCGCTGGTGTACGACGTCGAGCTGGTTCGCGACGGCGGCTCGTTCTCCTCGCGCCGGGTCGTGGCCCGGCAGGGCGGACAGGTGATCTTCTACCTCAGCTCCTCCTTCCACCGGCCCGAGCTCGGCTTCGAGCACCAGGACCCCGTGCCGGTCGAGGTGCCGACCCCTGACGCCTGCCCGCGGCTGAGCGAGGTGATGGCGACGCTCTCGGGTCGGCCGTCGTCGCTGTGGGAGGACGAGTGGGGCGCGCTCGACGTCCGTTACGTGGGCGACTCTCGTCCCGGGGGGACACTGGTCGACCCGCGACACCCGGCGCGTGCGCGGGTCTGGGTCAAGACCGCCGACCGACTACCCGACGACCCGGTCCTGCATCAAGCCGTCCTCGCCTACGCCAGCGACCTGACCCTGCTCTCGGCCAGCACGCTGCCGCACGGTGTCCTGGTCGGGGTCAACGTGCAGGCGGCCTCGCTCGACCATGCGATGTGGTTCCACCGGCCGTTCCGGGCCGACGAGTGGCTGCTCTACGACCAGGTCTCACCCACGGCGTCCGGTGCACTGGGGCTCTCGACGGCCCGGCTGTTCCAGGGTGAGGCGTTGGTCTCCGACGTCGCGCAGGAGGGTCTGATCCGGCCTGAGCGTCCGCGCCCCTGACGCACCCCTGAGCGTGCGGGGGCACCCCTCCGCGCGCTGACGCACCCCTCCGCGCGCTGGCGCACCCCTCTGAGCGCTGGCGCACCCCTCTGAGCGCTGGCGCACCCCCCTCGTGCTGACGCACCGGTTTCTACATGTGCGTGGGTACCGGAGGGGTGCGTGAGCGTCCGGGCGTGGGCGGCGGGCGCGTGGAGCGGGCGGGTGGGGCGTGGAGCGGGCGGGTGGGGCGTCCCTCAGCGATCACGTACGGGGCCCGCCGGTCGAGGTGGCGACAGCCCATGCGCTTCTGGCCGCGGAGCCACCTGTGACGTCGCCGACGCACCCTTGGCGCACTGACGCACCTGTTCCTGCAGGTGCGTGGGTGCCGGAGGGGTGCGTGAGCCTGCTGGCGAGCGCGCAGGGGTGCGTGAGCGTGCGGGCGAGCGCGCAGGGGTGCGTGAGCCGGCTCGCCAGTGATCGCGTTCGGCCGTACGCCGTCAGGGCACCAGCGGTCCGGGGGCGCTTTCCGGGCAGCGGCGCACGCGTGATGGCGCTGACGCACCCTTGAGGCACTGACGCAACGGTTCCTACAGGTGCGTGACTGCCAGAGGGGTGCGTGGCCCGTCTGGAGG
>JBPCRP010000108.1:0-9326 GCA_050996715.1 Propionibacteriaceae bacterium
GGACTGCAGCCCGCGGACGGTCACCCGACGGTCCCCGAGAACCAGCTCGTCACCGGTCCGGAGCGTCCCGGCGCCCAGCGTGCCGGCGACCACGGTGCCGGCGCCTCGGACGCTGAAGGAGCGGTCGACCCGGAGCCGGACCCGGCCGGCGGTGCGTGGCGCCGGCAGGGCCGCACCCAGCCGGGCCAGCGCCGCCCGCAGCTCCGGCAGTCCGGCCCCGGTGACCGCGGACACGGCGACGGCCGGAAGGGCCCCCAGGCTGCTGCCGGCGATCTCGGCGCGCGCCGCGGCCAGGGCGGCGCCGGGATCCGCCCGGTCGGTGCGGGTGACCACCAGCAGCCCGTGGGCCAACCCGAGGGCGTCGATCGCCGCCAGGTGCTCGGCCGACTGCCGCCGCCACCCCTCGTCCGCCGCCACCACGAACAGCACCGCCGGGGCCGGACCGAGACCCGCCAGCATGGTGGCGATGAACCGTTCGTGACCCGGGACGTCCACGAAGGCCAGCACCGGGTCCGCCAGGCCGGGCGTGTCGAGCCGGGTCCAGGCGTACCCGAGGTCGATGGTCAGCCCGCGCCGCTGCTCTTCGGCGTAGCGGTCCGGTTCCATCCCCGTCAGGGCCCGGACCAGGGTGGACTTGCCGTGGTCCACGTGCCCGGCGGTGGCGACGACGCGCACCTAGGGCTCGACCACCCGAACGGCCAGCACCGCCGCGGCGAGCACCGCGTCCGCCGAGGGCGACACGCACCGCAGGTCGAGCAGGCAGCGCCCGTGCTCGACCCGGCCGACCACGGCGGGGTCGCCGAGCCGCAGCGGCACCGCGTACGCCGCCGGCAGGGACAGCGCCCAGCCCGGCAGGACCACCCCGGGCGCCCCGCCGCCGCCGACCGCCCCGTCGGCCGGCACGACCGCGACGTCGACGGGCTCACCCGACACGTCACCAATCAGCTGCCGGATCAGTGCTTCGGTCCGCGCGTGCAGCACGTCGGGGTCGGCGTGCAGCGCGGCCCCGGTAGGTGTCGGGCCGCCGCGCAGCGTGGCCTCCAGCGCGGCCAGGGTGAGCTTGTCGACCCGCAGCGCCCGGGCCAACGGGTGCCGACGCAGCCGGCTGATCACCTCGGCGTCGCCCAGCAGCAGCCCGGCCTGGGGGCCGCCCAGCAGCTTGTCGGCGCTCGCGGTGACCACCGCCGCCCCGGCCCGCAGCGCGGTGTCGGCGTCGTGCTCGGCGGGCAGCAGCGGGTCCGGCGCCAGCAACCCGCTGCCGATGTCCGCCACGACCGGCGGGCCGAGGGTGGCGAGCTCGGCGACCGGTACGGCGGAGGTGAAGCCCCCCAGCCAGAAGTTGCTGGGGTGCACCTTGAGCACGCACCCCGTGTCCGGCCCGATCGCCGCGGCGTAGTCGGCCAGGTGGGTGCGGTTGGTGGTGCCGACCTCGCGCAACCGGGCGCCGGTGGCGGCGATCAGGTCGGGCAGCCGGAAGCCGTCGCCGATCTCGACGAGCTCCCCCCGGCTGACCACCACCTCACGGCCCGCGGCCAGCGCGGTGGTGGCGAGCACCAGCGCCGCCGCGCCGTTGTTGACGACCGCGACGGCCCCGGCCGCGGGGACTGCTTCGGCGAGCGCAGCCAGGGTGACGCGTCCCCGGGCGGCCCGGAGGCCCGTGGCCAGGTCGAACTCGACGTCGGTGACGCCCGCGGCCCGGGTCAGGGCCTTGACGGCGGCGGCCGAGAGGGGGGCGCGGCCGAGGTTGGTGTGCAGCACCACCCCGGTCGCGTTGAGCACGGTTCGGGTGCTGGAGACCGGCGGCAGCGCGGCCACCGCCGCGTCGGCGACCTCGGCCGGGGTGATCTCCGCGGCCCGGGCCAGCTGCTGGGCGGCGACGACGGCCCGCTTGACCGGGCCCGGGCCCAGGCGGACGGCGGCCTGCACGAGCCGGGGGTCGGCCAACACCCGGTCGGTGCGCGGCACCAACCGTCGGGCGTCGGTCACGTTCACCCCTTTGCTGGCGTCGGGCGGGTCGTCGGGCTGGCGGAGGCGGACGGGAATCGAACCCGCCAAGCCGAGCTGCTCGACTTCACCGGTGTTGAAGACCGGGAGGGCCACCAGGCGCCTGTACGCCTCCGCGAGACAGCGTAAACGGACCTTCGTACGCTGACCCGGTGACCACCCCCGCGACCACTCCCGCGACCACTCCCGTCCGCCTCACCCAGTACGCGCACGGCGGCGGTTGCGCCTGCAAAATCCCCCCGGGGCAGCTCGAGGCCGTGGTGGGCGGGCTGCGCCCGTGGACTTCGCCGGATCTGGTGGTCGGGCTCGACACCGGGGACGACGCGGCGGTGGTGCGGATCGCCGACGGCCAGGCGGTGGTCGCGACCACCGACTTCTTCACCGCGGTGGTCGACGACGCCTACGACTTCGGTCGGATCGCCGCCGCCAACGCGCTTTCCGACGTCTACGCGATGGGCGCCACCCCGCTGGTCGCCCTCAACCTGGTCGGCTGGCCACGCGACCTGCTGCCGCTGGAGCTGCTGGCCGAGGTGCTGCGCGGCGGGACCGAGATCGCCCGCCAGGCCCAGGTGCACCTGGCCGGCGGGCAGAGTGTGGATAACCCCGAACCCCTCTACGGGCTCGCCGTCACCGGCACCGCCGACCCGGACCGGCTGCTCCGCAACGACGCGGCCGTGGCCGGGCAGCCGGTGACCCTGACCAAGCCGCTCGGGGTGGGCGTGCTCACCAACCGGCACAAGGCCACCGGCGAGGTGTTCCCGCAGGCGGTGGCGACGATGGTCGAGCTCAACGCGGCGGCCGCGCGGGCCGCGATGAACGCGGGCGTCCGGGCGGCCACCGACGTCACCGGGTTCGGACTGCTCGGGCACGGGTACAAGCTCGCCCGCGCCTCCGGGGTCACGTTGCGCATCGACGCCGCGGCGGTGCCCTACCTCGACGGCGCCCGGGAGGCGCTCCGCGACGGGTACGTCAGCGGCGGCACCCGCCGCAACCTCGACTGGGTGCGGCCGCACCTCACCGCGTCCGTCGGCTCGGACGAGTTGCTGCTGCTGGCCGACGCCCAGACCAGCGGCGGGTTGCTAGTGGTCGGCGAGGTCCCCGGTTTCCCCGTGGTGGGCGAGACGGTGGCCGCCGGGACGCACGCGATCGTGGTCGGCTGATCCGAGCGGGGGTGCGCGTCGCTGGTGCCGCGTCGCTAGATGATCAGCGACAGCAGGAAGGTCAGCAGCAACCCCATCACCGAGACGATGGTCTCCATCACCGACCAGGTCTTCAGCGTCTGCCCCACGCTCAGCCCGAAATACTCCTTGACCAGCCAGAATCCGGCGTCGTTGAGGTGGGAGAAGAACAGCGATCCCGCGCCGACGGCCAACACGGTCAGGGCGAGATGGGTGGGGGACAATCCGGTGGCGAGCGGAGCGATGATCCCGGCGGCGGTCACCGTGGCCACCGTCGCCGAACCGGTGGCCAGGCGGATCAGCATCGCGCCGATCCAGCCGAGCACCAAGGCCGACAGGTTCGCCGCCACCGCGATCTTGGCGATCGCGGTCCCGGTACCGCCGTCCACGAGCACCTGCTTGAAGCCACCACCGGCACCGACGATGAAGACGACGCCGACGATGGGCAGCAGGCTGGCGCCGATCTTGGTGGTCAGCGTGGTCGCCGAAAACCCGACCCGGGTGCCGAAGGTGAACATGGCCAGCACCACCGCGAACAGCAGCGCGAAGACGGGGTCCCCGACGAAGTCCAGCACGGTGCGCAGGCCGTTGCCCTTGGCCAGCCAGATGTCGGAGGCCGCTTTGGCCAGCATCAACACCAGCGGGGAGAGCAGCGTGAACAAGGTGATCCCGAACGACGGGCTCGACGTCGCCTCGGAGTCCTGGCTCCGCCGCTCGCCACCGTGGGCGGGCCCGTCCCCGTCCTCGTCGGCATCGGCGCCCGACGTCACCGCGTAGCCCGCCCCGGAAGCGCCGATCGGCACCATCCGGGCCGCCAGGATCCCGAACAGCGGACCGGCCACGACCACGGTGGGAATGGCGACCAGCAGGCCCAGCGCCAGCGTCACCCCGACGTTGGCGTGGAGGATGCCGATCGCGGCGAGCGGGCCGGGGTGCGGGGGGATGAACCCGTGCAGCACCGACAACCCGGCCAGGGCAGGGATACCCAACCGCATCGCCGGGCCCTTGGAGCGGTGCACGGCCAGCATCACGATCGGGATCAGCAGCACCAGACCGATCTCGAAGAACATGGGGATGCCGATGATGGCCGCGATCAACGCCATCTTCCAGGGCAGCACCGACGCGCGGCCCTTCAGCAGCGTGTCGACCACCTTGTCCGCCCCGCCGGAGTCGGCGAGCAGCTTGCCCAGCATCGCCCCCAGCGCGATCAGCACCCCGACGTAGCCGAGCACCCCACCCACGCCGGTCTCGTAGGAGGAGGTGACCTTGTCCAGGGGGATGCCGGAGGCGATCCCGACGAACAGGGCCCCGATGGTCAACGCGAGGAACGCGTGCAGCTTCAGACCGACGATCAGCGCGACGATGATCCCGATGCCGATCGCGGCGACGATCAGAACCTGGGTGTCGTGGCTGTTCCACACCTCGTTCATGGTGCTCCCTGTCCTGGTGGCTCAGTGGGTACGCGTAGCTCAGTGAGTTCGGGTAGCTCAGTGGGTCCGGCTCGGGTCACAGGCCGAGCGTCTCGATCACGTTGTCGGCGATGACCCGCGCCGGCGGACCGACGTCGATCCGCACCTCCGGCTCGTCGGGCCCAGGCTCTTCGAGGTCGGCGAACTGGCTGTCGAGCAGACTGCTGGGCATGTAGTGGCCCTGGCGGGCACGCAGCCGGGTCGAGATGATCTCCCGAGACCCAGCGAGATAGACGAAGACGACCCCGGAGCCGCGGCGGTTGATGACGTCGCGGTAGGAGCGCTTGAGGGCAGAACAGGTGATCAGGCCGCTCTCCTGGGCGTCGTGCCGCTCGTCCACCCACTCAGCGACCTTCTCGAGCCAGGGCCAGCGGTCCTCGTCGGTCAGCGGATGTCCGGAGGCCATCTTGTCTTGGTTGGCCTGGGGGTGCAGGTCATCACCCTCTTCCAAGGCCCAACCGAGCCGACCGGCGAGCAGGCCCGCCACGGTCGACTTGCCGCAGCCCGAGACCCCCATCAGCACCAGCACCACGGGCAGTTCGACCGGTTGCGAAACCCCTGTGACCATGAGCACAACCTAGTAATGCTCCGCACCCGACGGAACGTGGGGGGGTTCTGGTGGGTGTCGGGACTAGTCCGTCTGGGGGGCCTGGTGAGCCCGGTTGGCCTCGACCCGTTCCCGTTGCGGGACGACGGTGTACTTCGGATCCGCCGCCGACGCCTGCCCGGCGTGGAAGATCCCGAACCGGGTGCACACCGACCCGGCCAGCAGCGCCGTACCGGACAGCACCGCCACGGTCCGGCTCCGGCCGGCGAGCACCGTACCGAGGGCGCCGGCCGCCGTGAGGACTCGGCTGGCCCGCATCAGCCGGCCCGGGGCCCCGGTACGCAGCGTCTCGGCCGACAGCCCCATCGAGTGCTCCATCACGCTCGCCACGGCGAGCTCGGTCACCGCCCCCGTGGCGGCGAGCCGGCGGGCCGGACCGGCCTGCGACACCGGGGCGGCGATCATCGCGAGACCCCCGGCGGCGGCCGCGGCTGACCCGACGAAAACGAACGGCAGCTCGCGGTGGGCGTCGTGCCAGGCCGGGGTGGCGGTGTCAGTCAGCAGCACCGCGGTGTACGACGCCACCGCCGGAGCGATCGCGGCCGCGGCCAGGCCGCCCGGGCGGGCCAGCCCGTCGAGCAGCCGTCCCACCCACCCGAGGTCGAGCGGCAGCACCCGGGCGACCTCGGCGGCCCCCGCCACCATCACCCCGGGGGCGTAGGCGGTCAGGACCCAGGTGCCCACCGACATCGGCGAGGTCGGCTTGAACACCCGCAGCATGTTCACGAAGCGGCCGGGCCGACCCAGGTCGTGCACCAGCGCGGCAAAGCTCACCGAGAGCGCCCCGAGGGCCACGAGCCGGCTGGAACGGCGCAGCGTGGGGCGGCCGGTCAGATCGGCGCCGGCGCCCAGCAACGACGAGCCGGCCGCCAGCCCACCGAGGAACAGGTACGCCGGGATGTCGGCCTCCCACGGCGACGCCTTGACCACGGGTCGGCCGTAGTAGGAGGTGAACGTGGCGTCGGGCACCACCGGCTGCTCACTGCGGCGACCGCGTCGGCCTTCGCGCCCCCGACGTCGCCCCTGCGATCCGGGCACGGCCTGCCGCCCGATGGTCGAGCTGGGAGCCTCGCCGCGTCCCGTACCGTTGGCCCCGGGGGCGCGGTCGACGCCGGGGGTCTCGCTCACCGCCCGCCGCCGGCGAAGACCACCGCGGCCGCGGCCAGCAGCCCGACGGCCGCCATCCCGGCGCGTTTCCACATCGTCGGCAGGTCGGCCGTGGTGACGACCGGGTCGGGCGGGAGGCCGTACACCTCGGGTTCGTCGAGCAGCAGGAAGAACGCCCCCGCCCCGCCGACCCCATCATCGGGGTTCTCGCCGTAGAGCCGCGCGTCCATGATCCCGGCCTCGTGCAGGGTCTGCACTCGAGCGGCGGCCCGCTCACGCAGCTCGTCCACGTCACCGAACTGGATCGACTGGGTCGGGCAGGCCTGTGCGCAGGCCGGCGTCTGGTTGGCGCTCAGCCGGTCGTAGCACAGCGTGCACTTCTGGGCCACGTCCACGTTCTTGGTGCCGGTGTCGCCGGTGCGGCGCTCGATCACGCCGTACGGGCAGGCCGGCACGCAGTAACCGCAACCGTTGCAGATGTCCTCCTGCACCACCACCGTGCCGAACTCGGTGCGGAACAGCGACCCGGTCGGGCACACGTCGAGGCAGGCGGCGTCGGTGCAGTGCTTGCAGACGTCGGAGGACATCAACCAGCGGAACTCGCTGCGGTCCTCCGCCCCGGTGGCCTCACCGGGCCGCTGGAACGACGGCATCCCCAGCTCGACCGTCGGCGCCAGCACCTGCGGGCTCGCGGGCGGGGAGACGACCCCGCTCTCCTGCCCGCCCAGCGGCTTGCGCTGCTCGATGAACGCTACGTGCCGCCAGGTGCTCGCCCCCAGCGCGCCGGTGTTGTCGTAGGAGCTGCCCAGCAGCTCGTAGATGCCGTCCTGCGGGACGTCGTTCCACTCCTTGCACGCGACCTCGCAGGCCTTGCAGCCGATGCAGATCGAGGTGTCGGTGAAGAACCCCTTGCGGGCCGGTGCGTCGGTCCAACCGGCGTCGACCGCCGGCCCCTGCGGTCCGGCGGCGAAGAACGGCAGCGAACTCATGGGGTCTCCTCGGGCTGCTGGGGGGCGGGCTGCTGGGGGGCGGGCTGCTGAGGCGCGGCGTCGTGGACCCCCGCGAGCTCGGGGGGTGTCCGGAGTTGGTTGCCGGTGGCCGTGGTGATGCCGGCCCGCCGCTGGTAGTCGGCGACCAGGTCGAGCAGCGCCGGGCCGCGGGGACGTCGCCCGGGCCGGATGTCGCAGCTAGCCACCTTCGACTCCTGGATGTGCACGTTGGCGTCGAGGGTGACCCCGAAGAGGTCGTTGGCCGAGTCGCCGCTGACGATGGCCTGGTCACCCACCCCCCAGTGGTAGGGCAGACCGATCTGGTGCACCGTACGCTCCCCCATCCGCAGCGGGACCACCCGCTCGGTGATCATCACCCGGGCCTCGATCGCGGACCGGGCGCTGACCACGGTCGCCCAGCCCAGGTGCTCCAGCCCGCGCTCGCGGGCCAGCTCGGGACTGACCTCGCAGAAGAACTCCGGCTGCAGCTCGGCCAGGTAGGGCTGGAAGCGGCTCATCCCACCGGCGGTGTGGTGCTCGGTCAGCCGGTAGGTGGTGAACACGTAGGGGAACACCTCGGCTCCCGGCTCGTCGCCCGAAGGGTTCTGCAGGTTGTCCGGGCGCGGGAACACCTCCCGGGTCGGGTTGGCCTGCTGCCGGTAGACCGAGTTGGGCACCGGGCTCTCCTGTGGCTCGTAGTGGCTCGGCAACGGGCCGTCGAGCAGGCCCGACGGCGCGTAGAGCCACCCCTTCCCGTCGGCCTGCATCACGAACGGGTCGTCGCCGCGCAGGGCCGCAGGACCGGTCGCCCCCTCGGGGGGGACGTAGGACGGGGGCTTGGTGTGCTCGAAGTCGGGGACGTCGTGCCCGGTCCAGCGCTGCTGCTCCTCGTCCCACCAGACGTAGGCCTTGCGCTCGCTCCACGGTCGGCCGTCCGGGTCGGCGGAGGCCCGGTTGTAGAGGATCCGGCGGTTGGCGGGCCACGCCCATCCCCACTCGGGCGCCACCCAGGACTGCTCCTGGCCGGGTTTGCGACGGGCGGACTGGTTCACGCCGTCGGCGTACACGCCGGTGTAGATCCAGCACCCCGCGGCGGTCGACCCGTCGTCGGCCATCTCGAGGTAGCTCGGCAGCGGCTGGCCCGCCTTGTCCCCGGTGAGGTAGGTGCCGTTGATCTCGCGCAGCACGGCGTCGGCGGACACGTCGCCGCGCTCGTCGACCGGGTAGTCCCAGGTCGGGTCGAGCACGGCCCGGTCCCGCGGGTCCTCGGAGTCGGCTAGCCGCTGGCGCACCTTCTGGCCGAGCCGGAAGAAGAAGTCCAGGTCGCTCTGGGCGTCTCCCGGCGGGTCGACCGCCTTGTGGTGCCACTGCAGCAGCCGCTGGGTCTGGGTGAACGAGCCCGACTTCTCGACGTGGCTCGCCGCCGGGAAGAAGAACACCTCGGTGTCGATGTCGGCGGTGCGCAGCTCGCCGGTCTCGATCTCCGGTGCGTCGGTCCAAAAGGTGGCCGACTCGATCAGGTTGAGGTCGCGGACCACCAGCCACTTCAGGTGCGCCAGTCCCAGCCGCTGCATCTTTGCGTGCGCCGAGCCGACCGCCGGGTTCTGCCCGATCAGGAAGTAGCCGTCGATCTTGTCCCGCAGCATGTCCATCACGGTCTGATAGGTGCTGTGATCACCGGTGAGCCGGGGCAGGTAGCCGAAACCGAAGTCATTCTCGGCCGTCGCCGCGTCCCCCCACCAGGACTTCAGCAAACTGACGGCGTAGGCCCGCGCGTTGGTCCAGTAGCCCTTTTGCTCGGGGCTGGCGATCCCGGCGACCAGGTCGTCGAGGGTGTCGTGCTCACCCGCCTTGGGCATCGGCAGGTAGCCCGGCAGCAGGTTGAACAGGGTGGGGATGTCGGTGCTGCCCTGGATGCTGGCGTGTCCGCGGAGCGCCATGATCCCGCCGCCGGGTCGACCGGCGTTGCCGA
>JBPCRP010000112.1:0-18159 GCA_050996715.1 Propionibacteriaceae bacterium
GTTGCCGCCGAGGTCCGCGCCGAGCAGCAGCGCCCACCACAGTCCCTGCTGACCCTCGAGCGGACCGTCGGCGACGAGTTGCTCGACGACCGGGCCGACGGTGGCGACGTAGGGAATGTTGTCGACGATCCCGGAGAGCACGGCCGAGGCCCACAGCAGCAGCATCATCGCCCGGCCGGGGCTGTCCCCGGTGGCGTCGGCCAGGCCGTGGGCCAGCAGGTCGATCACCCCGGTCTTGATCAAGGCACCCACCATGATGAACAGCCCGGCGAAGAAGAGCAGCGCGTCCCACTCGACGTCGCGTAGGTACTGCTCCGGTCGCATCCGGCTGACCACGATCAGCACAGCCGCGCCGAGCAGAGCGACCACCGACGGTTCGACGCCCAGCACCGGGCGCAGGGCGAATCCGGCGAGGACCAGGCCGAGCACGATCAGGCAGCGGACGAGCAGTCCTCGGTCCTGAATCGCCTCCCGCTCGTCGAGCTCCATCACCTCGGCCACCTGGTCGGGGTCGGCGACGAAGTCATGGCGGAACAGCAGCCGGCTCAGGCCGACGAAGACCACGAGCAGGACGACCACGATCGGGCCCATGTTGACGATGAAGTCGTTGAACGTGAGCCCCGACCGGCTCGCCACGATCAGGTTCGGCGGGTCGCCGATCAAGGTCGCCGCCCCACCGACGTTGGAGGCCAGGGCCTCGGCGATCAGATACGGGACGGGCCGAACCCCGATCCGGTCGCAGACGAGCAGGGTGACCGGCGCGACCAACAACACGGTGGTGACGTTGTCGAGGGCCATCGACGCCACCGCGGTGATCAGGCAGAGCAAGGTCATCACCCGGAAGGGGCGACCGCGAGCTCGTTTGGCGGCCCAGATGGCGACGAACTCGAACACCCCCGTATGGCGCAGGATGCCGACGATGATCATCATCCCGAAGAGCAGGAAGATCACGTTCCAGTCGACACCGGTGTCTTCGGAGAAGAAGGCTTCACCGGACTCGACGACACCGAAGGCGAGCACGACGGCGGCACCGCCGAGGGCGGCGGCGACCCGGTTGACCTTGTCCGAAGCGATCAGGACGTACGCGATCACAAAGACCACGACGGCGACCACCGTCAGCGGGGAGCTGAAGATCTCTCCCATCAGGTCCGCGGTCCGCAGACCAGCTCGATCAGGTGGGCGGCCGTGACGACCCCGACCACCCGACCACCGTCGACGACCGCGCAGAGCGGACTCCGGAGCCGGGCCATCACCGCCGCCAGCTCGAGGAGGGTGTCGTTGGCCTCGAGCACGGCGATCTCCTGCGGATGCTGTGGCAGGAGATCGGCGACGGTGAGGTGACGGAGCCGGTCGACGATCTTCTCGGCACCCTTCTCACCGACCACCCGGGCGAGTGACGGGTCGCGTTGGATGTAGTCGGGGACCATGGCTCGGACCACCTGTGAGGCGGGGAGCACCGCCGTCGGCCGGCCATCGGGGCCAAGGACGACCAGCCCCGGGAGGCGTTGCTCGGCCAACAACCGGGCCGCGACGAGGGCGGGCGTCGTGGCCTCGACCACCGGGTAGGGCTCGACGATCTCTCCTGCGTGCATCACCCGACCTTAAGGTTCGACCCGGTCGGCGCCCGCCGCGGCCCGGCCCGTCGGGGGCGGTGGGTCGTCGTCCGGGACGCCGGCGAACTCCTCGACGTCGAACAACTTGGCGATGGGGACGTCGGTGCTGGAGTGGGCGATGATGCTGAGCCCGATGCACACCGCGATCAGCTCATAGGCATCGACCGACTGGGGGATCCCGGAGTGCAGCACCAGCAGCCCGTAGACCACCGACGCGAAGCCCTTGGGTCCGAACCACGCCGCCGCGAACAGCTCCCGGCGCTCGAGCGGACTGCCGATCAGCGAGACCAGGAGCGAGGCGGGCCGGACCAGCACCAGCGACAACACGGCGACGATCCAGCCCCCGACGCCGATGCTGGAGACCAGCTGCGGGGTGAGCAGCGCACCGAACACCAGCAGGGCCGCGAACTTGGCGAGCTCCGCGAGCTGCTCCCCGAGCTCGGCGAAGGACTCCTGGGCGCGGGGGTTGAGGCGGGCGACGGCCGCGCCGCCGGCGAAGGCGGCAAGGTAGGCGTTGCCCCCCGTCATGTGGGCGGTTGCGTAGATCAGGATCCCGACGGCCAGGGGCCCCAGCGGTTGCAGCCGGGGTTCAGCGCCGAGACCGGGAATCTGCAGCAGGAGATGGATGAGGATGGGCAGGATCACGCCCAGAGCAAGCCCGCCCAGCAGCTCCAGGCCCACCGTCGCGAGCCCAGGGTGCTCACCGGTGGTGCTGCCGGCGGCACTGATCAAAATCACCACGACGGGCAGGGCGAGACCGTCGTTGAGTCCGCTCTCCACGCTCAGCAGGCGCCGGAGCCGGGCCGGTACGTCCTTGCGCCCGACGATCGCCGAGGCGAACACGGGATCGGTCGGCGCCAGCACGGCCCCGACGAGCATGGCGGTGATCCAGTCGAAACCGGCGACGTAGTGCGCCAACAACGCGACTCCGCCGAACGCGAGTGGCATCCCGATCCCCAGGGCCCGGGCGGGTTGTTTCCAGGACCCTTCACCGGTGAGCGTCCGCAGCGCCGTACCGTCGACGAAGAGGACCGTGAACAGGGCGAGGTCGGCCAGGGTGCCGACAATGGTGGAGTCCGCGTTGAGCTGAACCAGTCCCAGACCCCCCTGGCCGATGAGGGCGCCGGCGAGCAGGAACACCAACGAGGTCGACAGGACCGTCCGGGCCGCCACCCCGGAGACCAGCACCGAGATCAGCAGACAGATCGCGAACAGCAGTACGAGCGTCACGGACCATCATCCTGCCCGACACCACGTCGCGGGTCGGTGAGGACGTCACGGACCGCCCGGTCGGCCGCGGCGAACTGGGCGAGCTCGACGGCGTCGAAGTCCTGGTCGTGGGCGGTCGAGCGGAGCCGTGCCAGCTGGTCGATGATCGGTTGTTCGTGCTCACGGTGCGCGTGCCAGGCGACGTCGCGGAGCAGTTCGTAGAGCCGGCTGAGAACCTGCGAGTCCGCCTTGCCGTAGGAGCGTGGTTGGGTCATCGCCAGGTCGAGGTAGTGCGCGAAGTCGGGTCGGTCGATGATCACGCGAGCGACTTGGTCGTCGTCGCGGAGGACGAGCGGCCCGAGGCGGCGGCCAGCCAGCTCGGCGAGCAGGGCCGCGATGTGGCCGAGGGAGTGGATCGCGGTGGTCGGGTCGTTGATCCCCGGGGACAGGGCCTTGTTCGTGACGTCGACGAGCTGGCGCAGCCCGTAGCCCACGTCCTGGGCGGCGGTTCGTTCTGGCCCGACGTGGATCGAGGTGCGCACCTTCTTGTCGAACTTCGCGCGGGCCTCGTCCGACACCGGGTGATCCGGTGGGGCCCAGGTCGAGCCGAGCGGGGTGCCGTCGACGACGAAGTCCCCGGGGTGACGCTGGACCCGCACGGTGAGTCCGGCGTCCCGAGCGGCGTCGCGGAGCTCCCCTTGGTCGACCCGGAGCAGGAAACCCGACTCCCACGCCCACACGATCTCGGCGTCGGCCGGCGGCCGCTCGACCGCGCCGACGGAGGGCGAGGTGCCCTCGCGGGGTTCCAGGTTGGTGGTGAGCGTCCCGCTCGCGTCGCGGTGGGCGTTTTGCAGCATCGTATCGACCCGGATCTGGCGGGTGAGATGGGCCAGGAAGAGCACCAGGCACACGACGCTGGCGATGGCCAGCAGGAACGACATGGTCACCGCGAGGCGGGGGACGAATTGGCTCCCGCCGTCGCTCGCGGAGCGGACCGCCCGGAGCACGGTGAGAGAGAACGTGAACGTCGATAGGAACACCGCCAAGGTGACCTGGACGAAGATGTCTTGGGTGAAGGTCCGCAGCAGGCGGGGGGAGAACTGGCTGCTGGCCAACTGCAGCGTGACCACGGTCAGCGAGAAGGTCAACGAGGTGACGGTGATCAACGAGCTGGCGACGGCGTCGAGCACCGTGCGGGCGGCGCCGGGGTCCCCGTTGAAGATGAAGGTGTCTGTCCAGCCGGGGAGCAGGGAGGAGACCAACACGTCGAGTCGCGGGATGAGCACCCCGAGAACGACGGCGAGCACCACCCCGAAGATGGGTAGCGGCCACAGCTGGGTCCGGACGGCGTCGTGAACCGAGCGCAGGGCGCTGCGAGCGGAGATCTTCATCGGCGGGTGGTCCTGTCCTGGGCGGAGGTGGTCACAAGATCCATCGGGCACGTCCGCTTCTGGGTCTTGGTCGCCGGGTTGGGCCTGGTGATCCGAGAACTGGCGTCGACCTCGAACGTCGCGGCGTGAGCACGGCAACGCCGTCCCAGTACGACTGGAGTGACAGCGGTAGCGAGCCTACGGCATCGGCGAGGTTCCTCCTCACGACGAGATGGCTGCGGAAATGTCGTACGGTACGCGGCAGAGAAGCCCCACCGGGTTTCCGCCGAGCAGAGGACGATCCTGTGGCCGACACCCCGGGCACCCCCGATGGAACCGACGACGACGCGGACGACCGGGACGGTGTGCTGGAGAAGGCCCTGAACCGGGTCGTGTCGATGAATTCCGGCCTGGCGCGGCGACACGTCGAGCATTTCGGTGCCGGCAAGACCGGTAACGCCCTCCTCAGGCGGCTCGACCGGCAGTACCGCCTCGCGGTCACGGGGTCGGGAGCCGCGGTCGGTGCGGCGGCCATCGTCCCCGGGCTGGGAACCGCCGCCAGCGTGGTCCTGACCGGCGGCCAGGCTGTCGCCACCCTCGAGGCGACAATGCTGTACGTGTTGTCCTACGCCGAGGCGACCGGGGTGGAGGTCGACGACGTCGACCGTCGCCGGGTGCTGCTGATGGCCGTCCTCCTCGGGCAGACCGGACAGCAGGTCGTGGAGAAGGTGCTGGGGAACAGCGACGAGCACTGGGGCGCACTGGTAGCCCACGGCGCGCCCCAGAAGGTGATCAAGCAGGTCAACCGGGAGCTGCGGGGCCGGTTCTTCAGGGCTTACGGCGTTCAGCAGGGCGTGCTGGCGCTGGCCAGGCTGCTGCCGTTCGGTGCCGGTGCGGCGGTCGGCGGAGTCGCCGGGGCCGCGAGCAGCGGTGCGGTGATCAAGGCCACCCGAAGGGCCTTCGCGGTGTGAGGTGAGGCTGGGTGGGCTTAGCCACGCTGGCCCGGATCCTGGGGCGTCTGTTTCCTCGCCAGGGTCGATCTACCTGCTTCGGGTCCGGCTCCGGCCGCGGTCGGGTAAGGAGAGACCGCCTCGCTGGTCCGACGGGCTAGCGTTCGACCCGTCGGCGTCATCTCCGCACGTTCGGCCCTCCTGCAGATCGGTATTCTTCATGTCGCCCATGTTCTTCGACGGTTTCACCGGTCTGCTGCGGGTCGTGGTGGTCGGGACTGCCTCCTACGTCGCTCTGCTTGTCCTGCTGAAGATCTCGGGCAAGCGCACGTTGGCCAAGCTCAACGCCTTCGACTTCGTGGTGACGATCGCGCTCGGGTCGACGCTGTCGACGGTGCTGCTGTCCAAGGACGTGGCCCTGGCCGAGGGAGTGGTGGCGATGGGGCTCCTGGTGGCCCTGCAGTTCGGCGTGGCCTGGCTGGTGTCTCGGAGCTCCCGGGTCGAGCGTCTGGTCAAGTCCGAGCCGGCGCTGCTCTACCGCAACGAGTTCCTGGTGGACGCGATGCGTCGGGCTCGGGTGAGCGAGAGCGAACTGCGCCAGGCCGCGCGCAGTCAAGGCTACGCCGACCTCGACGACGTGCAGGGGCTGGTGCTGGAGAGCGACGGCACGATCAGCGTGCTCACCGACGTCCCCCGCTTCGCCCGACCCGCCGACGACTGAGTCGAACCACCTGTCGGCGAGTCGCACGGATGCCCGTCAGGTCTTCTGCCGGACGCCGTGGCACCTCCGTGTCGACCGGTCAGGTAGCGCTCAGCTAACGGTCAGCTCGGCGATGGTGGCCGCGGGGCTGCTGGAGGTAATGGTCACGGTGCCGGACTGCGCCACCACGAAGGCTGTGGTGATCGTGGTCATGCGGTCGACAAACACCGTCTTGTCGATCCCGGCGCCCTGCACCTTGAGCGTGACGTCGTGATCGGACCTGGTCACCAGGACGACGCTCTCGTCGGCGTGGATCGCGATCTTGTCTCCCGAGGGGCTCACCGTCGAGCTGTCGATGGAGATGTTCAGCTTCAACCCTGGTGTCGCCGACGGGGTGTCCGAGGGGGCAGCCGGGACGACTGCTCCCCCCGGCACCGGGCCGACGGGCTGGGTCGTACCGCAGCCGGCCACGACCAGCAGCAGCAGTACCGCTAGGGCGGATCGCCCGGCTCGAAGCAGATGGGGCCGGCCGAACCGGGTGGAGGACGGGGGGTTGGTGGTCGCGCGGTGAGTAGTCACGCCTCTATAGGACACCGTGAACCCTAGGGGTCACGACGGTGGGTTCGACGTCTTGCACCGCACCGTAGACCGCTGAGCCGTCCGGCCGAACCGGTGTCACCCATCGGCCGCATCCGGATCCGGGACCTTGGAGTTGACGATGGCGCCGAGCCAGCGGCCGGCGGGCGCGTGGTCGACCAGCAGAAGCTTGACGAACAAAGTGGCTGGTACGGCGAGCAAGGCCCCGAGAGCGCCGAGGAGGAACGCCCAGAAGATCAACGACAAGAACGCCACGGTCCCGGTGATTCCGACGGCGTCACCGGTGAAGCGTGGTTGGACCAGACCCTGGATGACGACGTTGAGAGCGACGTAGACGATCAGGACGACCACGGCCGACCCCCAACCGCTGTCCAGCAACGCGATCAGGGTCGGTGGCACCAGGCCCAGCAGGAAGCCGATGTTGGGGATGTAGTTGGTGACGAACGCGAGCAGGCCCCAGGTCAGCGCGAGGGGGACGCCGATGACGGCCAGGGCGGCGGTGTCCAAGATGGCGACGATCAGCCCGAAGATGGTCGTGACGATCCAGTACTGCCGCACGCTGGTGGCGAACTCGTCGAAAGCGGCAGCCACGTGCGGCCGGTAGGCGCGGAGTGCGGAGAGTCGCTTGGCGAACCCGGCACCGTCCACCACGACAAAGGCCACGGTGGCCAGCATCAGGGCCAGCAACGACAGGCCGCTGGTTACCCCGTTCAGCAGCGTCTGGGCGACGCCGGCGAAGTTGGAGAGCTGAACCGAGGAAACGGCGTTCTCGAGCATCCCTCGGCTCAGGCCGAGCTGAGACGCGCGGTCGAGTACGGCGGTGTACAGCTGGGTGAACTCGCCCTGGTAGTCGAGCAACGCCGTGGCCAGTCTGGTCAGTGACCACACCACGGAGCCCAAGACGACAAGCAGCAGGAGATAGACGCTGATCAGCGCCGCGATAGTCGACAGCGCCGCCGGCACCCGGTGACGTCGCATCCAGGTCCGGAACGGGTGCACGGTGATCGCCAGGGTGAGCACCAGGAACACCGGTCCCACGATGCTGGACACGGTCTTGAGACCGGCGGCCGCGACCACGAGCGAGGCGACGACGACGATGCCGAAGAACGGCGGGGAGTGGTCTGAGGTGGTGGTCGAGGGCGTGCTCGGCACAGCTGAAGGCCTTTGCTCGTAGGGATGCAACGCGCGGAGGCGGGCGTGCAGGCGTGCGGCGTGCGGGGCGTGCGGGCACCGAACATGACTCGGGCGGGCCCGAGGTTGCCCTCGGACCCGCCCGAGTGATGTCACCGGTTTCTGTGACACCGTCTCCGCCGGACTACCGGCCCGGCCGTGAGGTCAGGTACGGGTTCGGTCGGCGTCGACGGTGAGGTCGGCGCGGTCAACGCGGCGGTGGAACCGCATCCCGGCGAGTCCTCCGAGCAGGGCGCCGATCAGGGCGACGAGCACGATGGCGACGGCGGTGATGATGCCTCCGGTGGACAAGGTGCCTTCGTTGACCGGGATCCGCGGGACCCCGTTCAGGTTCGACAACACGTTGAACTGCGAGCCGGCGATGAGGCCGAGCACAGCGACCACAACGGCGACGACGAGGGCCCAGAGCCAGACCCCGAGGCCTTGCTTGAGCCCGTTGAAGCGGGCCATCCGGCCGGCGACGTAGCCCCCGCAGAAGTAGGCGAGGAGGACCACGACCAGCAAGACGATGCCGCCGACCAGTCCGATCGTCTGGGCGTTCTGAGCAGCCTGGTCGGTGGTGATGTTCTGGCTGAAGCCGAAGGCAGCTCCGGCCGCCCCGAGCAGCGCGGTCAGCAGCACGGCGGTGCCGGTGGCGGTGAGCCAGCCAAAGAAGCAGGCGCCGAACTTCATCCCGCCGAAGCGTTCCTTCTGCCGGCGGACGATCTCCTTGTTGTCGAGGCGTCGCTCGGCGGCAACCGGAGGGCTGACGACCCGCTGCCCTGACGGGGGATTGCTGACATCCCGCTGCTTGTCCGGCGGGTTGATGGCGGTACTCATAGAGCTCCTTAGGTCAGGGGAGATGCCCGGACTCGGCCAGAACTAGCGCTGGCCGGAGGTGTCGTCGGGGTCGACTATTTCGACGTTTTCCGTGCGGATCTCCTCGGAGACGGTGGCGTCCTCGGTGACGGTTTCCTTGCCGAGCTTGACGCGCTCGACGGCGACGACGTCCTTGTCCACGACGGGGACCTCTTCGTGGAGGACGATTTCGTGCTCTTCCTCGCCGATGGCGGGACCGGACGGGGAGGCGTCGTGGTCGGCGTCGGTGATGGGCTCGCGTTCGAGCGTGACCTCTTCGTGGCTGACCGGAACGGTCTGGGTGGCGTTCTCGGTGGTGACGTACTTACGCAGCCGGGCACGGCCGGACTCGCGGGTCGCGGTCCCGACGTCGAGACGCTCTTCGGAGCGGGTCAAGGCGTCATCGGTCGTCGGCCCGGACGTGTCGCGGTCGACGGTCTGGTCGGACACGTCGGAACGGTCGCGGCCGGCCTCGGACAGATCTTGCGCCTCGGTGGGGACCTCGGCGACCTCACCACGGTCATCGGTGCTGGTGCCGACGACCACCGGAGCTGCCGAATCGTTGTCTGTCGTCTCGGTACGGTCATCGTGGGCGTCATCGATGTGGGCGTCGTCGTGACCGTCGGCAAGTCCGTAGTAGGTGTAGAGGTGGTCCTCTTCCTGCGGGGTGATGGAGCCGTCGGCGTCGACCCGAGGGGCGTTCTTGACCTTGTCCTCGGCGAAGTCCAGGTGCAGATCGTTGCCCTCGACGGTCGCGCCTTCGAGCGGGGCAAAAGTCTCGGCGGTGCCGAACAGGCCGGTCTTCACGGTCACCCAGGTCGGCTCACCCGAGGTGTCGTCGAGGTAGATCTGGCCGATACTGCCGATCTTGTCAGAGCTTTGGGAGTAGACGTTGCCGGTCAGGCTCTGGATCTGCTCGGTGGTGATGGTCATGAGTCTCCTGTCAAGATGGTCTCGGCACCCGAGGACCGGGTGTCAGGTCGCTGTAGATGGCGGTCGGCCCAGCGTCATGATCGAGCCATGGTGGGTGCGCTCGGCGATTTCTGAGGCTGGGTTATAAGTACTCTGCAGGGTGCACTGAGAACGAGTCGGCGCATCCAGACTCCAGATGACTGCGATATACAGCGTAAACAGCGTAGCAGTAGAGTGCTGCTCCGGGAAGACCAGCGATTGGTGGAGGGTGACGTGCTGACTGCGCTCGGCTGGGGTTCGGTGGCGGCATCCTCGCTGATCATCGGCGCACTGCTGGCCTTGGCCCGCAGCTGGCGGTCAGGGCTGGTGGGGGCGGTCCTGGCCTTCGGTGCGGGGGCCTTGATCTCCAGCGTTGCGTTCGAACTGGCCCAGGAGGGACTGCGGATCGGCGGCCCGTGGTCCGTCGCGGCCGGGCTCGCGGTCGGTGCCCTCGCCTTCTTTGCCGCTGACCGTGCCGTGGACAAGATCGGGGGCCGAGGCGGCGGTGCCGGAGGCCTGCCGCTGGCGGCCGGTGCGCTTCTCGACGGCATCCCCGAGCAGGCTGTGCTCGGCATCGGGATCGCCGCCGGACACGGGGTGAGCGTGGCCTTGTTGATCGCCATCTTCGTGTCCAACCTGCCGGAGTCGATCGGGTCGGCCAGCGACATGAAGTCGAACGGCAAGTCCCGTCGACTGGTGATCGGTCTGTGGGCCGGGGTCTCGATCATCTGCGCCGCGGCCACGCTCGGTGGTTATGCCCTCGCCGACCTCGCCGGCGGAGCACTCAAAGCGGGCATCGACGCCTTCGCCGCCGGCGCACTTCTGGTGATGCTGGTCGACTCGATGATCCCCGAGGCCACCCGAAAGGCCGGCAACAAGGCCGGGTTGGCCACCGTGCTCGGATTCGCCGTGGCGGCGGCCCTGTCGAACCTTACCTAGAGATCATCACAGCCGCGAGATCATCACAGCCGCGCCGCACGAGCCGCCCGGGCTCACCTCGACCGAGCCGCCGAACCCGTCATCGTGTCGGCGCACCGGCGGGCGAACCCACCGGCCGCCGCGTTCAAGGGGCCCGGTCGAGCTGCGGCTCAGCTGGGGGAGAGCACGTGGTCGATGATGTAGACCGTCGCGTTGGCGGTCTGGACGTTGCCGCAGACGACGTGCGCGTTCCCGTTTACCGTGAAGTCTGTGCCCGATCCGGTGATGGTGATCGTCGAGCCACTGAGGGTCTTGTGAGTCCCGGCGAGCTGGTCGGGAGCGAGGCGGCCCTTGACCACGTGCGTGGTCAGAGTCTTGGTCAGCTGGGACTTGTTGGCCAAGAGCTTGGTCAGGTCGGTCTTGTTCACGGCGGCGAAGGCAGTGTTGTCGGGGGCGAACACGGTGATGTTCTGGGTCGTGTTCAAGGTGTCGACGAGCCCGGCCTTCTTGACCGCGGTGACAAGAGTGGACAGCAAGGGGTTGTTGCTGGCCGCGGTGGCGACACCGGCGGTCGACATGCCGTCGAAGGAGCCCTTGCCGACCGTGGGAATCTTGGAACAGCCTGGGCCGAAGGGTGCCGATGCCCCTCCGGTGGACGGGGTTGCCGATGCGCTGGTCGCGGCCGAGTCGGTGGCCGACGGGCTCGCGCTAGCGCCGCCAGGGGCTGAGCTGGTGGTGGCAGAGGTGCTGGGAGCAGGCGCCGAGGTCGAGCTCGACGGGGCGCTACCGGGGCTCGAGGAACCACAGGCGACGACCGTCAAGGGCAGTGCGCCGAGCGTGAGGACGAGGGCAGCGGTTCGGCGTGCGCGGGGGCGAGGATTCATAGGTAAGACTCCTGATGATGGTGGCCGGAAGGCCGAGGATGGTGATAAGGGCGGGCGAAAGGCCGAGGGTGGTCGGAGGGTGGGACGTGAGCTCGGGACGACCCCGGGGTGGCCGGGGGATCTCCGGGTCGGAGATATCGGTCGAGATTGATGCGCCGCTCGAACGCAACCGATCTGGCGTGCTTCGACCGTCTGGTGACGACAGTAGTCGCGCTCGGCAAGGATGAACAGCATCGGGCCGGCGCCGTCGAGGCCCTGCTCACGCGGCAGCCCTATCCGCGGACGTCGTCGAGGACCCGAAGCGCAGCCTCGTAAGGCGCCCCGCGGTGAGCAAGGTCGTACCGGGCGTCCCGAACGGTACGGCCTTGCGCGACGAGGACGCCGATCGCCTGCTGGACGACGTCGAACTCACGCAGCCCCGTCACGCCGGCACGGACCGTCGACCCAGGAAGGTCTGCATCGAGCACGACCGCCTCGTAAGGGACGTGGAGAGCGACAGCGAGGTCCGCAGCGAGGTCGACCAGGGCGCCGACCCGTGCCGCGAAAAGCGTCACGACCGACGGGGCCCGATCCGGGGCCTGGTGGGGAAGGTCCAGCCGCAGGGATGACTTGACCTCGCCGGGTTCGAGATCATGATCGACCTGGGTGATGGTGACGCACACATCGACGTTGGTCGCCACGGTGACCAGGAAGCCCAGGAAGGACCCGACGGCCGTTCTCGCGTCCCGACGCAGCGCCGTGACGGTCGGTGGCACGTCGAACCGGTTCCGCGGGAGGTCGGCCAGCAAGTGGTCGAGATCGCCGGCGAGCGCGGCTGAGATCGGCTCGACGATGGTGGCGCCGCTGCGAAACGTGGGAGTGGTCATGCGGACGGGCTGGCATCGGCATCACGGGTCCATACCAGTGCATCGGTGACGATGACCTGAGCTACCGAAGCCAGCTCCAAATGTTGCATCTCGGCGATGTCGCGGAGGTGTCGACCCGCCTGTTCGGCGTCGATCCCGCCTCGGAACATCAAGACCCCCACGGCCGAGTCGATCACGGCTCGATCCTCGAGAGCACCTCCGAGCTGGACGCCGAGGAGCTGGGTGGTCGCGAGGAGCTGGGCGTGGTTGACCGCGATCGCCAACGGTCCCGAGATCTGCCGGCCCACCTCGATGCTCACCGAGTCGAACGCGTCGGCCGCGAACGCGTACATGTTGATCGACCCGATCACGTCGTCGTCCACGCAGAGCGGAAAAGACGCGACGCTGTGGACACCCAACGACGCGATGTCGGAGCCGAACCTCGGCCAGCGCCGTTCTCCGGCACCGAACTGGCCGGTGTGCACGATCCGGTTCTCCGCCGCCGCGGTGATGCACGGCCCTTCGCCCCTGCCGTACTGCAGGGCGTCGACCTCGATCACGAACGGCGCCGAGGCGGCGGTCATCAGGACAACACCGTCAGCGATGAGGGTGACCCCAGCCCCATCTGCCGCCGGGGCCACCGCGGTCACGGCACGATCGGCTACGTCCACCAGCGCGGAATGCAGCCGGACTCGTGTGGTTTTCGAGGCGGCCATAGCCGCCCACGTGGGTTCGATGACCGATGTCCCTCCCCCAGGGGACGAGTCGTCGCCCGGCAGGAAAGGCGGGGTGCGGGTCATTCGAGTTCCTCTGGATTCCACGGGCGACGCATCCCCGTCAGGCGCCCGAGACACGGCGGTGAGTCACAGGGCTGATCGGGCTGGAGCAATCCGGGGTGCATTGCGCCTTCGTACTCGAGACTGTATACCGTGTAAACACGCAGGCAACGATCAGGGTGCATCCTTTTCACGGCCAAGTCCAGAAGATCATAGCCGTCCTGCCGTACGGCTCCGGCGGCGCGCGGGAACGGCCGAGGTCGGGGAGCACGAGCCGCCCTGGCGCCAGAGATACCACAGGGCCGCGACGACCAGCAGCATGATCACCACGGCGATGCTGCCGAAGACCGGGAATGCGGCGGCGCCGTCGTGGAACTCGTGAGGCCTCATGATGGGGGTCTTTTCGTTGCTGGGTGATGATCCGGGTGAAGGTCTGGGTGGAGCGTTCGAGCAGGGACGGTGCCGAGACGGCGGGGGACAACCAGGTCGATCGTGCCGTCGGGGGCCACGACCACAGCGCTTCGGATGGGCCGGGCCCGCAGCCAGTCAGGGGCCCCGGAACCTTGGGCACAGGCGGCGGTGGCGTCGAGGTCGGCCCAGGTGGGCGACGGGCCGACGACGCTCACCTGGGCCACTCCCAAGGCCGGTTGGCCGTTCCGCGCGTCGATGAGGTGGGCACCGCGACGCGCGGTGCCCGAGGTCGCGACGGCCCCGGTGCGGATCGGGACGACGGCGATCACCCGGCTCGGGTCGTGCGGGTCCTCGATCCCGATCCGCCACGGCTCGCGTCGCGAGGAGGTGCGGCACACGACATCGCCACCGGCGGAGAGGCAGAAGTCGGTGTCGGGCACGGCGGTCAGGTGGCGAGCGGCGCGTTCGGCGGCCCAGCCCTTCACCACGCCGGTCGGGTCCAGCCGACGGGGGCCGTCGGGCCGGCGGGGGTCGAGCGGGAGCCGCACCGAGAACGCGCCACCGGACTGCTCCTCGGCCTGCTCGCCGAGGGTGAGGACCTCGGCCACCTCCGGCGGGCAGTCCCGCAGCTCGAGCTCACCCCGGCCGAGCCGGGAGATCACCGAGTCGTCGCGGTAGGTGCTGAAGATCAGGTCGATCTCCTGCAGCTCGGTGATCACCGCGTCCCACGCACTCCGGCCGGCCGCAGCGTCCGCCTCCCGACCGCGGAGCGCGAGGCTGATCGGCATCCCCATCACGTGCGCGACGTAGCGTCGAACCTGATCTCCGGCGATGTCGGTGGCCGGATCCACGGTGGCGTTCAGATCCCGGCCTCGTCGAGCGCGGACTGCAACGACTGCACGTAACCGTCGCTGGTCACCGTCGCCCCGCTGATCATGTCGATCTTCGTGCTCTGGGCGTCGATGGTGTCCTGGACCAGGATCGGTATCGCGTAGTCGTTGATCTGCTGGTCCCTGGGGTTGCCGTCGGGGTACTGGGGCACGTCGACCGCGGTGATCTTGCCGGCGCTGACGGTGATCTTCACCTGGACCGGCCCCCAGCGGGTCTGCGCGACGCTGCCGGTGTAGGCCGTGGGGTCCGACGGCGGTGTCCTCGTGGACGGGTTCGCGGACGTGGTCGGCGTGGCACTCGGGGTGCTGGAGGCAGAGCCGGTGGGTGAGTTCAACGGGCCGGTGGCCGTCCCCGCGCTGGCCGCCGCGGTCGGGGCGGGGGAGTTCGTCGAGGTGTGGTAAGCGAACAGGAGGACCACCACCGTCACGGTCGAGGCGAACCAGATCACGATGCGGCGCACAAGATCACCATCCGAAGCTTTCGGTGTGGATACAGTCACGGGGTACGCCGGCAGCGGTGAGCAGCTGCTCGAACCTGCTGGTCCAGACGGCCGGCCCGCACAGGAAGACGTCGCGTTCGGCGACGTCAGGCACCCAGGCGCGCAGGGCGCGGAGCTCGTCGCCGCCGGCGGCGGGTCCGAGCACCGAATCCGAGGTCGTGCGGGGGCCGGGCAGGCCGATCACCTGGAGGCCGTGCTCGGTGCGCAGCCGCTGCAGCTCGGGCTCGAACAGCGGTTCGGCGGTGTAGCGCTGCAGCAGCACCGCATCCCCGGGGTGGTAGCGCAGTCCTTCGGCGAGGGCTCGAATGGGTGTGATGCCGACGCCGGCACCCGCCAGGAGCACCCGGGGACGGGTTCGTGCGCGGTCGCTGAGCCGCCCGTACGGACCCTCGATCAGCACCCGGGTCCCGGGCTGCAGGTGGGCCAACCGGGCACTGCCCGCCCCCAACGCCTTGGCGGTGATGCGCAGGCTTCGGCCGTCGGGTGCGGCGGACAGCGAGAACGGGTTGCTGCGGCTCCAGCCGGAACCGGCGAGGAAACGGACGTTGAGGAACTGACCGGCGCGGAGCGGTAGCCGGTCCAGGCGTCGACCGGTGAGATAGACCGACACCACGTCGGAGGACTCGCGGACGACCGAGGTCACCCGCAGCCCATGGCGCGCGCTGCGGGCCAGGGGCAGGGCCAGCCGCCAGATGACGATGGTGCCGGCCGCCGCGATCCACAGGGACCACCAGTAGAACGTGGCGCCGGGCGACCGCAGGAACTCCGCACCGGTCCACAGCTGGTGCGGCAGAGCAAGACCCACGCCCAGGTAGGCGTAGAGGTGCAGGAGATGCCAGGATTCGTACCGCAGCCGGCGGCGAGCCACCTTCACGCTGGTGACCACGATCATGAGCAGCGCGGCCGTGCCGGCGACGGCGAGCAGGACTCCGCCGTACGTCGTCATCAGGCCCCACGTCGTCGCCGGGACCCGACGCCAGTCGGCGCCGGCGTAACCCGCGATGATCGCCACGATGTGGACGACCATCAGATCGACGGACAAGAAGCCGACGACGCGGTGGATCCGAGTCAGCCGGTCCCGGCCGAACGCATGCTCCAGCGGGGGCAGCCGAGCCATCAGCAGCACCTGGACCAGCAGCAGGTCGGCCGACCACAGACCGGTCACCCGGCCGGCCGACGTCAGCCCCGAGTCCCATTGCGCCAGGTCGGTGACACCGCCGTCCGCGTCCCACCAGTAGGTGACCAGCAGCAGGCCCGCCCAGAGCAGCAGCGTCGCGCCGAAACGGACGCCCCGGTCACGCCGGTCGTGTGCGTCGAAGCGCTGGGGACCAGCGGCGACCGTGCTCGGCCCGCTCACCACCGCGGTCACCTCGGTCGCCCGGTTGGGCCGGCGGTGGGGTCGGTGGTCATGGGCATCCTCTCGGTGGAGCCGAGGCCCGCTGTCCCAGCAGCCTCGTGAGAAAGTGAAGCCCAGGATTCTTAGTCCCCGATGAGACGTCCTGACGATGCTCACCGAGCACGGACCACGGAGCACGGAGCGGCGTCGTGGCTTCGGCGCCCGGTGTCCTAAGAAAACTCTGATCATCTGTGGTGATGCTGGGGCGTCCCCAACTCAGGAGCATGCGTGACCGTCTTCGGACTCCCTCTGCACCCACTCATCGTGCACGCGACGGTGGTCGTGGTCCCCGCGGCCGCCCTCGCGGTCCTGCTCGCGACGTTCTGGCCGCGGTTCGGTCGCTGGGCGTCGTGGGGGCCGTTGGCGGCCGCCGTGCTCGCCGTCGTCCTCGTCCCGATCACCACGTCCTCCGGCGAGTCCCTCCAGCACGCTCTCCCGCGGTCGGCCCTGATCGAGGCGCACACCCATCTCGCCGACGGCCTGCTCCCCTGGGTGATCGTGCTGCTGGTCGGCGCGGCCGGGTCGTTCTGGATCCACCTCACCTCCACCCGGCCTGGTCTGTGGACCTTCCCGCGGTGGCTCACCGTCGTCGTGGGGGTGGTGGTCGTCGTCGGTGCGGTGCTGACCCTGGTCGAGGTGGTCCGGATCGGGCACAGCGGTGCGACCGCCGCGTGGTCCGGGGTGGGCTGAGGCATCCTGAGCAGGTGGCTGATGAGCGGGCGCGGACGGTGAGGTCGGGGCTCGACCCGACGCCAGAGATCCGGGTGCTGCTCGTGGAGGACGACCGGTCGCTCGCGGACATGCTCGAAGAGATCCTGCGCACGGCCGGCTACGACGTCGAGGTCGCCGGCGACGGCCAGGCGGGCCTGCATCTCGGCCTGAGCCGGTCCTACGACGTGATCGTGCTGGACCGGGGGTTGCCGGCGATCGAGGGTTTGGACCTGCTGGGACGGCTGCGGGCGCGTGGGGTCGTGGTCCCGGTGCTGGTGCTGTCGGCGCTCGGGTTGACCCGTGATCGCGTCGACGGTCTGGACGCCGGCGCCGAGGACTACCTGGCTAAACCCTTCGACATCGACGAGCTGTTGGCCCGGATCCGGGCGCTGCTCCGCCGGCACAGCGACCAGACTGACCATCTCCGGGTGCCCGGTGGGCGGCTGGTGGTGTCGTCACGGACCGTCGAGGTCGCTCCGGGCGAGGCCCGATACCTCTCGGAGCGGGAGTGCGACCTGTTGGCGGTGCTGGCTCGCCGTCCGCGTCGGGTGTTTAGCCGCGTTGAGCTGGTGGCCGAGGTCTTTCCCGACGCCGACGACGTCGGCGTCGTCGATACCTACGTGCACTCTCTGCGACGCACGCTCTCCCGCGATGTCATCCGGACGGTCCGCGGTCTCGGTTACCAGCTCGGCACGGACTAGTCACCGTGGGTGGGCGGACGAGGGGTGCCTTGGAGACCGATCTCCGGCGTACCGCCTGGCGGATCGGTCTGCAGACGGCGGCGCTGCTGATGGTGTGCCTGGTGGTGGTCGGAACGGTGGTCTTCGTTTCCGTCGTTCGTAGCCAGGACGAGCAGATGTCTCAGACGCTGACCGACGCTGCCATCACGGCCGGACTGGGCGGCGGCGTCGATCGCGACCGGGATCACGACCTGACTCAGCCTCGGGGTGGGGTGAAGTTCGCGGTATGGGACGGGCGGGGTCTGCGGATGTCGCCGCAGCTGCCGCCCGGACTACCCGACCAGGCGCTGATGCGGCAGGTAGCCACCACAGGGTCGGCCGACCGCCGGACCGTCCACCTGGCGACCGGTGCGTACGACGTGTTGACCCTCACCCGTGGCGGCGACGTCGTCCAGGTGTTCGCCAGTGGCTTCGAGCAGCACCAGGAACGTGAGCGGATCCTCGGTGCCCTCACCGTGGCGGGCGGGGCCGGTCTGCTGCTCGCCACCGTCGCCGCCGCCCTGCTGGCCCGCCGGGCGGTGCGTCCGATGGCCCGGGCCCTGGAGCTCCAGCGGCGGTTCGTGGCCGACGCCGGCCACGAGCTGCGCACCCCGCCCACACCGCTCAGCACCCAGGCCCAACTGCTCGCGCGGCGGGTAAGCAGCGGGTCCGGCCCGACAACCACCAACCC
>JBPCRP010000129.1:0-8060 GCA_050996715.1 Propionibacteriaceae bacterium
GGGTCGAGCGACGCGCGTGCTGGTCGACCAGATCCAGTCGGTCGACGTCAGCCCCATCGCAGGCACCCCCGACAATTTCCCTCAGCCAATACCGCGGCCGTTGGAGGCGGCCGCAGTCCGACCCCGCGCGAAACGACGTCGCGTCCTCGATGAGATCGACAGGAGTTGCACCACGTCTGAATCAGGTGCAGCTGTAGTTGTAATCCAGGTCGTCGGCGATGTATTGATTCATCGCGACCGGTCCGCCGGTCAGGCCGACCAGGGACAGACACCGGAATGCGGCGCCGTCGGCGCTCTGGGCGCCGGCCATCCAGCTCTTCAGGCCTTTGAGATTGCCCCCCGTCGTGGGCTGATCCGGGTTGGGGAAGCTCAGCGTGTTTCCCACGATCTGATCCCATTGGAAATTGGTCGAGTAAAGGCCCACGTCGGCGGCGCCCTCAGCCACGTAGAACTGTTTCATGCCTTCGATCGAGGCGGTGTTCCTGGCGTAAGCGTCCGCGTCGGCCAGCTGCCAAGAGTTCATCGTCTCAACGTCCAACCACCAGGTGTAGTCCGCGGCTCTGTCACTGACCCCGGACGCCCGGGCCGCTGGCGCGAAGCGCTGGTCCACGGCCTCGACGGCTCGGTTCCAGCCGTATTGCCAGGAGCAGGCCAGGTCGTTGGTGAACCCCCGGTAGTTCCCCAACGTCTGTGCACAGAGACCGTAGGGATTACGGTGCGCCTCGTCGGCGCTCTGGGACGAGTCCAGGCCCCGGCTGTCGAGGTTGGTGATCGGCCACGTGGTCACGCCGTACTCTTCGAGCACCTCACCGGGATTGGCGGTGTTGACGTAGAGCTGGATCCGCGGGCGGTTGGGATCGACGCCCGTGGTGCTCGTCTCGGCCCAAGACAACTGTTCAGCCAAGCAGGGGTTCGTCGAGGCCGCCGTGCCGCCGTTCACGCCGACGATGGCGTAGGACATGCCGCCGGGCAGCGGTGCACCGCACTGCGGCCACGAGATGTCGAGACCCGTGCGAGCCTGGAGATCGACTGGACCCTCGGCCTGAGCCGACTGCACTCCCACGGTGAGAAGCAAAGCAATCGCCACAGAAATGAGCGCCGAGAGTCGAGCCGCTCGTCTGAACATCTTCGCACTCTAGCACCAAAGAATTGATGGAGAAATGGTCGAATCGAATTCTCAAACTTGACGGTACTTACATAATTCTTAACTGTTCTTCATTATCGGGCAGGTCGTCGGCACGACGTGCGCGGGCGACACCAGGTCGACTGAATCTCGACCCGGAGGCCCTGGGGGCAGCCCTCACCTACTGGGACGGCCCCCGGGCCCGGGCTCAGATCAGACGTTGGTGTTGCTGGCCCAGATCGGTCTCCCGTCCGGTTGGTAGATGACCGCGTTGCGGTCGTTCTGCATGATGAGGTGGCTCCCAGGGTGGCCGTTGGTGCCGGACGCCCAGATCGGCTGCCCACCCCGCTGGTACAGGACGAGGTTCCCGTCGCCCTGCATGATGCACACGCCGGCGGGCCTCCCGTCGGTGCCGGACGCCCAGGGAGCTTGGCCACCGTCGTAGAGCACGAGGTTGCCGTCGCCCTGGTAGACGAACGTGTAACGCCCGTTGCCGGAGTGGATGGCGTTGCCGGGGTTCAGGACTTGGCCGACCTGCATGGAGTCGCCGGTGGCGGTGGGTCCGGTGGGGATCCAGGTGTTGGTGGCCCAGATCGGGTGTCCGTTGGGTTGGTAGATCACCACGTTGCCGTCGTCCTGTGTGACGAGGTGGCTCCCAGGGTGGCCGTTGGTGCCGGACGCCCAGATCGGCTGCCCACCCCGCTGGTAGAGCACGAGGTTCCCGTCGCCCTGCATGATGCACACACCGGCGGGCCTCCCGTTGGTGCCGGACGCCCAGAGCGGGTGGCCACCGTCGTAGAGCACGAGGTTGCCGTCGCCCTGGTAGACGAACGTGTAGCGCCCGTTGCCGGAGTGGATGGCGTTGCCGGGGTTCAGGACTTGACCGACCTGCATGGAGTCGGCGGTGGCGGTGGGTCCGGTGGGGATCCAGGTGTTGGTGGCCCAGATCGGGTGTCCGTTGGGTTGGTAGATCACCACGTTGCCGTCGTCCTGAAGGCTCAGGAAGCTACCGGGGTTGCCGTAGGTTCCCGACGACCAGATCGGTGCCCCAGCGTCGGGCGGATAGATCACCAGGTTGCCGTCGGTCTGCATGATGCACACACCGGCGGGTTTCCCGTCGGTGCCGGACGCCCAGAGTGCCTGGCCGCCGTCGTAGAGCACCAGGTTGCCGTCGCCCTGGTAGATGAAGGTGTAGCGACCACTGGTCGAATGGATGGTCGCGCCCGGGAGGAGGATCTGGCCCGGGTTCATCCGGTTACCCACTGCGCTTTGTGCGGTCACCGTGGTGGGCTGGCGGAGCCAGGCCTCGTGCGTGATGGCGATCATGGACGGCGCGTCGATGATGCCGATCGAGTTCCAGGTGAACAGCGCATACCCCGGCCGCGTACCGTCGACCCCGGCGGGAACGTGCACGCCGAGCTGCTGCGCCAACCAGGACAGTGTTCCGTAGCCACAGAGCGTGACGCAGTGATCCTCGGCTCCGTCGTCGTGGAACCCGGTGGCGAACCATCCGGTTCGGCCGCCGGTGGTGCTCCAGGCGGTCTGGATCTGGTCCGCGGCGACGCCGATCTTGACCGGGCCCTGAGAGATCGCGCTGTTGAGGGTGTTGGCGTTCGTCCAGTCGACGGAGGCGAAGGCTCCGTCGTCGTGCAGCTGAGACCCGTCGACAAATCCGTAGGTCTGCATCCATCTCATGACCTGGACGAGGTAGGCACCCTCCAGAACTCCGTGTCGACTGGCCCAAGCGATGACGTCGGCGTCCGAGACGAAGATCTCCGGGCTGTGGCAGGCCTTCGCGAACGCTTCCTCCGCGGTGACGCAGTCACCGTGGACGTCGTTGCCCCACATCGAGATCCGGGCCGGGACGGTGATGAAGTTCGGCGGTGCCCCCACGACGGCGAGGTGCGGTCTGGCGGCGGCCAGCGCAGACCGGGGTGAGGGGATGGCTCCGCGTTTGAGGGAAACTTCGGGCATGGTGCTCTCCTAGAGGTGGGGTGTGGGGTGTGGGGTTCGACTCGGCCTCGGGGTCGGGTCAGGTCGGGTTCTCGTCGTCGTCGACTTCGTCGAGATCGTCCGGCGTAGTGGGGGCCGCGCCCTCAGGATGTGGGTCGGGTTCGGCGACGTACTTCCTGGCCGCGGCGAGCTCCGACGGGGGTGTCGGAAAGGCGCCACGCTTGGGTGTGAGTGGCGTGCCGGACTCGGGAGGGTCCTCCGGCGTCTCGCCGGATCCCGCTGTCGTGATCATGCCCCGGGCGTCCGTTCCACTGGCTCAGCCACCGGCATCCGGCGGCCGCTGCGCCGACCGCTATCGGCTGGCGTCATCACAGTGGAGGCGCGACCGCCGCGGCGTGATACCCCAGCCGGCAGACAGTTCAGGTGATCACGACAGGCCGCGACGAACGGGAGTCCCCAGCGGGACGAGATCCGGAGCCCTCGGTATGGACGGGTGGTTCGGGCGGGGTCGGCCGTTTCGATCAGCGGGTCCGGACGACCGCGACCGTCCGCGCGGGGACGGTGAACGCGCCGGTCCTCGGGTCGAACGCCGAGGTCGTCACCACCGGGTCTGCGCCGCGCCACCGCAGCGGGTCGAGCCGGTAGCGCTGCCCGGCGGTCTCGGCCACGGTCTGGGTGGTTGCGGAGGGGGGAGTATGACCGAGACGGCGGAGAGGGCGGCGGCGACACCTCCGGCGTCAGGGCTACCGCACTGGACCCCACCCGGCTGGGTCGACCCCACCCGCACCCCGATCTTGCACGAACGACCCCGCCGACGCTTCAGCGTCTGCAGCCCTCGGCTCACGGCCGACGGATGATCGAGCTTGTGGAGCATCATGACCCCAGGTCGGCTGATCGCTGGCCGCGCCGGACCGACGCTCGGGCGCGGCTGTCTCTAGTCTGGCTCCGTGACCGACCAAGCGTCCCCGCCGACGAACCCCTTTGGCTGGGCCGAGCCACTGCCGGACGCCGAGGTGGAGCGGGCGCTGGTGGTCACCGCGCATCCCGACGACGCCGACTTCGCAGCCGCGGGCACGATCGCGGGCTGGGTGGACGCCGGGATCGAGGTGACGCTGCTGCTGTGCACCAAGGGGGAACAGGGCGGGTTCGACGACACCCCGCGGTCGGAGATGCCGGCGATCCGGGAGCGCGAGCAGCGGGCGGCATCGGCGGTGCTCGGGGTCACCGACGTCCGCTTCCTCGACGGCTGGAGCGACGGCTGGTTGCAGCCAAGCTTCGAACTGCAGCGGGCGATCGTGGCGGTCATCCGCGAGGTCAGGCCGCGCCGGGTTCTCACCCAGTCGCCGCAGCGGCTCTACCAGCGGCTGCAGGCCTCCCACCCGGACCATCTGGCGGCGGGAGAGGCGACCGTACGTGCGGTCTATCCCGCCAGCGAGAACCGGTTCGCCTGGCCCGAGCTGATCGAGCAGGGCCTCGAACCGTGGAAGGTGACCGAGCTCTGGTTGACGGCCCACGGGGACATGTCGCACGTCGTCGACACGACCGACCGGTTCGACCGCAAGGTCAAGGCCCTGCAGGCGCACCTCTCGCAGACGGGGCACCTGGGCGACGGGCTGGAGGAAATGCTCCGCGGCTGGAACGCGGGCAACGCCGCTCTGGCCGGGCTGCCGGCGGGCCGGCTGGCGGAAATCTTCGCTGTCACCCGGATCAACTGACCCGATCAGCCGGGTCCGATCTGCCGACCTGGGGCCAGCCCACCTCGAAGCTGTCCTCCCGCATCGACTTGTGCTCCTGCTCGAGCGCGCCGGTGACCGAGAAGCACGACACGGTCAGCTTCGCCGCGTCCACGTCGATGCGCAGGAAGTTCTTGGAGAACGGCGGCTCGTCCCAATCCAGGAACGGCGAGAACATCCGGTGGAACACCTTGCCCCCACCGAGTCGCAGGAGCAGGCGGCACATCCGGCGGACCTGGGCGGGGAGTTCGGCGGCGGTCGAGGCTCCGTCGGCGTCCACGATCGGGCGGTTGCCGTTGGACGGCACGTGGCCAACGTCCCGCAGGAACAACCCGGCCTCCGCGGGGGTGACCACGAGCCGGGGTCGGATGCCGACCACGGCGAGCAGCCGACCGAGTCGCGACTTCTGCCAGCGGTTGTCGATCACCGTGCTGTAGACCGCCATCGAGTCGCGTCGCAGCGGGTAACACTTGAATTCCTCCTCGGTGACCCCGAAAACCTTCTCCGGGGCGATCTCGGCGATGGCGTGGGTGGCGTGCATGAAGGCCCCGCCGCCGCCCGACACGACGTGGTGGATCGTGCGACTGGCTTGCCGATCCGAAGATGGGGAGAGCCGAACCGGGTAGTGCTGGTAGTTGTGCACGTCGCCGCCGATCGCGGCGACATAGCCGAACGGGAGGTGATGCACGACGTCGAGCACGCTACGGAAGGCGTGACCCGCCTGCACGACCGCTGGGCCGAGAAACAGGCAGGGTTCGACGTGGCCGTCGACGAGCAGCGGCTTTCCGGTCAGCAGCACCTTTGGGGTGTCCGACTCCGCCGACACCCGGACGAGCCACGCCGCCTGCTCGGCGTCGAGGTTGCCGAGGATCCCGGGGTCGACGCAGACCAGGCGCACGTGCTCGGTGTCGATCACGTAATAGGGACCCGGCTGCTGGACGGGTTGGGGCCACGCCGCCCGGAGCTTCTTCATCCGCGCGATCTCCAGGTCGTCGGCCGGCGCCGCCTTGCGCCACAACGCGTATCCCAGGGTTCGGCGGAGCAGCGACACCACGCGGTTCAGCACGCCGGTCGGTGGAGCCGGGGTCGGGAGCTCCGGCGGCAGTGGTCGCACATTGGCCAGGTGCTCCATGAAGCCGTCGAGGCTGTCATACCAGTCGTGGTTGCCCGGCAGCGCGTAGATGGGCATCGCGAGCGTCTGGTAAGGCCAGTAGAACTTGTACAGGTAGTCCTCGACGCTCGCCGCGGGATAGATCAGGTCACTGCAGATGAAGAGGAACCGGACGTCGGCGCACTCGGCCTTGAGGGACGGTAACAGCGCGTACTGGCTGTTGTCCCCCTCGCCGGTGTCGCCCAGCAGCGCGAAGGAGAACGCCCCGTAACCGAGGTCGACCACGAGCTGCTCCGGGTCGCTGAGCCGACTCATCCACCGCCGCCGGAACTCCGGCACCGGGTCGTGGATCCGGGCCACGAACTCGTTGCGGCTGTTGAACAGCACCCTTGGGTTCAGCCAGGAGAGAGCTGTCGGGCGGACGTCGGCCGGTGGCAGGAGCGTGGTCCAGCTGCCGGGGGTGACGGGTCCGTGCAGGCCGGAAGAGGACGGGTCGTAACGAGACGACTCGGCACTCGCGGCGCCATCCGGGCTCGGGGTGGCGTCGATGGTCATGTCCGTACCTCCCAGTGCGCACCCGCCACGTCGGTCAGCGAGCTCCACCGGGAAGGAGGATGCGAACCGGGGTCCTGATACGTCCCGGGGGTTGACGACGTGGTCCTTCAGCGGGCCGCGATACCCACGTCGTTCGCCTGCGGAGAACTCAGTTGTCCTCAGCCGTGATCGCCCGTACGGTTTCCCCATCTTTGTTTCCCGACTCGGGGGAAGCAGCTTTGGTCGACTGACGGTGAACGCACCCGAGGTCGACGACGTGGGGTATGCCCGGCACCCTCCGGCGCGCGTCCGGTTGGCTACCGACGAGGGCGTCCGGCTCGACGACCGATCGATTCCTGGTGACGGTGAGCAGCACCCCGTGACCAGCCGACCGTACGTGATCATGGTGACGCATAACTCGGCCTCTCAGGTCGGGGCCTCACTCGACGCGCTGGCCGGAAGCGACGTCGACGTCCACGTGGTCGACAACGCGTCCGTCGACACGAGCTGCACGGTGGTCCGCCAGAACTACCCCTGGGTGGTGCTGAGATCCCGACGGGACAACCAGGGCGTCGCCGTCGCCGTCAACGAGGCGCTCCGGAGCGCCTCGATCCACGGTGTCGTGATCTTGGTCAACCCCGACTGCGTGGTGGCGCCGGGCACGATGGGTGCCCTGGCGAGCTACCTCGACGACCATCCCGCAGTGGGCATCGTCGGGCCTCGCCTGGTCGACGCGGCCGGCGTGACCACCATCAGCGCGTACCCGTTCGAGACCCGGCTTGGCGTGGGCGCCACCCCGCTTCGGACCCGTGCGGCCGGTCACGGGGGTGCTAGACCGCGGTCGGTTGACTGGCTTTCCGGGGCCTGCCTGGCGATTCGTACGGAACTGCTGCGGCAGATCGGCGGGCTCGACGAGAGCTGCGTGCTCTACGTCGACGACGTGGAGCTCTGTCGGCAGGCGCACCAGCGTGGGGCAGACGTCGTGCTGCTCCCGGCGGTGGTGGCGCAGCATCCGGGCTGGGCCGGCAGGGAGCCAGGCATGACCGGTCCCCACCTCCACCACAGCAGGATGACCTTCTTCGCCCGGCACCGTCCGGTCAGCCTGCCGGCGCTGCGGGCGGGGCTGCTGCTCCGGTGCCTGCCGGGACTCGCACACGCCGCCGTCGAGGTGGGGTCGGGCCGGCCCGGGGCCCGGCGGCGTCTGCGGGCTCGCTGGACCACCGTCCGGATCGTGATGGACTTTCGTCCGCCGCCACCGCGGACCACGCGGCACTGAGGGTGAGCCCGGCGGTGCCGACGCACCCCTCGACGCACTGACGCACCCCTCTGCGCACCCACGCACCCCTCTCGTGCGGACACACTGGTTTCTACGGGTGCGTGGGTACCGGAGGGGTGCGTGAGCGTCCGGGCGTGGGCGGCGGGCGGGTGGGGCGTGGGGCGGGCGGATGGAGCGTCCCTCAGCGATCACGTACCGGGCCCGCCGGCCGAGGTGGCGACAGCCCATGCGCTTCTGGCCGCGGAGCCACCAATGACGTCGCTGACGCACCCTTGGCGCACTGACGCACCTGTTCCTGCAGGTGCGTGGGTGCCGGAGGGGTGCGTGAGC
>JBPCRP010000063.1:0-58834 GCA_050996715.1 Propionibacteriaceae bacterium
GCAGCTCAACACCAAGGTGAGTGCTGACGGTCTGCCGCCGAAGAAGGTTGCCCAGGACTTCCTGAAGGAGAAGGGGTTCCTCGGGTAGGACCCGAGCCGGTCGGGCGGGACCACTAAGGTCACCCCATGACCTGGTTGGTGACCGGCGGGGCCGGCTATATCGGCTCGCACGTGGTGCGGGCCTTTGCTGAGGAGGGCATCGACCCGGTCGTGGTCGATGACCTCTCCAGCGGGCACCGCGCGTTCGTCGAGGAGAGCGTCCCGTTCTACGCCGGCAGCATCCTCGACGCGGGCCTGCTCGACCAGATCGCGGCCGAGCACCCGCTCAGCGGCGTGGTGCACCTGGCCGGGTTCAAATACGCCGGGGTGTCGGTCAGTCGACCGATGCACACCTACACCCAGAACGTCACCGGCATGGTCACCCTGCTGGACGCGATGGCCCGTGCGGGCGTGGAACGCTTCGTCTTCTCTTCCAGCGCCGCGGTGTACGGTACGCCGGAGTCCAGCCCGGTGACTGAGCAGACGCCTACCGAGCCCGAGTCGCCGTACGGCGAGTCCAAGCTGGTCGGCGAATGGCTGCTGCGTGACCAGGCCAAGGCCGTCCGGCTCGCCCACACCTCGCTGCGCTACTTCAACGTCGTCGGCTCGGGGTCTCCCGACCTGCGCGACACCAGCCCGCACAACCTCTTCCCGCTCATCTTCGACGCCCTCGCCGCCGGGCGGACCCCGGTGATCAACGGCACGGACTACCCCACCCCGGACGGCACCTGCGTCCGTGACTACGTGCACGTCGCCGACCTGGCGACCAGCCACGTGGCGGCAGCAAAGGCGCTCGCCGCCGACACGCCGCTGGAGCGGGTCTACAACCTCGGCAGCGGTGCGGGGCTCTCGGTCCGCCAGATCATGGACGCCGTGGCCCGCGTCACCGGCATCGACTTCACCCCCGAGCTGAACGATCGCCGACCCGGAGATCCGGCGACGATCGTGGCCACCGGCGAGCTCGCCGCCCGCGACCTGGACTGGGCCATGCGGCACACCGTCGAGGAGATGGTGGCCTCCGCGTGGGAGGCACGACAGGCCGCGGCTACCCCCTGATCGGCCACTCCGAACGCAGCTGAAACACAGCTGACACCCGCGGCCGGGATGTGTCATCCAGCCGTTACGCGCGCGCTCCTTGCTGCAACACATGGTGAGCACCATTACGGGCAGCACTGGGGGCGGTGGCCGACCACATCACCGAACGCCCACGGTGCGGTCCAGTGCCACCTCACCGAAAGCTGTCACCATGACTCCCTTCGAACTCAATTCAGGCGATACCGCCTGGATTCTCACCTCGGCAGCGCTGGTGTTGTTGATGACACCAGGCCTGGCGCTCTTCTACGGCGGCATGGTCCGCGCGAAGAGCGTGCTCAACATGATGATGATGAGCTTCGGTGCCCTGGCGCTCGTCTCGGTCCTCTGGGTGCTCTACGGCTACTCGATGGCCTTCGGCGACGACGCGGGTGCCGGGCTCGTCGGCAACCCGCTGCAGTACCTGGGACTCAACGGCCTGATGGCCGACGACCCCAACGCCACCTACCCCGTGCTGGCCTTCGTGGCCTTCCAGGCCGTGTTCGCGATCATCACCGCCGCCCTGATCTCGGGCGCGATCGCCGACCGGGCCAAGTTCTCCACCTGGATGATCTTCGTCGGGGTCTGGGTCAGCATCGTCTACTTCCCCGTCGCCCACTGGGTCTTCGACTTCTCGACCGACAGCGGGCACGTCGGCGGCTGGATCGCCAACAACCTGTTGGCGATCGACTTCGCCGGGGGGACGGCGGTCCACATCAACGCCGGTGCCGCTGGGTTGGCGCTGGCCATCGTGCTGGGCAAGCGGGTCGGCTTCCGGCGTGACCCGATGCGTCCCCACAACCTCACCCTGGTCATGATCGGCGCGGGTCTGCTGTGGTTCGGCTGGTTCGGGTTCAACGCCGGTTCGGCGCTGTCCGCCGGCAACTCGGCCTCGGTCGTCTGGGTCAACACGATGGTCGCCACCGGCGCGGCGTCCCTGACGTGGCTGATCACCGAGCGGATCCGAGACGGTCATCCGACCTCGCTCGGGGCCGCCTCCGGGGTGGTCGCCGGTCTGGTCGCCATCACCCCTTCGTGCTCCTCGGTGAGCCCGATCGGGGCGATCATCCTCGGCGGGGTGGCCGGTGTGCTCTGCGCGCTGGCCATCGGTCTGAAGTACAAGCTGGGCTACGACGACTCGCTCGACGTCGTGGGTGTCCACCTCATCGGCGGCCTCTGGGGCACCCTGGCCGTCGGCTTGCTCGCCACCGCCGCCGCCCCCGCAGGGGTCGACGGGCTCTTCTACGGCGGCGGTGTCGGCCAGCTCTGGCGGCAGGCCGTCGGTGCGGGGGCGGTCCTCGTCTTCAGCTTCGTGCTCACCTTCGTCATCGGCACGGTCCTGGACAAGACCGTCGGCTTCCGGATCTCCGCCGACGAGGAGCGGGAAGGCATCGACGGGACCGAGCACGCCGAGTCCGGGTACGACCTCGGTAGCCTGGGCGGCACCCTGCGGTCCACCGGAGCCATGGGATCTTCGTTGGCCCGTCACAGTGACGAATCTGTTGGCTCCAAGTCAGATGAGGAGGTGTCGGCATGAAGCTCGTGACTGCGATCATCAAGCCGCACATGCTGGACGAAGTGAAGACCGCGCTCGAGGCGTTCGGGATCGAGGGTATGACCGTCAGCGAGGCCAGCGGCTTCGGCCGCCAGCGCGGACACACCGAGGTCTACCGGGGTGCGGAGTACACCGTCGACCTGGTCCCCAAGGTGAGACTCGAGGTGCTCGTGGACTCCGGTGACGCCAGCGACGTCATCGATGTCCTGGTCAAGAGCGCACGGACCGGCCGGATCGGTGACGGCAAGGTCTGGTCGGTCGACGTGGACGACCTCGTCCGCGTCCGGACAGGTGAGCGTGGGCTGGACGCGCTCTGAGGCGCAATCTGACCCGAGAGCGCCTCGACGTCGCGGTCCGGTCCTCGTGGGAAGCGGCACGGGGGCCGGATCGTCGGCGTTCGGTCACCGCCGGCGTCGAGGCGTCGCTGGTCGAGCTCTGGGAGGAGGCCGAAGCTCCGGCCGGGGTGGCGCTCGCCGCCGTCGGCAGCCTGGCCCGGGGCGAGTTGGGGCCCCGCTCCGACCTCGACCTGGTGCTGCTGCACGACGGCCGCCGGCGCGCCGTGATCACCGCGGTGGCCGAACGTCTCTGGTACCCGCTCTGGGACGCCGGGGTGAAGCTCGACCACTCCGTGCGCACCCCCGCCGAGTGCTCCGAGGTTGCCGGTCGGGAGCTGAGTGCCGGGATCGGACTGCTCGACCTCCGGGGCATCGCTGGCGACCTACCGATGGTCGCCGCCGCCCGGACCTCCCTGCTTCAGTCCTGGCGCAACGGGGCCCGCACCCGGCTGCCCGACGTGGTGGCGGCGCTGGCGGAACGGCACCGCACCCACGGGGACGCGGCGTACCTGCTGGAGCCTGACCTCAAGGAGGCCCGGGGCGGCTTCCGGGACATGATCATGCTGCGGGCGCTGGCCGCCACCTGGCTGACGGACCGCCCGCACGGCGTGCGCGCGCCGTACGACCTGCTGCTCGACGTCCGTGACGCGCTGCACGTGACCTCCGGTCGGGCGGTGGACCGGTTGCTGGCCACCGAGGCGCCCGAGATCGCCCAGCGTCTCGGCTACCCGGGCACCGACGACCTGCATCGTGCCGTCTCGCTGGCCGCCCGGCAGATCGCCCACGCCGTCGACCTCACCGTGCGGGCGGCGCAACGCTCGCTGCCCCAGCGGCGGGTGCTGTCCTTCGCCCGCCGGGAGCGTCGACCCCAGTTCGTCTCGGCCCCCCACGGGCTGATCATCCACGAGGGCGAGGTCGGCTTGGACACGACCACGTCGGCCGCCGAGCCGTACGTCGGGCTGCGGGCCGGGGCCCTCGCCGCACAGCGCGGGTTGGTGCTCTCGCCGGTCACCGCCGAGAACCTCGGGAGCCACGCCCCCGAGCTCCCGACGCCCTGGCCGGATCCGGCCCGCGAGGCCCTGCTCGAGCTGCTGTCCGCCGGCGAGGCGCTGCTTCCGGTCTGGGAGGCGCTCGACCTGGCCGGCTGTGTGAGCCGGTGGATCCCGCAGTGGGACCTTATTCGTGCGCTGCCTCAGCACAACCCGGTGCACCGGCACACGGTGGATCGGCACTCGGTCCAGACCGTCGCCGAAGCCGGCCGGTTCCTCACCCAGGTCAGCCGGCCCGACCTGCTGCTGCTGAGCGGCCTGTTCCACGACATCGGCAAGGGCCGCGGCGGCGGGGTCCACCACGCGACGACGGGGGCGCCGGTCGCGCGCGAGATCGTCGTGTGCCTCGGGCTGGGGACTGCAGACGCCGACCTCGTTGAGCTGCTGGTCCGCGAGCATCTCACCCTGGCCGAGCTCGCCACCCGCCGCGACCACGCCGATCCGCGGACGCTGGACACCCTGATCGACGCGGTGCAGGGCTCCCCCGAGACGCTGGCCCTGCTCCGCCACCTCACCGAGGCCGATGCCCGGGCGGCCGGTCCCGCGGCGTGGTCGCCCTGGCGGGCGCAGCTGATCAACGGGCTGGCCGATCGGGCCGACAGCCTGCTGCAGGGTGACACCGACCGGGCCACCGCCCCCGCCGTCCAGGGCACCGGCCTCGCCCGCTCCGTGCTGCTGGACGGCCGGCCGCGGGTCACCGTGGCGACGACCCCGGGCGGGCTGCAGCTCACCATCGCCGCCACCGACCGGCTCGGTCTCTTCGGCGACATCGCCGGTCTGCTCGCCGCGCACGACGTGACCGTCCGCTCCGCGGTGCTGTCGACCGTCGGCGGGGTTGCGGTCAACCTGTGGCGGACCGGGGCGACCCACCTGGTCGATCTGCCCGACCCCGCCTACCTGGTCAAGCAGCTGGAGCGGCTCGAGGCGGGCGATCCGGCCGTGCTGACCGCGGTCCGTCGGCGCGAACGACGCAGCGCCCGACAGCCGAGCGAACCGTTCGTCCAGCTGATCCCGGACGCGAGCCGCCGGGCCACCGTGGTGGAAGTCCGGGTCGGGGACCGCGGCGGCCTGTTGTACGCCCTCGGGGCCGCGGTCGCCGCTGAGCAGATCTCGATCGCCTCGGCCCACGTCTCCACGCTGGCGGGTCAGGCCATCGACACGTTCTACCTGACCGAGTCCACCGGCCAGCCACTGGACAGCCCGCGAGCCCGGCTCGCCGTCGAGCTGCTCACCGCGGCGGCGGCGGGTACGGCGGAGCCGGCCTGATACCTGCCACCGAGGACTTCCGGGCACGAACTAGCCTTCGACGATGACCTCACCCACGACCGGATCGTGCCCGGTCTCGCCGGGGACTCGCAAGCTGAGCCGATCGGGCGACGTGCTCACCCCTGGGTTGGAGCACCGGGTGGGAGCCAGGGGTGAACGCTGGGTGGTCCGCGACCACGAGGTCGCCCGCCGGCTGATCCGGGCCGAGGACAGCGTTCGCCAGGCCGGGTTCGGGGCTGACCCGGGCCCCGGCACCGCGAGCCCCGATCCCGCGCCGCGGCGCCGGCCACGGCTCCTGGCCATCCGGCCACCGATCCTCTATCTGGAGGGGGCCGAACACCGCCAGCAGCGGAAGGCCACCGCCCGACACTTCGCGCCGAAGGTGACCGAGTCGTACCGGTCGCTGATGACCGAGCTCAGCGACCAGCTCGTCACTCCCCTGGAACGCGGCGCGACGGTCGACCTGCCCTCGCTGTCGCTCAAGATGGCCGTTCAGGTCGCCGGTCAGGTGGTCGGGCTGACGAACTCCTCCTTGAACGGGATGAGCCGTCGGTTGGACGCGTTCTTCGCCGGTGACGTGACCAATCGCTCGCTCACGCCGGCCAACGTGCCGCGGCTGCTGCGGACCCAGACCGCGCTGTTGCGGTTCTACCTCTTCGACGTCCGGCCGGCAATCCGGGCCCGGCGCCGCGCGCCGCAGTCCGACGTGATCAGCCAGCTGCTCGAGATCGGCTACTCACCGCTGGAGATCCTCACCGAGTGCGTGACCTACGGCGCCGCCGGGATGGCCACGACCCGGGAGTTCATCACCGTTGCCGCCTGGCATCTGCTCGACGACCCTGACCTGCTGGTCCGCTACCGCGCCGGTGACCTCGAGGACCGGACCACGATCCTGCACGAGATCCTCCGGCTCGAGCCCGTCGTCGGTCACCTCTTCCGGCGGACGACCGCGGCGGTGAGCGTCACGGTGGCCGGGGTGGATCGGGAGCTCCCCGCCGGCACCCTGATCGACTTCGACATCCGCGCCATCAACGCCGACGCCGCCCTGGTCGGCGCCGACCCGCTCGACGTCGTACCGTCTCGGTCGCTGGAGCGCGGGGTCGCCCGGTCAGTGTTGAGCTTTGGCGACGGCAACCACCGGTGTCCTGGCGCGCCGATCGCGATCATGGAGAGCGAGATCATGCTCACGCGGCTGTTCGCGCTCGACCTGGTCGCCGATCACCCGCCGACCGTGACCTGGAACGCCACCACCGAGGGGTACGAGCTACGTCGGTTCGAGGTCCGCCGGCGCTGACTGACAGTGGCCGGCTCAGTTGTCCCGGGCGCGGAACCGGATCAGGGCGTCGACCTCCTTGGCGGTCGGCGGCTGGGCCCCCTTGCGGGAGCAGACGATCGACGCAGCCGCTGCCCCGCGGGTCATGGCCGTGGCGAGGTCGGTGCTGTGCGCGACGTAGGCGTCCAGGAAGCCGGCCATGAAGGTGTCTCCGGCACCGACGGTGTCGGTGACCTCGGTCTGGAAGCCGTCGACTTCGATCCAACCGCCGTCGTGGGGCAGGGCCGAGGCTCCGCCTGCGCCGCGGGTGACCAACACGAAGCCGACGCCGTAGTCGGCGACCCAGTTTTCGGCGACCTGCTTCCAGGTGCGGCCAGGACCGGCCTTGGCCAGGAACTCGATGTCTTCGTCGGAGGCCTTGACCAGACCACCCCGGCTGCCGACCGCACGCACCCACGGCTCGATCCGCCGCCAGTACTCCTTCGGATCGGAGATCACCGTTGGGCGCACGTTGACGTCGATCGAGAGCAGCGCGTCGGTCTGCTCAGTCCAGCTCAGCAGCACCTCGGCGCCCGGATCGACGACCAGTGCCAACGACGCGACGTGCAACCAGTCAGCGGGGGTGAGCTTGGGCAGCTCGTGGGGCTGCCAGTTGAAGTTCGCGGTGTTGGCGAAGTGGAAGGTGTAGGTCGCCTTGCCGATCGCGTCGAGGCTGACGACGGCCAGCGAGGTCGGCTCGTCGGTCACGGTGACCATGTCGACCTCGACGCCGGCACCTGCGATGTGGGCGCCGAGCTGACGCCCGAAGGCGTCGGTCGACATCCGGCCGAGGAAGTGGGTCTCGTTGCCCAGCTTCCCCAAGGCGACAGCGGAGTTCATCGGTCCTCCGGCCGACAAGGCGTGCCAAGTGCTGCTGAAGGTGTCGTTGGGCGCCGACTCGGACTTGACCAGGTCGATCAAGGTCTCCCCACACACCACGAAGCGCGTCATGAGCACAACCTAGCGGCCGGGTCGAACCCCGAGCCACCCTGGTCTGTGACCACCGTCTCAGGGTCCGGGACAGCGGGACACGTCCTCTTCACCGCCCGGACGGGACAGCCGGTGGCTCCAGGCCCAGCTCGGCGCGCAGGGGACCGACCACCTCCTCCCACAGCGAAGGCCGGACGGCCGCGGTGTTGAGGTCGGACAACAGCTGCGCCATGCCGTAGTCGGCGTCGATCTCCAGGGCCCGCGTCAACGCACAGACCATCAGGGCACCGTGGCCCCCGACCCAGGCGGCGATGCCGACCAGACACAGCGGAGCCAGCGCAAGCCGGTCGGGGGCGTGCGCGACGACCGCCTGCCAGAGCGCGACGTGGGTGGCGAAAGACGGCTGGTCCACCAGTGACCAGGCGACGTCGCGGACGTGGACGTCGGTCGCCAGGGCAGCGAGCCGCAGGCTGAGGTCCCGGTCGGGTACGGCTGGCCAGGTAGGCGATCCCGGCACACCGATGGCAGCCACCGCGCCCAGCACCAGCCGGTGCATCTCCTGCTGCCGGGCCGGCCGGGACAGCCGGGCGAGCTCGATCCGGATCGACTCCGCGTCGGATGCGAGCCCAGCCACCTCGGTCGGCGGCGGACCGGCCACGAGAGCCGCCAGCTCCCCGCGGTCGGGCAACGCCGACAGCCCGGCCACCACCGCCTCGGCCGCCAGCCTGCTGGTCTCCACGACGTACGGGGTGCCCTCGGCGGGGCAGCATGCCTCGTCGCACCGGCGCGACCACCACCGGTGGCCGTCGGCACGCAGGACCTCGATCAGGGGCAGGTCGGCGACCTCCTCGACGGCGGCGTCGAGCGCGCTCTCGGCCCGCCCGACGACCGTGCTGTAGCCGATCAGCACCACCCCCTCCGGCGCAACCGACCGGGCCGCATCGGCCACCTGCCTCAGTATCCGAACGTCATCGAGGTGGCTCGCGGTGTCCGCCACCGGGTTCTCCCCGGTTGGATCCCCACCCGTACCCGGCAGGTCGACGCGCGCGACCAGCTCGACCCGCTGGCGGCGGAGGGCGAGCAGCACCAATGACTCCTGAGGATGGAACCCCAGCAGGTAGGGCACCACCGCCAGCAGGTCGGCGCAGGAACCGGCTCGCAGCACCGGCGGATTCCTGGGGCCCGCCGTGCTCGGTCGCCCCGCCTTCGCTCGACCCATGGTCGGTCTCCGTCCTCGTGGTGGCGTCGGCTCTCCGGATCGCCTGTCGAGGTGACCTTCGGCGTTCGTGCTCGATCTGGACCGCGTCACCGGCCGGCTGTGGACAACTCGTCCGGCGCCACCGTGCCTGTGGGCGGTACCGTGAGGACGCCATGAGCGAGCAGCTGGGTGCCTCCAGTCGTGACGTGGAGCCCACCGAGCCGACCGCGACATCCACGGCACGGTTTCCCGGGGCACCGCCCACGCGGGTCGCGACCGATCCGATCGTCGTGTCGTCCGCCCGTTCCCCCGTCGGACCCCCGTCCGGGCCGCGACGTCGCTCCCCGGGCGTGATCACCGGGGCTGTGCTGGCCGGCGCGCTGGTGGTGCTCGGCGCCGGCACCTGGGTCGCCCAGCGGCCCGCACCTCTCCCTGCGGCGGCGGGGTCGGCCGTCCCCGTCGGGTTGAGTCGTACCGGCCCCGGGTCGAGCGCGGCCGCCGGTACCCCCGGTGCCGCACGCGACGCCCCTATCCGGATCGACATCGACATCGCCGAGGCAACCGGCGTGCTCGCCGTGCCGGCCCACCGGTGGACGACGGTGGGCACGGCCGCGGGCTCCTCACGGTTGATGGTGCAGGTCAGCCTGACCGGGCGGTCGGGCGCGATGAGCTACGACCCCAGCCTGCTGAAGGTCTTCGACGACCGCGGCCGTCTCTACGACAACGCGCTCCCGCCGGGCAGCTCCGGCGAGCTGGGCAGCGGCATGCTGGGCCCCGGGGACACCGCGACCGGTTGGGTGGGCTTCGACGTACCCCGCGGGGGCATCACGCTGGTGTTGGGCGGCTGGCGGGGCGAGTCGATCGCCGCCGTCCGGATCCCTGCCTGACCAACCCGTAGGCTCTGCCCGTGCCTGATGTCGACGTCCGCTCAGTCCGTGGCTGGGAGGTCGTCCGGCTCAGCACCGACGCGATCACGGTCGACGTCGTCCCCGGTCTGGGCGGCACCATCACCTCGCTGCGTCGCCGCCGCGACGACCTGGAGCTGCTCTGGCAGAGCCCTTGGGGCCTGCGCCCGCCCTACGATCGAGGCGGGGGTGACGCCCGTACCCAGCGCTGGGCGGCCGACCCGGGGGGCTTGAAGTCGATCTTCCCCAACGCCGGCGACCCGACGACGGTGCACGGCACGGAGTGGGGTGAAGACGGCGAGACCTGGCTCAGCCCGTTCGATTACGAGGTCGGCGACGACGGCTCGTTGATCATGTCCAGCCGACTCGTGCAGGCACCGTTCGAGGTGCGCAAGGTGATCTCCCTGCGTGCGGACACCCTGAGCCTCGCTGAGTCGATCCGCAACGTCGGCGGGGCGGCGATGGAGACGGTCTGGGGTGCGCAGCTCGTACTGGGCGCTCCCATCCTCGCGGACGACGCCACGTTCGACTGCGCCGCGAACCTGGTGCACCCCGACCCCGAGATCGTCTCCGACGCCAGCTACTCCGACATCACGCCGTGGCCGCGCAGCCAGGGGCAGGCGGGCATGATCAACCTGCACACCTTGGTCGGACCGGACGCGCAGGAGCGGCGGCTGGTCTACCTCGACGAGCTCGACGCCGGTCGGTTGAGCGTGGAGAACCGTGGCCAGCAGGTGCGGATGGAACTCGACTGGGATCTGGAGGCCTGGCCGTACGTGATCTACGAACTGGAGTCGGCCGGCAGCTCCGGCTTCCCCTTTTTCGACAAGGGCTACTTCCTGCGGGTCCAGCCGAGCAGCAGCTGGCCCGCCAAGGGGCTCTACGACGCCCGCCGGATCTCGACCTCAACAATCTGGTTCGACCCGGACCAGCAGCGGAGCAGCCACCTGGACCTGCGCGTGCACGACCTCGCTCCCTAACGCCCACCAGTCAGGTTTTTCCGGGTTCTTGCGGCGTGTCGGACCGGAGTTGACCGATCGACGGTGGTCAGCGGGACCGCGACGTCGCAGATCCGGCGTCGCCCACGTCGGCGGGTACGGCCGTACCCGACTAACGGGCGGGCACGTGCGGTGACCGGTCAGCATCTGTCCGAAACGCCGCCAGAACGCGGCAAAACCTGGCTGGTCGGCGTCGTGCCGAGTCGGTAGCGCCGATGATCACCACTTGGGATCGGCCGGACCGTCGCCGTGGTCGGGAATCGCCAGCCGGGCGCCACCCTGCCGGGCGGACTCGAAGGCGACCACCCCGGGCAGCGTGAACCGGGCGGCACGCCAGGCGTTGACCGGCGGGTGGGTACGCGTGGTGACGGCCCGTACGAAGTCGTCGGCCAGGAAGTGGTGGCTGCCCTCGTGCCCGTTATGAGCCGAGTCGAACTCCCGTGGCAGGCGGGACCGGTCGTGCACCTTGGCCGAACCGGAGCCGAAGCTGTGGGCCAGCGACGGGTCCAGGCCCTCCATGGCGGCGGCGTTCTCCCCCGCAGCCCGGTCGGAGGTGTAGAACAGCTCGCTGATGTCGATGATCTCGTCCCGGGTGCTGAACGTCGCCCCGGTCGAGGTCTGCTCCATCACGCCGTCGGTGCCGTAGAACCGGAAGCGCGACTCGTGAGCCGCGGCCGGATGTCCCACCCGACGGAACTCGTTGGTCCGCATGGTGCCGCCGTCGGCCAGTTCGAATAGCGCCGTCATGTTCGAGAAATCGTTGCCCCACACGGATATCTCGCGGTCGAAGACCCCGTCGCCCCGATCGTCGGGGATCCCCAGACAACTCACGGTCGTGGCGTGCGTCGCAAGCGCGCCCAAGACGCCGCCGACCGCGTGCGTCGGATAGAGCATCGGCGGGTAACTCGCGGTGGACTTCCACTGCTCGCCGCCGCTGAACTGGTAGGCCGCGTAGAAGCCGTTGTCCATGTCGTGCACGTAGTCGCCTTCAGAGTAGAAGACGCGACCGAAGCCCCCCTCGGCGATCTTGCTTCGGGCGTAGACCACCGCCGGGTTGTAGTAGCTGGTCTCACCCATCATGTAGATCAGTCCGGTCTGCGCCACCCTGGCGACGATGGTCGCGATCTCCTCCGCGTCGATCGCCATCGGGACCGCGGAGTAGACGTGCTTGCCGGCGTCGAGCGCGGCGAGCACGTGCGGCCCGTGGCTCCAGCGCTGGGTCATGATCGCGACCGCGTCGCAGTCGCTGGCCAGCATCTCCTCCATGGTCGCGAAGGTCTGCGCCACGTCGTAACGGCGCTGGTGCTCTGCCGCCCGTTCGGGGATCTGGTCGGTCACGTAGACCGCCTCCACGTCGGGGTGGAGTTGCCAGAGCAGGATGAAGCTGCCGGCGAACTGCCCGGTGCCGATGACGCCGATCTTCATGACGTGCGTGGGTCCTCTCGGGGATAGAGCGAGATGGGGTCGGGTCGGGCCCCAGTGCGGGGTCCCGGTTCGATCGATCAGCCTACGGCGAGCACCTCGCGCACGGTGGTCGGCTGACCCGACACCACCGAGCGCTGAGCGGCTTCCACCACCTGCAAGGTGCGATAGCCGACCCGACCGTCGGGCTGCGGGACCCGTCCGGTCTGCACACACGCCGTGAACTCGGCCAGCAGCGCCGCATCCGGGTTACCGCCGTACGGCAGCCAGAGGCCGTTGCCGTCCCGCTCGGAATGTCCGTCCACCCGCTGGTTGAAGGCATCCATCTCGGCGATCCCCGCGGTGCCGATCAGCTGCAGGGCCAACCCGCCCCAGGTCGGATAGCTGTCCGGCTTGGACCAGCTGCAGTCCAGCGTCGCGGTGACCCGGTCGCCGAGCGGGGTGTCGGCGTACTCCAGGCTCAGCAGCCCGCCGGTTTCGATGGCCACGTCGCCGGCGTGCAGCACCTGGTTGGTCGTGGCGTAGACGCTGACCGGCGGGCGATGACCGAGCAGGTCGTCGAGCAGCTCGGCCAGGTGCACGGTGTGGTCGACCAGAGCCCCGCCTCCGGCCAGCTCCGGGTCGACGAACCAGCCCCGGCTGGTCAGGGGGATCCGGCCGTTGTTGCTGCCCACCGCGGCCAGCACGGTGCCGAGCCGGCCGGAGTCGACGACCGACCGCAGCTCGGCGTAGGCCGCCGAGAAGTGCACCGGGTAGGCCATCATCAGCGCGACCCCGGCCTGCTCACACGCGGTGATCATGGCCGCAGCGTCCTCGAGGGTGGTGGCGATCGGCTTCTCGCAGAGCACGTGCGCACCGACCGCGGCGGCTTGCTCGACCAGCGGCCGGTGCCGGGCGTTCTCGGCACACACGATGACGGCGTCGGGACCCCAGTCCAGCAGCGCCGGGTAGCTGTCGAGGTAATCGACCCCGAGCTCACGAGCCAGCTCGGCGCCGCCGGACTCCCCGGCCGGACGCTGATGATGATCAGGATCGCTGGCCCGCAGCTCCACCCCGGGTTGCCCCGCAAGCAGGGCCGCGTACGCGGCCGCGTGCACGTGGGCGAACGACATCAAGCCGATCTTCATGCGTGGGCTCCTGCACGGGTGCGGTCAGTGGTCGCGGTCAACGAGACCGTCCGACCGGTACGGATCGACTCGAGGGCCGCCTCGGCGATCACGATGGCGGCCACCCCGTCGCTCGCCGCGACGCGTGGCGGTGGGCCGCCCCGGAACGCGGCCAGGAACTCGGCCAGCTCGGTACCGAAGGGGCTCTCCCCCACCACCCGCGGCAACAAGCCCGTAACCGCGGGGGACGTACCGTTCGGGTGAGCCCCGCCCAGCACGACCACCGGCTGGTGCTGGGTCGAGTCGTGGCGGAGCAGCCCGGCGTCGCCCGCGATCTCGAAGGTGGTGCGGAACGGGGTGCCGTCGGGCGCCCAGGTGCCGACGACCGACGAGATGGCCCCACCGACGTGGGTGAGCACGACCGTGGCCGAGCGGACCAGCCCCGCGTCCTGCTGCGCGGCGACGTGGCGGGCGAAGACCGTGGCGACCTCACCGGCGTTCCAGCGGGCGAAGTCGAGGTCATGGATCATCTGGTCGAGCACGATCCCGCCGGAGAGGGCGTCGTCGTGGAACCAGCGGGGACCCGGGGCGGTGCACGTCCGCGTGAAGCGCTGGACGGCGATCCGGCCCACCACCCCGGCCACGACGGCGGCGTGCATCGCGGCGTACTCGGCGAAGAAGCGGACCACGTGTCCGGGGTAGAGCTGGGCACCGACCGCGTCGGCGGCGGCCACCAGCTGCCGGGCCTGCTCGGCGGTGCGTCCCAGCGGCTTTTCACAGACCACCGACGTGACGCCGGCGTCCATGGCGGCGGTCGCGATGTCCACGTGGGTGGGGGTCGGGGTGCAGACGTCGACCACGTCGACGTCGGTGAGCGCGTCACCCAGCCGCTCGACGGCGGTCCCGCCGATCGTCCGTGCCAGCTCTGAAGCCCCTTCCAGGGCAAAGATCCGTACCGTCGCGCCTAGTGCGAGCCAGGCGGGCAGGTGGGCGTGGGCGATCCCGCCGGCGCCGATCAGCCCGACCCGGAGGACCGGTTCGCTCGGGTGGCCCGTGGCCCGCGTGGTGGTGTCGGTCATGGTTGGTCCTTCGAGGTCGTCGGTGAGCAGATCGGGGCTGGTCTGATCGGAGCTGTCCTGATCGGAGCTGTCCTGATCGCGGCCGGCCGGATCGGAGGTGGGGTGGCGCCCACGATGGCGGCGAGCGCCGGGCGGGAGCGGGCGGCGGCAGCCAGGGCGTGTCGGACCGCGCCGAGGGCGACCGCCTCCTCGCCCAGGCCAGACAGCTGCAGCGGGGCGACGACGTCGGTCGCGAGCCGGTTGACCACCCCGTCGCGGAGCACGGCGCCGGCGCGCGAGACCCCGCCACCGATGACGACCAGGTCGGGATCCAGCACCAGGGCGAGCGTGCTGATGGTCTGGGCCAGAGCCGTACAGAAAGCATCCACCCGGGCGCGGGCCGCGGACCCGCCCCGGGCCGCGCGGCCGAACACCCCGGCCACGTCGGTCCGGACGCCGTGGCGGGGACCGAGCAGCACGTGCGGGGTGTCGAAAAACAGCTGCGGCACTGAGCCCACCTCGCCGGCGGCCCCGTGCCGGCCGAGGTGCACGGCACCGTTGATCATGATCGCCGCTCGGGTCCGGACGCCGGCCAGCAGGTAGACCACGTCGCGAGCACCCTGGGCGACCCCGGTCCAGTGCTCGGCGAGCAGGGCGAGGTTGGCGTCGTTGGCCAGCTCGACCGGGCACCCGGCCCAGCCGGAGAGCTCGACCCCGAAGTCAGCGCCGACCCACTCCGGGACGACGACCGAGCGAGCGATCGCACCGGTGGCGTCCACGATTCCTGGGACACCCCCCGCGATCCCCAGCAGGGTGTCCGGGGTCAGACCGAGCGAGGCGGTGGCGGCGGTGATCGCCGAACGCAACGCCGTCCGTCGCTGCCGTCCGGTGGCGCCAGGGGCCAGCTCGGTCCGGACCCGGGTCCGTTCGCTGCCCGTCAGGTCGGCGACGACGACGAGCACCTTGCCGACCCCGACGTCGACTCCCGCGACGTAACCAGCCGAGGGTCGCAGGGCGTACTGCCGGGCGGGCCGGCCGGCACCGGCGCCCCCGGTCACCTCGGCCACCTCGAGCCAGCCCTCACCGACCAGCTCGGTGAGGATGGTCTCGAGGGTCTGCCGGGACAATGCCGTCGCCGACCGCAAGACCGTGACGGGTCGGGGCGTGCCGTCGGCCAGCACCTGCAGCACGGCGGCTCGGTTGGCCTGCCGCTGCAGCTCCGGTCCCGGACTCCCCACTCGGCGTCACCCCATCTCGTCCGCTCGTCCAGATTATGTTAACTCCCTTGGCAGATTTCGTGCGTGACCGACTGGCAGCCTGGGGGGGTGCTGCGGTTCCGGGACAAGGTCGTGCCCGACCACCGGCCCCTGGTGATGGGCATCGTCAACCGCACCCCCGACTCGTTCTACGACCGGGGCGCCACGTTCGCCGTCGAGGCCGCGCTGGACCGGGTCCGGCAGGCGGTGGCCGAGGGTGCCGACATCGTGGACATCGGCGGCGTCAAGGCGGGCCCCGGAGCCGAGGTGGGGGTCGCGGAGGAGATCCGCCGCACGGTCGGTCTGGTCGGCGCGGTCCGGGCGCAGTTCCCGTCGCTGATCATCAGTGTGGACACCTGGCGAGCGGAGGTGGCCCGCGAGGTGCTGGCCGCCGGTGCCGATCTGGTCAACGACGCGTGGGCGGGGCACGACCCGGACCTGGCCGCGGTCACCGCCACGTTCGACGCCGCCCTGGTCTGCACCCACAGCGGCGGGCTGGCACCGCGCACCGGTCCCTTCCGGGTCGAGTACGTCGACGTCGTCGCCGACGTGCGGACGCACGTCACGCAGCTGGCCGAGCGGGCGCTGGCCGCCGGGGTCGCAGCGGAGTCGGTGATCATCGACCCCGCCCACGACTTCGGCAAGAACACCTGGCACTCGCTGACGGTGACCCGGCGACTCGACGAGCTGGTGGCCACGGGCTGGCCGGTGCTGGTCTCGGTGTCCAACAAGGACTTCGTGGGCGAGACGTTGGGGCTGCCGGTCGACCAACGCCAGGTCGGCACCCAGGCCGCGACGGCGGTCTGTGCATTCCTGGGGGCCCGGATCCACCGGGTGCACGACGTGGCGGCGGCCCGGCAGACCGTCGATCTCGTCGCCTCGGTGCGGGGCGAGCGACCGCCGGTGCGCGCCGTGCGGGGGTTGGTGTGAGCCCCGCTCCGCCCTTCGTCGAGGCGACCAGCACCTGGGTGCTGGTGCCGGGCACCCCGATCCTGCTCCCCGACGTGGCGGGCGCGAGCGATCCCGCGGCCGAGCTGCGGTCGGTGTGCGTCGAGGAGCTGAGGAACCCGTTGACGGCCTGGACGGCCCGGCCGCAGGGGGGGACGGTGGGGCCGGGCGAGGTCACCGTGCTGGCCGCCGGTTCGGTGCCGCGGACCTGGTCCGGGGACGCGCCGTACGACGTGTCCCGGCTGCTGGGCGGCTCGCGACCGGCCGGCCCGTCGATCCCCCTCGCGCTGGCCGTCGGCCGTCATCTCGTACGCGCAGCCGGGTGGAGCGGACCCCTGGCCCTGCAGACGGTGGCCGGGCCCACGGAGCCCGGACCCGCTGGACTGGTGGTGGCGGTGGGGGACGGCAGCCGTTACCGGAGCGCCGAGGGCGGGCCGGGCGCCCAGGACCCGCGGTCGGTGGCGTTCGACGAGCAGGTACGGCGGGTGCTGGCCGACGGCGACGTCGCGGGTCTGCGCGCCCTGGACGTCGAGCTCGCCACCGCGCTCGGGGTCACCGGTCGGGTGCCGTGGCGCCTGCTCGCCGACGCCGCGGGTGGGGGGCCGGTCGAACCCCACCTCGGGTTCGCCGGCGACCCGTTCGGGCCGTACGCCCTGGTCGCGACGTGGTGGTGGCGATGACGCTCGACGACCTGGTCGATCGCGCCCGATCCCTGGTGGGGCAGGAGCCCGGACCGTCGCGGGTCGTTCTCGGGATCGCCGGCAGCCCCGGTTCCGGCAAGTCGACCCTGGCTGCGCTCCTGCTCGCCCGGCTCGCACCGACCCCACCTCCTGGGCTTCCGGTGGGCACGTGGGTGGCCCACGTACCCATGGACGGTTTCCACCTGGCCGACGTCGAGCTGGACCGGCTCGGCCGCCGCGGTCGCAAGGGGGCGCCGGACACCTTCGACGCGCACGGCTACGCAGCCCTGCTCGCCCGACTCACCGACCCCACCCAGATCGGTCACGTCGTCTACGCTCCCGCCTTCGAACGCGACCTCGAGCAACCGGTCGCCGGCAGCATCCCCGTGTCGCCCGCGGTCCGGTTGGTGATCAGCGAAGGCAACTACCTGCTGCTGGACAAGCCGCCGTGGACCTCGGTGCGCCGCCAGCTCACGGAGGTCTGGTACTGCGCTGCCGCCGAGGACCGTCGCCTCGCCCAGCTGATCGCCCGGCACGCCGAGTTCGGCAAGCCGCTGGACCGGGCTCGGGTGTGGGCGACCGGACCGGACGAGCACAACGCCGCCCTGGTCCGGTCGGCGGCTCACCGGGCCGACCTGCTCGTGCCCGACGACGTGCTGCGCGCGCTTCCGCACGCTCCCTGAGCCGGTCGCCCTGGTCGACGGGTCGATGACGACGACGACTCGGGCGTCGCCGAGCTCCTCGGTGAGCGACCCGAGGTGATCTTGAGCAAGTCTTCACGGCACGACCGTGCGTGACCCAGCCGGTCCGGAGGTCAAGCCTGCAAGGTCATCTCGACGGTACGGGGGACGTTCCGCTCAGCTCCCTACGGTTCGAGGACGTGGCCCCCATGACCGCACTACACCTGCTCCACCCGATCACCCCCGCCGGCGACAGGATCATGGACGGCCTGATCGTGGACGACGGGGAGCCGGCACCGCTCGCTGAGCTGCTGCGACGTACCCGCGACGGGGACAGCACCGCGTTCGAGGAGCTCTACCGCCGCACGTCGTCCCGCATCTTCGGGATGACCTACCGGGTACTGCGCTCCAGCGAGCTGGCCAGCGAGGTGACCCAGGAGGTCTACGTCGAGGTCTGGCAGCAGGCCGACCGGTACGACCCCGCCCGCGGCAGCGTGCTGGCCTGGATGACCACGACGGCCCACCGCCGCGCCGTCGACCGCGTCCGGTCGGTGAGCAAGGCGACGGCCCGCGACGAGAAGTGGGGCATCGCCAGCCTGGAACGCGAGACCGACGACGTCTACGAACAGACCATCTGCCGGATGGACGCGCGACGGGTCCGGTCCGCGCTCGGGGTCCTGACCCCGCTGCAGCGCGATACCGTGGTCGCGCTCTACCTCGACGGTCGGACCCAGACCGACCTGGCCGCCGAGCTCGGCGCCTCGGTCAGCACGGTCAAGACCCGGATCCGGGACGCCCTGACCCGGCTCCGAACCACGATGGTGGCCGCCTGACCGCGGCATCCGCACGAGATCCCGCTCGTGAAGTTGTACCCCACGCGAGTCGTTCGAGTTGCGTACTACCTGGGTTGTGGCGGCAGAATGGGCTCGTCGGCTCGGGGGCCGGACCGTCAGCCCCCCGCAGATCGGCCGCCACGTGCGCACTTCCTGTCCTATCCTGCCTCCCCCGGCCGACGTCCTGCCTCCCCCGGGGGACGCCGTGGACCTCACCGTCCTCTACTACCGCATCGCCGATGGGGACGAGGTCGCGTTCGATGAGCTGTATCACCGCACCCGCAGCCGGATGGACACGATCGTGCGCCGGACCCTGCGTTGCCCCCACCAGTCCGACGAGGTCGTCCAGGAGGTCTTCCTGGAGGTCTGGCAACGGGCCGGCCGGTTCGACTCCTCGCGCGGCAGTGTGCTCGGTTGGATGTCGATGCTGGCCCATCGCCGCGCCGTCGACCGCGTTCGCCTGGTGGTGACCTCAGCGGTCCGCGACGAGAGGGACGCCGCCCGCGCCCACGTCGACCAGGGTGACGTCTGGGACGAGGTGGTCCGGCGGCTCGATGCGCAGTGCGTGCGGGCGGCTCTGGCCACCCTGTCGACCTTGCAACGCGAGGCCCTGTCGCTCACCTACCTGTGCGGACACTCGCATCGGCAGGCCGCCGACCTGCTCGCCGTGCCGCTCAGCACGTTCAAGACGCGGGTCCGGGACGGGATGGCCGTCTTACGCCTGAACATCCGGCCTGCCTGAGTCGGACCTGACCCCTGTCGGCACGTCCAGGTAGCGTGCCGACATGGCTCCCTGGCCGTCCGATCGCCGCGCCGCCCCGCGCCAGCCCCGCCGCGCCGCGTCCAAACCCTCGGGCACTGCTGTGGGTCCGCTCGTTGCCGGTGGCGTCGCGGTGCTGGCGATCCTGGCGGCCGCGGTCCGTCCACCGTGGGAGTTCGGCGGCCACGGGCTCTTCGGCGTCCCTCCCGGTCCGGCAGCCACCGGGCCACCACCGCCGGTGTCGACGCCCGGCGTCTACCAAGAGCCGGTGGCCGCGCTCTCGCTGAGCTGGGGCTGGCTGCCCTGGACGCTGCTGGGGATCGGAGTGGCTCTGCTCGCGCTGCTGGTCTGGTGGCTGCTGCGGTTCCGGGAGGCGCGACCACGCACGGTCGACCCGGAACCCGTCCCGGTCGAGCAGACGGCCGTCGAAACCCAGCCCGACCTCCCGACGCTGCGCCGCGGCGCCGTGGCTGCCGACGAGCGGCTGCTGGCCATCGGCGACCCGACCGACGCGATCGTGGCCGCGTGGCTCGCACTCGAGGAGGCGGCCGCCGCGTCAGGGGTGACCCGTCCGCCGGCGTCGACCCCGACCGAGTTCACCACCGCGGTGCTCGGGCAGACCGGGGCTCCGGTCGAACCGGTCCAGACCCTCCTCCACCTCTACCTCCACGCCCGGTTCGCAGCGGTGGGCGCGACGACCGAGGACCTGCAGCAGGCCCGTGCCTGCGTGCGGTCGATGGTCGAGCACTGGTCGGCTTACGCCGACGACTCGGCGGCGATGAGGTCGTCATGACCGGACCCAGTCGACGGTCAACTCGACGGTCAACTCGACGGAGGGAGCAGTGACGGGCGACCGGTCCGGGATGCGGCGACGAGCGATCGGCTGGCTCGTGCTGGCCGCGGTCGCGGTGCCGACGGTGGTCTGGGCGGGCGGGCTCGCCCCGGTGCAGACCTTGCTGCTCGCCGTCCTGGGCTCGGGGGTGGTCGCGGTGGCTCGGTTCCGGCCGTCGGCGGTCGACGTCGAGTGGCCTGCCCCGGCCGTCCTCGCACCCGACAAAGGCGCCCGCCGCGAGATCGCCAGGTTGTCCTGGTCGGTGGGTCGTGGCGGTGACTCCCGGGTCGGATCCACCTCGGTTCGTCGGCTTCAGGAGCTCGCCGCGCGACGGCTCGCTCGCCGCGGCCTGCAGCTGCACGACCCAGCTGACGCCGCCCAGGTCACCGAACTGCTCGGCGCCGGCCCGCTGCGACTGCTGACCACCCCGCGGGGGATGAGCCACGTTTCCCCCGCTGCCTTCCGGGAGGCGGTCGCGGCGGTCGAGCGTCTCGGCGGCCGCCGTCCCAGCGAGCGAGGAGTCCGATGACCCAGCCACCCGATCTGAGCCCCGTGGTGACCCCGCCGACCCCGCCGTCGGTGACCCCGCTGCCCGTACCGGAGGTCGCCCGGTTCGGCGCCCACGTGCTGGCCGAGGTCGGCACGGTCGTGGTCGGGATGGAGGAGTCGCTGCAGACCGCATTGGCGGCGGTGCTCGCCGGTGGGCACGTGCTCTTCGAAGACGTTCCCGGACTGGGCAAGACGCTGGCTGCCCGCAGCATGTCCAGCGCCCTCGGCCTGCACTTCCGCCGGTTGCAGTGCACACCCGATCTGCTGCCGGCCGACATCACCGGCTCCTACGTCTGGGACCCGGGCGACGCCGACTTCGTGTTCCGTCCGGGCCCGATCTTCACCGGGCTGTTCTTGGCCGACGAGATCAACCGGACCGCCCCCAAGACCCAGTCGGCCCTGCTCGAGGCGATGGCCGAGCGGCAGGTCACGGTGGAGGGCACCAGCTTCTCGCTGGAACGACCGTTCCACGTGATGGCGACGTCGAACCCGGTCGAGTACGAAGGCACCTACCCCCTGCCCGAGGCGCAGCTCGACCGGTTCATGGTGCGGCTGGCCGTGGGCTACCCGGACCGCGGGGGTGAGACCGAGGTGCTCCAGCGCCGTCTCGACCGGCGCCGCGAGGAGTCCGTAGTCGCCACCGTCGTCGACCCCGCCACCGTGCTCGCCATGCAGGCCGGCGTCGAGCAGGTCGACGTCGACCCCGACATCGTCGCCTACTGCGTCGACCTCGCGGCGGCCAGCCGTCAGCACACCGACGTCGAGGTCGGAGCCTCGCCCCGCGGCTCCCTGGCGCTGGTGCTGGTCGCCCGGGCCCGTGCGGTCCTCGCCGGTCGTGACTACGTCACCCCCGAAGACGTCAAGGCCATCGCCGTCAGTGCCCTGGCCCACCGGCTGTCCCTGACCCCGCAGAGCTGGGCGGGCGGCACCCTGGCTGCCGACGTCGTCCGCGAGCTGCTCGGGCGCGTACCCGGACCGTCCTCGGCCCGGGGGTGAGTCCCGCCACCGGCGGCTGGGCCGGTCTCGACGCCGACTACTCGCAGTGGCAACGGCACGAACCATCCACCGAGCTGCACTGGCACCCGAGCACGGTCGCCGCTAAGGTGGCGTTGGCCGGGGTGCTGCTGGTGGTCGGTGTCCTCACCGGCCGCGTGGAGCTTGCCGGCCTGGCGCTGCCGCTGCTGCTCACGGTGGCGTGGGGCTGGTCGCGTCGCCCGCGCGGCTTCGGCTCGGTCACGTTGGCCGCGCGGCTGTCGAGCTCGGCGGGCGAGCCCGGGCGGCTCGCCGGGGACATCACCTGGACGCCCGCGCCTGGGGTGGAGGGCCTGCAGGTCCGGGTGAGCGGACCGGGGCATCGGCCGGCGCGAGCGCTGCTGGCCGTACCTGAGCCGGCCGCCCCAGGAGACGACCCGGCGACCCGCGTGGTCCCCGTCAGCATCGGTTCGGTGCGGACCGGCCGCCGGGCCGTCTTCCTGCTCGACCGCGTCGAGGTGGCCCCGCAGCACGTGGTGGAGCACACCGTCGTCCGTCGGGGCCCCGTCGAGCTCACGGTGCTACCTCGGGCCCGATCGCTTCGCGAGGTCCCGCTGCCGGTCCGGCTGCAGGGGCTCACCGGACCGCACGGCTCCCGGCGACTCGGCGAGGGCGGCGACCTGCACGACGTCAATCTCTTCGGTCCCGGTGACCGGCTCCGGCGAATCGACTGGCGGGTCACGACCCGCCGGGCCGCGCAGACTGCCCGCGACGGCACGATCGCCGAGCTCTACGTCCGACGCACCTTCGCCACCGCCGACGCCGCCGTGATGCTGGTGCTGGACTCCCGCGACGACGTCGGACCCGACATTGGCACCTGGGATGATGCGAGCCGGGTGCGCGAGAGCGAACCGACCTCGCTCGACCATGCCCGCAACGCCGCCCTCACGTTCGCGCGCCGCTACCTCGACGCGGGTGATCGCGTGGGCCTGGAGGACCTGGGCCGGCTGCACCGACCCGTCGCCCCGGCCGGTGGTCGGCGCCAGCTGCAGCGGCTGACCGAGCGCATCGCGCGGGCCGAGCCGGAAGGCGAGCCCAAGCCACGCCGTCGGGTCCCCCGGCTGCCCTCGGGTGCACTGATCATGGTCTTCTCGACCTTCCTCGACGACGACGCGGCCCGGTTCGCGACCGTGTGGCGCACCGCGGGGCACCGGGTCGTCGCGGTCGACGTGCTGCCGGTGCTGCGCACCGCCCGCGTCTCCGAGCAGCTGGAGGTGGCCCATCGCATCATCGCGATGGAACGGGCCGACCGGCTCGGCGACCTGGTGGCCGCCGGGGTCGAGCTGGTCGCGTGGGCCGACGACCCCCGCGACCCGACTGCGCTCCCGGTGTCGGCGGCCACGGCCCTGCTGGCCCGACGCCGGGTCCGCCGGTGAGGTTCTGGTCCACCCGGCTCGGGGCCCGGGTCGACGTCGTGCGCCGTTCGCTTCTCGGACTGCGCGACGACCTGCGCTCACCGCTGCCGACCGTCCGGGTGACGACGCGGACCGCCGTACCGGCGTGGGCCGTACGCCTGCTGCTGGTCGCCCTCGGGGTGACGGCCCTGGTGGCGCTGCAGCCCGGTTACCGGGCTGTCGTCGTACTCACGGTCGTCCTCGGGGTGCTGGCGGGTCGACCGACGGGAGGCACGGGTGCCGCCTGGTGCCTGGGCTGTGGGGTCGGCTGGCTGATCTATCCCTCGACCGCGCTCGGACCGGTCACCTTCGTCCTGCTCGCCGTGGTCCCGGCGGCCTACGCCCTTGCCTCGACGGTCGGCCGCGTTCCGCTCCTCGCCCGGATCGAGCTCGCCGCGCTCCGACCGGCGCTGCGGCGCTATCTGGGCACCCAGCTCATCAGCCAGCCGTTGGTGGCGGGTGCGGTCGTGCTGCGCGATCGCCAGCTCGACCTGCTCCCGGTCGCTGTCGCCGCCGCCGCGATGGCGGCCGTGCTGACCTGGGTCGTGTTGCCGCGCTTGTCCGGGCCTGACGAGTAGCGTCGCGCCGGAAGCCACGCCCCGTCCACCGCGCCATGCCCGTACGTTTCTCGCCACGGGCGCCATCGCACCGGGCGGTGGTCGCCGACCGACCCGCGGCCAGCTCATGACGATAACGTGGCGCCGTCGATACCCGAGCGCGAACCGAGGCCCCCATGGAGCAGTTCACCCGCGACGGACTGACCTTCGGCGTGACCGACGCCGGCCCGATCGGCGGTGAGGTCGTCGTGCTGCTGCACGGCTTTCCGCAGCAGCCCTCCTCCTACGACCTGGTCCTACCCGCGCTGCACTCCCGCGGGTTGCGGACCCTGGTGCCGACCCAGCGAGGGTACGCCGCGAGCTGCCGGCCCCCGCGGCGCCGCGACCACGCCAGCAGCGAGACTGCGGCCGACGTGATCGCCCTGCTCGACGCCGCCGGGGTCACCCGGGCCCACGTGGTGGGCCACGACTGGGGTGGGGCGCAGGCCTGGGGCGTGGCGGGCGGCTACCCCAACCGGGTGGCTTCGCTCACGGTGCTCTCCACGCCGCACCCTGCCGCGCTCCTGAAGTCGTTCACGAACAGCGGCCAGGCGCTCAAGTCCTGGTACATGGGCCTCTTCCAACTGCCCTGGCTGCCCGAACAACTGGCGGGCCGGACCCTCGGCAAGACCCTGACCGACAGTCGGCTGCCGCCGCCGTTCGTCGCGGAGTACGTCGCCGCGATGCGGGAGCCCGGCGCGCTGACCGGCGCCCTGAACTGGTACCGCGGGATGCCGTTCGGCGCTCCGACAGGGATGATCACCGTGCCCAGTACCTACGTCTGGGGCCGGTACGACTTCGCCCTCGGTCGCGCCGCGGCCGAAGCCACCCAAGCCTACGTCTCGGCGCCGTACCGGTTCGTCGAGCTCGCCGCGGGGCACTGGTTGCCCGAGACGGAGCCGGGTGCCGTCGCGGCAGCCGTGCTGGAGCAGATCGACGGGCCGGAGAACGGCCCGGGTGACTGAGCGCCCTGTGCGGGCGCTTGGCGGCGTTTCTACCCTGGAGAGATGCAGAACCGGGTTCGTCCGCTCAGCGCGTTGTTGATCATGGGGTCCCTGCTGGCCCTGCTGTGGGTGCTGGAGTTCCTCGACCAGGCCAGCGGGAACGCCCTGGACGCGTACGGCATCCAGGCCCGCGAGCTCGACGGCCTGCCCGAGATCTTCACCGCGCCGTTCCTGCACCTAGGCTGGGCACACCTGGAGAGCAACTCGCTGCCGTTCCTGGTGCTGGGGTTCCTGGTCCTGCTCGGCGGCATGGCCCGCTGGCTGCTGTCGTCGTTGATCAGCATCGTCAGCTCGGGGCTGTCGGCATGGCTACTCACCCCGGCGGACACGGTGATCCTCGGCGCGAGCGGACTGATCTTCGGCTGGCTCACCTACATCCTGGTCCGCGGGGTGATCACGCGGAAGCCCAGCCAGATCATCGTCGGGGTCATCGTCCTGGTCGTCTACGGCAGCGTGTTGTGGGGGGTGTTGCCAGGGGACGCCGGCATCTCCTGGCAGGCCCACTTCGGTGGCGCCGTCGGGGGTGTGCTTGCCGCGGTCTGGCTCAACCGCCGCCAACCGCGGCCGCTGCCGCCCGCGTACGTCTACGGGCAGCGGAACTACTAACCAGCATCCGCCCGCCCACCTCGTACAGGTGGGCCGGTCAGGCCTGGCGCTCGCCCGGCAGCAGCTCACCGATCGCCGCGGCGCTGCGGACGACCTCGTCCTGCAGCGGGCCGAGGTCCTCCAGTCCCTTCGGTGCGGTGCCGGAGTAGACCGGGCGGATCTCGAAGGCCAGGTCGAGCAGCCGCTCCCGGTCGATCTCCCCCTTGCGCAGCAGCATCGCGTCCCCGGCGGCCCGGCTGTACTCGTTGATCCGTTCGCGCCAGCCCGGCGCTTCGAGGTGGGACTCCTTGTCGCGCATGGCCCGTGCGAGGTTGTCGCAGGCCTGTTCGAGCTGCAGCAGCTGAGCCTTGCGGGCCTCGATGTCGAGCCTCACCGGGAGGTCGGCCCCGGACTCCTCGTTCCCCCGCTTGAACAGCTTGTCGAGCAGTCCCATCCCCATCTTCCCTCCGTCGGCCGTGCGAGTTGGCGCTGATCGGCCTGCCCGACTGTAGCGTCCGGTCCGCTTGACCCGTCAACGACAAGCCTTTACCCGACCTCAGGTCACCGGGGGATCATGGTCGGGTGGACGTTGAACTGGTCACCCCCGAGTCGACCCGGGCCCTGCGCCGCACCTGGCTGATCCAGCGCTGGCAGGACCTGACCTTCGTGCACTGGGCGGTCGACCCGGCCCAGGTCGCGCCGCTGCTGCCGGTCGGGACCCGTCCCGACGTGATCGACGGCGTCACCTACGTCGGGCTGATCGGGTTCAGGATGGTCGGGCTGGGGGCCATCGGGGGACCGGGAGTTCCCTGGCTCGGGACGTTCCTGGAGACCAACGTCCGCCTCTACAGCGTCGACACCGTGGGGCGCCGGGCCGTGGTCTTCCTTTCCCTCGACGCCGAGCGGTTGATCCCGGTGCTGACCGCCCAGCTCACCCTGCGGCTGCCCTACCGGTGGGCGACGATGTCGCTGACCCGGACCGGCGACGACCTCGTCTACCGCAGTCGTCGGCGCAGGCCCGGCTCTCGGGGGGTGGCGAGCGAGTTGGCCGTCACCGTCGGCGCACCGGTGTCCGAACCCACCGCACTGGAGCATTTCCTCACCGCGCGCTGGGGCCTGCACACCCGGGTGCTGGGGCAGACGATCCACCTGCCCAACGTCCACCCGCGGTGGCCGTTGCACCGGGCCACCCTGACCCGGCTCGACGACGAGCTGGTGGCCGCGGCTGGGCTGACCCTGCCGTCGGGTCCTCCCGCCAGCGTGCTCTATTCCCCCGGAGTCCCGGTCCGGTTCGGACCTCCCGGTCGGGTGCGGGCCACCCCCGACCACCACCGGTGACCTGCCAGGCTGGTCTCGTGATCGGCCCGCTCACCAACCTGGCCCTCGCCCTGCGGCGTGATCATCACGTCGCGCACGTCGTCGCTATGGGTGGGTACTTCGGGTCCGACCCGGGCCGGACCGAGCACAACATCGGCAGCGACGTGGCCGCGGCGGCGGCGGTCGCCGGCAGCGGCGTCCAGCTGACCATGATCGGTCTCGAGCAGACCACCCGGATCCGGCTCGGACCCACCGGATCGTCACCGACCTCGCCGAGCACCGGGTGGTCGCGGTCGCGGTGGAGCGGCTGGTCGCCGCCGCGTCCCGTCGCTGACGACTCGACGTCGCGGACGGTCGCACGCGCCGCCGCCGAGGCGACGGGGGCGGACTGACCCCTCAGTGCAGCCGGTAGAACCGGAAGAAGGAGAAGTCCTCGACCGGCAGGATCTCGACCCGGGTGAAACCGGCGGCGCGGGCGTAGCGCTCGAGCGTGGCCGGTCGGAGCACCGTCCCCGTTCCGACCGACGGCTGAGTGGACAATCCGTCCGGCAGGCAGATGAGGGTACTGAAGCCGTACATCAGCCGGTCCACCTCGTCCGCGGGCGCGCTGAACCGCTCCCCCACGGCCTCGTCCATCACCAGCACGAGGCCGCCCGGGCGCACCGCGCGCCGCACGTTGGACAGCACCCCGATCGGATCGGGCATGTCGTGCAGGCACTCGAAGAACAATCCCGCGTCGTACGGCGTCGGACCGTACGCGGCGACGCCGTCGGCCAGCGCGAAACTCACCCGGGACCGGTCCGCGTGCGTCCGCCGCGCCAACGCGATCGACGCCGCGTCGACGTCCACCCCGGTGACCTCGCAGGCAGGAAAGGCGGCCGCCAGCGCCACACTCGACCAGCCCGCGCCGCAGCCGACGTCGAGGAGCCGGGCCCCGGCTTCGCTCAGCACGTCGGCAACCTCGGGCAGTCCGCGCAGGGCCGGTCCGAGCCGGGCCTCGAACCACGGCCGGTTCAGCGCCGCCTGTGCCTCGCGCGCATCCGGCCCCCGGGCCGCCCAGCTCACGCCCCCGCCCTGCCGGTACGCCTCCAGCAGCTGTGGCAGCTGCGACCCGACGGCGGCGACCAACCGCGGCAACGCGCCGAGGTAGGCCAGGCTCCGCTCGTCGGTGAGGACCTCCGCGTGCCCCGGGGGCAGGGCGAACCGGCGCTCGTCGGGATCGCCGTCGTCTTCGACGTCGACGACGACGGTCAGCACGCCGTACGCCGCCTGCATCTCCAGCCACTCCCGGGCGTAACGCGGCTGGGTGCGGGTGTGCCGGGCGAGCTCGGGCGGGCTGGCGTCGCCGAGCTCGGTCAGGGCTGCGTACCAGCCGAGCCGCTCCCCCAGGTAGTGCCCCATCGTCTCCAGTGCACCCAGGAAGGCCCCGAGCATCCGCTCAGCAAACGCGTCGGCACCGAGCTCGTGCTCACGTTGGACCATGAACCGATCCTGGCCCGCTCACCTCGACCGGACAACCAGGTTTTCCGCGGTCGAGCGCCCCGCCCGGCGGGGCACTATCCTGAGCGCGACCTTGCGCCATCAAGGCGGGCTGCGAGCGTTCGTGGCCCGATGTCGGCGGGCTGGCGCAACTTCGGGGGGGCTGCCGCGGATGGGAGACGACCAGAGCCCGGCACTCTGCGGCCCCGCCGAGGGGCTGCCGTGCTGAGCCACGACGTCGTCCAGCTGCTGTTCGGGATGCATCGGCTGGTGTTCTACACCGGCTACGTCCTGCTCGCCGGCACGTTGAGCTTCTGGATCCTGGTCTGGCCCGACGGCAACCGCAACGAACGCCTCCGCGGGCTGGCCGGGATCGGCGCGATCTTGGTGCTGATCTGCACCGTCCTCGCCCCGATCCTGCTGGTCGGTCTCGACGACCGACCGCTCGCGGCTGCCCTCGACCCGCTGACGGTGGTCGCGGGCGTGCTCCGGATTGCCGGGCTCGGCGGCGCCTGGGTGCTGCTCCGCGCGGTCCGCGACCTTCCCGTCCGCGGCTCGCGGCGCGCACTCGCCGTCGGTGTCGTGCTGAGCGTCGGAATCTCGATGGTCGTGCAGAGCGACGCCGTCGGCGGCTCGTGGCAGACCCTGAAGCTCGTGGCCACCGCCGGACACGTCCTCGCCGCATCGGCCTGGCTCGGAGGCTTGCTCGCACTTGCAGCGGTGCTGATCCCGCGGGAGTTCCTGGTCGAGCTCGACCTGCTGATCCCCCGGTTCTCCGTCGTGGCGACGATCAGCATCGGCACGCTGGCCGTCACCGGGGTCATCCACGCCGTCGCGGTCGCCCACGGGATCGAGCCGTTGCTGACCTCGCGCTACGGACTCGTGCTCGCGATCAAGATGGCCGTTTTCGGGCTGATGCTGGTGCTCGGCAACCACGGCCGGCGGTACGCGGCCCGGGTCGCCGTCCGGGCCCGGCGCCAATCCGAGAGCCAGCTCAAGGTCAGTGTCAACGTCCACCAGCTGGCGGTGGTCATGGGGGCCGAGCTCAGCGTCGCGTTCGTGGTGCTCGGGCTCACCTCGCTGCTGGTGATGCTTGCTCCACACCCATGAGCACGTGTCGCTCCCCGTTCGTCGCCCCCACGGGCCCGTCGGGCGCCGAGGCGGCCGCCGGGACGGGCAGCCGAAAACGGAAGTCGGACCCGCGACCCAGCTGACTGGTGACCCAGATCCGGCCCCCGTGCAGGCCGACGATATTGCGGCAGATCGCGAGCCCCAGACCGGTCCCGCCCTTCTGCCGTGAGTCGGAGCTGTCGACCTGCTCGAACCGGTCGAAGACGCGCTCCAGCTTGTCGGCCGGGATCCCCCGCCCCTGGTCGGCGACGGAGAACTCCACGAACTCACCGACCGGCACTGCCGATAGCGTGACCTGGGCACCGGCGGCGGAGAACTTCACGGCGTTGCTGATCAGGTTGGCCAGGGTCTGCACGATCCGGTCCGGGTCGGCCCAGACCCGACCCGCGGTCTCCAGCCGCAGCAGCTCGACCCCGTGCTGCTGGGCGAGTCCCCGCATCTCCCGCTGCGCGAGCTCCACCAGCCGAGCCGCCCCGCAGTCCTCGGGCAGCATCGTCAGCGCACCGGTCTCCATCCGTTCCACGTCGAGCAGGTCGTCGATCAACCGACTCAAGCGTTTGCTGCTCTCCAGGGCCAGCGTGATCATCCGCGCGCCGCTGGGCTCGAGCGCACCGCCCATCCCCCCGTCGAGCAGGGCCAGGGACCCCCGGATCGAGGTGAGCGGGGTCCGCAACTCGTGGCTGACCACCGAGATGAACTCGTTCTTGAGCCGTTCGACAGCCCGTCGCTCAGTGATGTCGCGGAGCACCAGCACCGTGCCCACGTGCTGCTCCTGCTCGCGGATCGGACCGACCGTCAGCTCGACCGGTACCGCTCGTTCGGGAGTCTGGAAGAAGGCGTCAAGGGCGATCAGCACCGAGCCACTGGTGATGGCCGAGACCACCGGGGTCGCGTCCGGTCGGACCGTCGCGTTCGGGTCGCCGCGAAGCTCGGTCTCGGTCACGAGCAGGTCCTCGATCCTGCAGCCCTGCAGCTCACTCGTGCCGGTGTGCAGCATGTCGGCGGCCGACGGGTTGGCCATCACCACCCGGTGCGCGGAGTCGAGCACGATGATGCCGTCAGCCACCGACTGGGTGATCCGCTGGGTCTGCAGCACCTGGCGACGGAGCCGGGCACTGGTCTCGCGCAGCACGGTCAGCTGCTCGTCTCGCTGCTGGTTGAGCCGCGCCAGGTCCCCGCCGAGCAGGGCTTGCCGGACACCGAAGAGGACCAGGATCCCGCCGCCGGTCACGATCAGGACCAGATCCGGGTCGCGCCCCGGCAGTGCGGCCGCGGTGACCGCGACGCCCAGCACCGGAAGGTAGACCAACAGGGCCGTACCACCACCACCGCTCGTCCGACGCCCCCGCGAGGAATCCTCCCGGCTCGCCCCCGGCCCTAAGGCGGCGACGGCCAACAGCAGATAGCCGGCGAACCAGCCGAGGTCGAGGACCGAGCCCGCGGTGTAGCGGTCCAGAGACGACAGCACCGCGTAGGAGGCATCGGCCATCGTGTAACAGGCGACGCCGATCGCCAGCAGGGTCAGGTGGGCCCGGGCGCGATCCCCCATCCGGATCAACGCGACCAGCAGCAACGCGAACAACACGGTGTCCGCGGCCGGATACGCCGCGTAGACCGCATTGGCCAGGGTCGATGCCCCGACGGTCGGGGTCCAGAACGCGAGCTGAATGCTGCGCGCCACGAACATCACCGAGCCGGCCGCCACCAGGCAGCCGAGGAGGTTGATCAGCCGCTCTCGACCGACCCGGCTCCGGGCGGGAAACAGCAGCAGGGCACCGGCGGCAGGCACGACGGCGGCCAGCGAGAAGACGTCGGCCACCGATGGGTCGCGTGCGGTCACCAGATAGTGGTCGACGAACCAGCCGATCTCACCGAGCGCCCAGAGCCCCCCGGCCAACGCCATCAGGGCCCAGGCGCGTCGGAGCCGGCCGGTGGAGCGGCGAGCGGTCCGAGTGCAGGTGAGCAGCACCATCGCCGCGATCGGCATCAGCGCGACGTCGCTGAACAGCTCTCGCCGGGCGGGACTCAGCAGGGGGGAGAGCAGCGCGACTGCCGCAACGACCAGGACGAGAACGGCTACCACCACAGCGGTCGCAAATCCGGCGGAGGCCACCGGTGGCTCCGCCGCGTGCTCAAGTCCCCCGCGCCTGCGCCTGATCAATCTCCCGGCCTTTCTCTCGCGGGGAGGGGCGAGCAAACGCTCTCGGCCAGATCATAACCATTTCACCGGCCCGGGTTCATGATCCGAGCAAGTCGATGATCTCGCCGGCCGACAAGGTCCCGGCGGGGAGCGCGTCGACTCCCATTACCGCGTCGTAGAGCCGGAGCTTGCGCTCCTTCAGCACCATCACCTTCGCCTCGATCGTGTCGGCGGCGATCAGCCGGTAGACCATCACCGGCTGGGTCTGGCCGATGCGGTGGGCCCGGTCCACGGCCTGCGCCTCCGCCGCCGGGTTCCACCAGGGGTCGCAGACAAAGACGTAGTCGGCCTCGGTGAGGTTGAGACCGAAGCCACCGGCCTTCAGGCTGATCAGGAACGCGCCGGGCGGGCCCGTCTGGAACCCTTCGATCACCGCACCGCGGTCGTGGGTGCCGCCGTCGAGGTAGCTCACCGGCACCGTGCCCTCGAGCCGCGCCGCCAGCCGACCCAGGAAGCCGGTGAACTGGCTGAACACCAGCGCTCGGTGTCCCTCGGCTACCAGCTCGCCGAGTCGCTGCACCAGCAGCTCTACCTTGGCCGACGGCACTCCCGTGTAGCGGTCGTCGACCAGGGCCGCGTCCAGGCTCAGCTGACGCAGCAGGGTGAGCGAGGCCAGCACGCTGAACCGGTGCTCGTCGTACGCCTCGATCAGGCCCAGCACCTTCTGCCGCTCCCGCTGCAGATGGGTCTGATACAGCCGGGCGTGGCGGGGGTGCAGCTCGACGGTGAGCACCTGCTCTTGCTTGGCCGGCAGCTCAGCGGCGACCACCTCTTTGGTCCGACGCAGCATCAGGGGGCGGATGCGATGCCGGAGGTGCACGAGGCGACCTGGCTCGGTACCGCGTTCGACCGGACGGGCGTAGAAGCCGGCGAAGCGCTGCGGGCTCGGGAACATGCCCGGCGCGGTGATCGACAGCAGCGACCACAGGTCCATCAGGCTGTTCTCCAGCGGCGTGCCCGACATGGCGACGACGAACTCGGCGCCCAGCCGACGGACCGCGGCGTAGGTCTTGGCCTGGTGGTTCTTGACGAACTGCGCCTCGTCGAGGATCAGCCCTCGCCAGGGAGCCGAGGACCAGTGCTCGACGTCGATCCGGAGCAGCGCGTAGCTGGTGAGCACGATGTCGGCCCCGGCGACCCGCTCGGCCAGCGGGGTGCCGGCCTTGCCGACGGAACGCTCGACCGTCACCACCTCCAGGTCGGGAGCGAACCGGGCCGCCTCGCCCGCCCAGGTGGACAGCACGCTGGTGGGGGCCACCACCAGGAACGGGGGTCGGCTCTCCGCACCGTCGGACTCCCGCACCTTGCCGATCAGGGCCAGTGCCTGCAGGGTCTTGCCCAGCCCCATGTCGTCGGCCAGGATCCCGCCGACCCCGGCTCGCCACAGGGACCAGAGCCAGGCGTACCCCTCGAGCTGGTAGGGCCGGAGCTCGGCCCGCAATCCGGCCGGCGGGTCCACCTCGGCCGGGCTCTCGAGGCCGGCGACCGCTGCCGCGACCGCCACCCATCGCTCGGCTTGCTGGTCGACGACGCCGAGGGCGACGAGCTCGTCCCACAATCCGACGTGGTGCCGGTTGATCCGGAGCTGGCTGCGGTCGCGGTCCTGCAGCGACCGGGCCTCGGTGATCAGCTCGACCAGCCGGCCGAACTCGGGTCGGTCGAGGGTGAAGTAGACCCCGCTGTCCAACACGAGCTGGTCGGCGCCGGAGGCCAAGGCGGCGAACAGCTGGTCGAAGGGCACGAGCTCGCCGTCGATGGAGACGTCGACGACCAGGTCGAACCAGTCCGATCCCGCCGAACGCTCGAGCGCCGAGACGGTGATCAGCGGTGGGCTCTCCAACCGCCGGTAGTCGACGGGCTCGCCCGTCGACTCGACCTCGACGCCGTGCGCGAGGAGGCGGGGCACCACCTGGCTGGCGAAGTCGGCCGCGTCGACGCCGGTCAGCTGGGCGGTCGCCACGGGCCGATCCCGACCGGTCGCGCCGCGGACGGTCCCGTGCCGCTCGGCCGCGCGCCGCTCGGCCAGGACCGGGAACCGGTCGTAGGGCAACGGGAGGTCGGCCAGCAGCTCGGCCTCCGCCGCGAGGTCACGGGTCCCGGCCCCGAGTGCGACGGCACCCAGACCACCCGGAGCGAGCGGGAACCGTCGTCGGCCACGATCGGCGGTCGGGGCGGACGAGGGATAGCTGGCTGACCACGACAGGTCCAGCAACCCGACGCTCCGGTGCTGCACCTGAAGGTGCAGGGTGGGCCGGGCGGCCGCAGGGAACGTCACTGACCCGTCGGTGCTGGCCAGCGTCGTCCGCTGGCGCAACGCCGGGTAGTAGTCGTCGAAGAACCGGTCGCGGTCGGTGGCCGGGATCACCACGGGCTCGCCGCCGACCAGCCAGTCGTGCAGCTCGCGGGTCAACGGCGTGCGGAGCGGTGCGAGCACCAGCTCGGCGCCGGGGCCGCGGCCGAGCCGGGCCGCGATCCCGTGACCGGGGTCGCCGATCACCCCGAGCTGAGCGAGCTCGACGCTTCGCCCCTCGACGGCCACCACCGGCGCCAGCTCCAGCCGGCCCGTGAGGTCGGTCTGGCGGAGGTCGAGCACCACCTCGACGGCGGCGGTGGCGAGCCGTATGGAGCTGACGGCGTGGCCGGTCAGCGTCACGGCCACCCCGATCTCCCCCGCGTCCTGCAGCACGCGCCAGAGCCCGGCCCCGGCCGCCGACAGGGCGAGCTCACTGCCCGGCGGCCACCCCGAGACCGAGCGCGCACTGGCCGGTACGGTCGACTGCAACCGCAGCAGCCACGCCCGCTGGTCGGGGTCGTAGCGATGGCCGTAGTCGTAGTGGAGGTCGCCCCAGGACACCCCGGTCTGCACCCAGCGTCCGCTCCGTCCACGTCGCACCGGACGCGCCCGCAGGGTCAGTCCGAGCCGGTCACCGCCGCGATCGCCGAGCTCGAGCTGCAGTCCGAGCGGGGTCGGCGGACCCGGCGGCGCGATCGGGGTGGAGACGAGGCGGCCGAGGGTCCGCTCCCAGACCGGGCGGGTGGGTGGCGGCTGCCCGGCCAGTCGAGTGCGGGTAGCGAGCATCACCGCGGCGGCGTGCTTGCAGTTGACGGTGATCGGGCAGTCGCAGTAGCCCTCGTGCTGGCCGGCGCTGCCGCCCGGGGTGGTCTTGAGGTAGACCCGCGTCCGGTACGGCTCCCGCGAGCTGCCCGACACGAGGGCGTGGATGGCGAGCTCTGCGTCGTCGAGCTCGAGGTGCAGCACGTGACCGGTGCGGGCGTAGACGAAGCCGCGGGCGAACGCCTCGTGCCCCACGGCTCGCGAGATGGCTGCATCCGTCAGCAGCTCAGACCACCCGACCACGCGCTCAGACTAGGTCCGCGTCCTGACAGTTCCCGATGTCGGCGAAACCGCGGTCGTGATCAGGCCGGGTGGGTCGTGACCAGGGTCGTCCACACGATGACGTTCGAGCCGTACGAGTGGGTCGAGGTGTCATACCGCCCACCGCAGGTGATCAGGGTCAGCTCGGGATCGGCGGCCTGCCGGAAGATCTCCTTGGTCGGAAACGCGTCCTTGGGGAAGGTCGAGCGCTTGCGCACGGCGAAGGTGGCCGTCGAGCCGTCCTTGCGGGTCACGGTGATGCGATCGCCACGCTGGAGCTCACCCAGCTTGAAGAAGACCGTTGGTTCGCGGTTCCAGGTGACGTGGCCGACGACGATCGAGGTGCCGGGCGAGCCAGGTGTGTGGGCGCCGGTGAACCAGCCCGCCTGATCCGGGTCGGCGTCGGGGGTGTCCATCTCCCCGTCGCCCTTGAGACCGACGTCGACCATCGAGGCGTCGACCTTGATCGAGGGGATCTGGATCCGGGTCGGCACCGACTCGGTCAGCTCGCGCTTGTTCGGGTCGACGCGCGGCGTGGGTGCGCTCCTCGGTTTCGGGGAGCTGCTCGCCGAGCTCCTCGCCGACGGCGAACGCGACGGGGCAGCCGGGGCAGCCGGGGCAGCCGGGGCAGCCGGGGACGCGGACGCGTCGGGGAGGTCGGCCGCCACCGGGGGGGCCGGCTCCTGGTTGGCCAGGGCGAACCCGACGGCGAAGACCCCACCGAGCGCCAACACGATGGCCGCGACCAGCAAGATGGTCGTGGTCCGGGCGGTGCGCACGATGGGGTCTCCTCCGACGGGTTCGTGCCGGGACGACGGCTGGTGGGTCCGAGCCGTCCCGGGGCTGGCTAGTCCTTACTTGGCGGCGGTCTGGCTCTGCAGCCGACGACGGAGCAGCAGCACGCCGCCCGCGCCGAGCACCGCGACCGACCCGAGCCCGATCAGCCCGGAGTGGTCGAGACCGGCGGTCGTGGTGCCACCGGTGTTGACCCCGCTGGCGCTGACCATGCCGCAGGTGGCGCCGTCGGTGCCCTCCTCCGGGACGCCCTTGACCCCGAGGGACCTGGCGAAGGTCGACTCGCCCAGGCCGTCGAGGTCGTACTTGCCGTTCCCGTTCGCGTCGATCCCGTGCTGCACGATGTGCAGCTTGTCGAGGTTGGCGATGGTGCCGTCGGGGATCTGGGCGGCCGGGATGGTCCGGGTGTAGTCCAGGTCGCCGTTCTTGTCGGCCACCGGGAACCGGTCCAGGGCCAGACCGCTCTTGGCCGACGTGTCACCTTTGGTGGTCAACGAGATGAAGATCCCGCCGTACATCTTCACGCCCTCTTCGATCGAGATGAACCCGTCGCCGTTCTTGTCGGCCGAGGCCGGCGGGCAGAAGTAGTGCTTCCCCGACACGTCCCCGTGGAGGTGCTGGGCGTGGGGCATCCCCGGGGTCATCCCCGTGTCCTTGATGTGGATCTTCAGACCACCGTCGGAGGTGGGGGTCAGCGTGGCCGTACCGCTGGCGTCACTCCCCTTGAGTGAGTCGAGTGAGACGGTGACGGGTCCGGTCTCGGCGTGAGCCGGTACGGCCGTCGCCGCGAGCGCGAACGGGACGGCCAGAGCCGCTCCGGCCGCGAGCACCTTGCGGCGGATCGATGCAGGCATGCGATTTCCCTCCTGTGGGAACTGATGGGTCACCTGTGCTTCGCCACCCCCGGCGTGGCGGATTGGGACCGCAGTGAGCTTTTGCATCACCGGTCCGATTGGACGGCGAAGGATGCGGCTGAGTAGTGTTCCAGCACGCGCCCACGGGGCGGCCCGAGCACGTCGAGGGCCCTGCCTGCGGACCGCTCGGGGTTCCATCACCGCACTTCCGTTGAGGAGCGATGTGTCCCCCGTGCGTCGGTCTCGGCTGCGCGTCCCGCGCCGTCGGCGGCGTCTCTCGACGCTGCCTGCCGCTCCGGTGGCCCGACTGAGCCTCAACCACCGTGACGGCGCGCTGCCGCTGACCACCCGACACGTCCGGTTCGGCTGGCAGCTCACCGCCGTCGACGCCGTCGAGACCTCCCAGGTCATCGTGGGTCGCACCCCAGCCGAGGTCCGCTCGGGCGCGGCCACCGTCTGGGACAGTGGCCGCCGCACGGTGGACCACCCCGAGTTCTCCGACGTCTGCCTCCACGCCGACGTCGGCTACGGCCCCGGGGAGCTCCCGCTGGACCAGGAGATCGAGGTCTGGTGGGCCGTCCGGATCACCGGCCCGCAGGGTGCGGTCTTCGACTGGAGCACCCCGGCCCGGCTCCTGCTCTCGGCGACGGTCGGGGCACTCCCCGCCCCGCGCCCGCTGGCCACCGTCGCCGGATCCCTGGCCACCCTCATCCCGCAGCCCCGCGACGACGAGAGCCTCTTCCACTGGCTGCGCGGCCAGGGAGCCGGTGCTGTGTGGCCGTTGGTCGCCAGCACCGACCTCTCCGCTCGGGTCGGCGGCTGGCTCGACCGGCTGGGGGCCGACCTCGGCCCGGGCGACCCCGCGACCTCCGTCCTCTACCGCACCCTGCTGGACGCTGCCGACCTCTGTTACGACGATGCCCGTCTGCGGACCGAGCACGGGGCGATCGTGACCGCCCGGCAGCGGGGCCCCGCCTCCCTCCAGCCGGCGGGCGTCCGGGTGCCGGACGAGGGCACGGGGGTGGCCGCGGGCACCGCGCCCCACAACGCCCCGTACCCGTCGGGCCTGACGATGACCGACCTGCTCGCGCCGCTGCTCGACTCCACCGACCCGTCCACCGCGCTCCCGGTCGGCATCGTGGTCGGCGAGATCGCCGGGATCCGTTCGACCGCGCCGGGCTACCGACGCTTCCGGGTCGAGCCGTGCCTGCTGTCGAAGGCGACCGAGGTCGACGTCGCGGTCGACACCCCGCGCGGGTCGATCCTGGTCCGACTACGCCGCCGGCCCGAGACCCTGGCGGGGGCGCAGGTGACCCTGGGAATCCCCAGCGGCGCAGTGGCCACGCTCGTGCTGCCGTGGTCCGGCGAAGAGCTCGTCCTCGAGGCGGGCAGCTACGTGTTCGTCAACACCTGACCCGACCCCATCTGGTCTAGACGGACCGCGGGCGTCTGCAGCAGACTCTCGCCCGTGACGACCAGCCCCGCTCGCCCCACCCTGCGTTCCGTCGCCCGGCTCGGCCTGGCCCTCGCTCTGGCGGGCACCCTCGTCGCCGGTCCGGTCGCCGCGGCCGACGCCGCACCGACGTCGACGAAGGCCAAAGCCGTCTCGGTGCGGGTGATCGGTTTCAACGACCTGCACGGCAACCTGGAGCCACCGGCGGGTTCGTCGGGACGGGTCACCCAGTCCGACGGCAGCACCGTCGACGCCGGCGGGGCCGTGTACCTCGCCACCCACGTGAAGCAGCTGGAGGCGCAGGCCGCGCACTCCGTCGTGGTCTCCGGCGGCGACAACATCGGCGCGTCGCCGCTGGCCTCGTCGCTGTTCCACGACGAACCGACGATCGACGTGCTGAACCAGCTCGGCGTCGCCGCCTCCGCGGTCGGCAACCACGAGTTCGACGAGGGCTATCGCGAGCTGCTGCGGATCCAGCTCGGCGGGTGCCACCCCACCGACGGGTGCCAGTTCGACCCGACCTTCGACGGTGCCGACTTCCCCATCCTCGGCGCCAACGTGACCAGGACCAACGGTCTGCCGGCGCTGCTGCCGTTCACCGTGAAGTTCGAGGGCGGGATACCGATCGCCTTCATCGGCATCACCTTGCGGGGGGTGCCCGACGTGGTGATCCCGAGCGCCGTCGAGGGGCTGAAGTTCGGCGACGAGGTCGCGGCGATCAACCGCACCTCGAAGCTGCTGACCCGGATCGGGATCAAGGCCCAGGTCGTGCTCATGCATCAGGGTGACGACACCGACGGTGGTGGCCCCAACGACTGCAAGATCGACCTCGCGTCGCACCCGGCCTCGGTGATCGCCCGGCGGGCGACCCCGCAGGTCGACGCCTTCTTCACCGGTCACAGCCATCAGCAGTACAACTGCGTGGTCACCGACCCGGCCGGTCAGCCGCGCCCCCTCATCCAGGCCGCGTCCTTCGGCCGGCTGCTGTCGGTGGTCGACCTCCAGATCGACCCCCGGACTCGCGACGTGGTGCGTTCGGCGACCCGGGCCAAAAACGTGATCGTCACCCGGACGGTCACCCCCGACCCCGCCGTGACGACGATCGTCGACCACGCGGTGCAGGCGGCGGCACCCATCGGCAACCGAGAGGTCGGCTCCATCACCGCCGACCTGATCGGCCGAGGGTCGACTGCGCCCGAGCGGCCGCTGGGCGACGTGATCGCCGACGCCCAGCTCGCCGGCACGACCGGCAACGGCGCACAGATCGCCATCACCAACCCCGGCGGCATCCGTGCGGACCTCACCTATGCGTCCTCCCCCGCGCGTGAGGGCGACGGCGTCGTCACCTACGCCGAGGCGTTCGCCGTGCAACCCTTCGCCAACATCATGCAGACGATCACGCTCACCGGTGCCCAGCTGAGGACCGTGCTCGAGCAGCAGGGGCACGCGGACAGCACCACCACCTTCCTGCAGATCTCCGACGGGCTCAGCTACACCTGGTCGTCCTCGGCCCCGCTCGGCAGCAAGGTCAGCAACCTGGAGCTGAACGGAGCGGCGATCCAGGACGCCACCAGCTATCGGGTCTCGGTGAACAACTTCCTGGCCGCGGGCGGCGACGGGTTCGCGGGGTTCACCGCGGGGACCGATCTCACCGGCGGACCCATCGATCTCGACGCGTTCACCGACTACCTGACGGCGAACCCCAACCTGTCCCCGCCCCCGGCCGACCGGATCACCGTCACGCCGTGATCTGCTGACGGGGTGCCCGAGCTCCCCGAGGTCGAGAGTGCCCGCGCGACGATCGAGCGCGCGGGTCTGCGGCGCAAGATCGTCGACGTCGACGACGCCGACCGTTACGAGTGCCGCCCGCACCCGGCCGGGGAGATCAAGGACGCCCTGGTCGGCCGCGCGCTGACCGGGGCGTTCCGGCGGGGCAAGACGATGTGGTGCGAGACCTCGGGCGTCGGGCGGTCCCGCACCCCGGGACCGGTGCTCGGGCTGCACCTGGGGATGAGCGGCCGGATCCTGATCACCGACGATCGGGGTGAGTCGACCGAGGGCGGCGACTGGCTCGGCGGTCGGTACGCGACCGTGACCGAGCAGACCGACCGCAAGCCCGAGTGGGACCGGTTCACGATCACGTTCGCCGACGGTGGAACGCTACGTCTATTCGACAAACGCCGCCTCGGCCGGGTCCGGCTCGACCCGGACCTGGACACCCTCGGGCCCGACGCCGAACAGGTGAAGCTCGCCGAGTTCTGCGAGCGGGTCGGCCGGGGTACGGCGCCGGTCAAGGCCCGGCTGCTCGACCAGTCGGTGATTGCCGGTGTCGGCAACCTGCTCGCCGACGAGACGCTGTGGCAGGCCGGCATCGACCCGAGCCACCGGGTCAACGAGCTCTCCACCGACGAGCTGACCACCCTGCACCACGCGTTGCTGGCGGCCACCAAGGCGGCGATCAGGAAGGGCGGCGTGCACACCGGTGAGCTGATCGAGTTCCGCACCAAGGGCGCCCACTGCCCGCGCTGCGGGGCTCCGCTGCGGCATGGGACCGTCGGCGGTCGCACCACCTGGTGGTGCCCGGAGGAGCAGCACTGAGGGGGTCGGCCACGGCAACGGTGGCCCGGCCGGCTCAGTCGCGCACAGCCAGCCAGGACGCCGCGACCGCGAACCCGTCCTCGACCAGCGCGCCGACCAGGTCGGTGCCGAACCGGTCCGCCGCCCACGCCCGCCACCGGACCCCGAGCAACAGCTCGCCCGTCGCCGCCGCGGCGGCCAGCCCCGCGGCGGTCGCGGCCGGAGCGGCCGGCGTGTCCTCGACCTGACCCCGGCGCAGCACCAGCACCCCGAGACCGGCAGCGATCACCAGTCGTCCGATCAGTGGACCCGGCGTGGTCCGGCTCGGGGTCACGGGCAGCTTGTCGGCCACGAGCTCTCCGAGGGCGGCCAGGGAGGTCGTCACCTTGGCGGTCGTGGTCCCCAGAGCGTGTTCGGGCCGTCCCCTGGCGTCGGCCGGGGCGCAAAGGGTGAAGGCGGCCAGGCCGGTGGCGGAGCGGGCTCCGGTCGCGGCGCCGATCAAGCCGGCCCGGAGGAGCGCATTCGATGACATGGGCCGACGCTACCCAGTCGTCCTCAGGTCCAGTAGAGCTGGCGGGCCTGCGGCACCCGGGCGGCCAGCTCGGCGGCGAACCAGGCCTTCATCTCGGTCATGACCGCCTTCGGATAGACGTACTTCACCCCACCGAACTTGGAGCGCTTCAGGGTGCGGAGGTCCTCGTCCATCTCGAGCTTCGTGTTCGGGTACCACGACAGCAGGATCTCCTTGCTGGTCGGGGTGAACCGGTGCGTGATGATCTCCGCGGTCAAGTCGATCTCCCCGATCCCGGTGATCGTGGTCGCCACCGCGTCAAGCAGCTCGCCGTAACCGTCCTGCCAGCCCGGCACCGGCATCACCGGGGCAATGGTCAAGCCGACCGGGTAGCCGGCCCGGGCCAGCTCGGCCAGGGCCGCGAGCCGCGCCGGCATGGGCGAGGTGCCGCCGTCGAAGCGCTGCGCCACCTCGGCGGCGTTCACCGAGAACCGGGCCCGGGTGCGCCCACCGTGCGGCAACCCGACCAGCCCGGTCACGTCGTCGAACTTGGTGGTGAACCGCAGTTGCAGGTCGGTCCCGAACTCCCCGGCCCCGGCGCGGCGGACGGCGGCCGCCAGCGACCCGGTGACGTGCTCGATCCCCAACGGATCGGTGTAGCAGGACAGCTCGAAGGTGGTCCCCTCGTGGCCCCGGGCGTCGGTGCCACTGGTCACCGCGCCGCGACCGACGTGGCTGGTCACGCCGGCGAGCACCTCGTCGAGGTTGGCGTAGACCCGGGTGACCGGTGGACCGTTGAGCGACCCGGCCAGGTAGCAGTACTGGCAGTGCGCGGGGCAGCCGCGGGCCAGGTCGATCCGCCAGTCGGCGCTCGGCGGGATGGGCTGCGGCTTCCGCGCGCTCGGCGGGGCCACCACCACGGCGAGGGTCGACTTGGCGAAGGCGTACGTCTCCCGCTCGCTCCCCCGGCGCAGCCCGGCCAGCCGGTCAGCGGTAAGGAACTCGATGTCGGTGACTCCGGCCGCCTCGCATCGTGCGACGATCTCGGCGGTGTGGGTGTGCTCGGCCGCCGATCTGGTGACCTGCACCCGTCGCGGGGTCCACCGGCGGGCCGGGGTGCGCGTCGGGCTCGGTTCGGTGACTGTCACCCCGCATGTATACGTCGTAAAACCGCGCGGCCTGACGAACCGGTCGGACATCGCCACCATGTCGTCGACGCCGAGCACCTGATTACCCTGCACCGTGACCGCTTCTCCCCCGCGCGAGACGGACGACCACGCCGACGTCCTGTTCCTGGTCTACCTGGGCACCGCCATGGTCGCTACCGGGCAGACCGTGCACGAGATCGAAGCGGACCTGCGCGCGGTAGGAGCCCACCTGGGACATCGCGACCTGCAGGTGGCGGCGGGTCCGACCGGCATCACCCTCAGTCTCCACACCGGCGCCCCGGCGACGTACGAGTCGGTCAACGGTCCACTGCGACTCGACCAGGCCGCGGCCGTCCGGACGATCCGGCATCAGCTCCTCAGCGCCGAGATCGACGTCCACACGGCGGCCGCGCAGCTGCTCATGCTGCGGGACAAGCCGGCTCGCTATCCGACCTGGATGGCCAACGTCGGCTTCGTCCTGGTCGCCACCGGGATCGCGCTGATCCTCCAGCCCGGGCCCGCCAACGTGCTCGCCGCGGCGATCGGGGGTGTGATCGTGGTGACTTTGATGCGGGTGTCGCAGCGACACGACACGCTGGCGGCCCTGCTGCCCACCGTAGCCGCCTTCGTGGTGTCCTGCCTGGTCTTTGGGGCCGCCCAGGTCGGTCTGCTCGACGGGTCGCTGCGCACGGTGCTGCCCCCGCTCGCCGTGCTGCTTCCGGGGGCGTTGATGGTCACCGGGCTCTCCGAGCTGGCCGCCGGCGACATGATGGCGGGTTCGGCGCGGCTGATCTTCGGTGGCGTGCAGCTGCTGCTGTTCGCCCTCGGGCTGGTCGCGGCCGCCGCCCTGCTGCGGACCCCGACGATTCTGCTGGCCAACGTCCGGGTGGCCGAGCTCGGCTGGTGGGCCGCCCCCCTCGGCCTGCTGATGATCGTCGTCGGCATCTGTTGGCTGGAGAGCGTTCCGCCGCGGCTGCTGCCGTGGGTGCTGGCGGTGCTGGTGCTCGCCTTCTCGGCCCAGCTCGGCGGCCAGCAGCTCGGGTCCGCGGCGCTGGGCAGCTTCCTCGGGGCGATTGCGGCCAGCCTCGGCGCGTCGCTGGCCGAAGCGTTCCGTCCGCAGCTCCCCCGGCTGGTCGTGTTCTTGCCCGCGTTCTGGCTGCTCGTGCCGGGCAGCCTCGGGCTCCTCGGGGTGACCCAGATCGCGATCGCTCCCAGCACCGCCAGCTCGGGCATCGGCTTCGGCGTGCTCTCGCTGGTCGGGGCCATCGCCCTCGGCCTCCTCGTCGGCTCGGCCGTCGCCCGCACGGGTGGTCAGGTCCAGCGCTGGGCCCATCATCGGCGGGTGCGCCGGGGAAGCTGAGCGGGCGAGGCCGCTCAACCACTAGATTGATGTTCTCGACAACGGCTGGAGGACGCGATGCAAGGAAAGACCCTGATGCGGCTTGGGGTGGTCGTGGTCGCCGTGATGTGGGCCATCGGCATCATCGGTCTGGTCCGGGTGCTCTCCTTCGGCGCGCCGACGTGGCCCAATGTCATCATCTTCGGCTCGGTCGGGATGTTCGGTGCGATGCTCGCCTTCGTGCTCGCCTTCATCCACGTCGCGATGATCGCGCAGCGCGGCCAGTAACCCGCCGTGATCGGCACAGCGGTGGTGATCGGCGCCAGCTTCGCCGGACTTCTCGCCGGTACCGCGGCCGCGCAGACCGGGTACGACGTCGTCGTGCTCGAGCGCGACGACCTGCCGCTGGTCCCGCAGCCCCGAGCCGGGGTTCCGCAGAGCCCGCAGCCCCACGTGCTGCTCCGTCGGGGCCTGCTGGCGATCGACGGTCTGCTCCCCGGTGTCGGCGCCGAGCTGCTGCGCCGCGGCGGGGTGCCGTTCAACACCGGGCAGATGCCCTGGCTCGGCGAGTTCGGCTGGTCCCCGCTGCATGAGTGGGCCTACGAGATCATCTCGATCTCGCGCCCGCTGCTCGAGAAGGTCGTCCGCGACCGGGTCATGGCGCTGACCGAGGTACAGCTGCGGACCGGATCGACGGTGACGAGACTCCGCCGGGCCTCGGCCGGCTGGGAGGTCGTCCTGCGCGACGGCGGCACCGTGACCGCAGACGTGGTGATCGACGCGTCCGGCCGCGGGTCACGGTTGCCGCATTGGTTGGCCGAGCTAGACGTCCCCGTGCCGGCCCCCGCCGAGGTCGAGGCGCGGGTGGGGTACGCGTGTCGGTCCTACCGCGGTCGCCTCGCCCTGCACACCGGGGTGATGGTGGCCGCCACCCCCGAGATCCCGGTCGGCGGCCTGGCGCTGCCCGTCGAGGACGACCGCTGGCTGATATGCACCGTGGGCTTCGGCGAGCATCGACCGACCCGCGACGTCGCCGAGTTCGAGGCCTTTCTCGCCGGTCTGCGTGACCCGGCGCTTACCGACCTCGCCGCCGGCCTGGCACCCGAGGGCGACGTCGCAATCCACCGCCAGACCAGCAACCGACGGTACGCGTACGGCACGACCCGGAGCTGGCCCGCCGGTCTGCTGGTGGTCGGAGACGCGATGTGCGCGTTCGACCCGATCTACGGCCAGGGCATCACGGTGTCGGCCTGCCAGGCCGAGCTGCTGGCCGCCGGTCTGCGCCGTCGGCCGACCACCGCGGTCGCCACCCGTCGGCTCCAGCGCCGGCTCGCCGCCGTCGCCGACCTCCCCTGGTCGGTGGCCACCAGCGAGGACCTGCGGATGCCCAGCTCCGCGGGCCAGCAGAACCTGGGACAGCGTGCGCTGGGGCACTGGACCCGCCGAATGGTGCGACTGGCCGCGGGCGGCGACGAGGCGTGTGCCCGGGCGTTCTCGGCCGTTTACCACCTGATGGGTTCGCCCGCTCACCTGCTCGGCCCACGGGTGGTCCGCAGCGTCCTACGCTCCCTGGTCCGGGGCGTTCCCGAGCCGGCCCCTCGCCCGGCAGTGCTGGCCACCCTCAACCGCAGGTGAGGTTCGGCACCGGGCCGGGCTGAGCCACGGCGTACGAGGCGGCCAGTGCAACCAGGCCCGCGTCGAGACTGACGCGCGGCTCCCACTCCAGCACCTCCCGGGTACGTCGCTGATCGAACCAGTGGGCGGTGCTCAGCTGGTCAACGAGGAACCGGGTGAGCGGGGGCGGCCGGCCGGCCGTCCACCGCCGGACGCCGGGCAGCCCCCAGACACCCTGTACGACGGTGCCGGCCACCCTGGCCGGTGCGACCGCGACGTGCCGGGTGGGTAGGTCGACGCCGGCCGCTCGGCAGATGCCCCCCATCAGCTCGGCGACCGGCCGTGGTTCGCCGTTGGAGATCACCAGCGCCTCGCCGTGCACCTCAGGACTGTGGTCCAGGGCCGCGACGAGCGCGTCGACCGCGTTGTCGAGATAGGTGCTGTCGACCAGCGCGGCCCCCGTCCCGATCACCGGTAGCCGTCCGACCCGGGCGCGGTGCACGATCCGTTCGACCAGCTGGGTGTCCCCCGGCCCCCAGACGAGGTGTGGCCGGACCACCAGCACGCAGGTACGCCGGCCCTCGGGGTCGTCGGCGGCCAGGGCGATCCGCTCCGCGATCGCCTTGCTCCGGGCGTAGCTCCCGCGTGCCGCGCGGGCGTCGGCCGGACCGGCGGCGACCCCGACCAAGGAGTCGCCGGCGTGCGCGACCGACGGCGTGGACACGTGCACCAGTCGTTCGACCCCGGTCTCCCGGCACGCGGCGACCACGTGGGTGGTCCCGACGACGTTGACCCGGACGTAGTCGGTCCAGCGACCGACCACGTCGACCTTGGCCGCCAGGTGGATCACAGCCTCCTGTCCGGCCACAGCGGCGCGGACCGCCTCCCGGTCGGCCACGTCGGCCCGGACCTCGCGCAGCCCGAGCCCGGACGGGCCCCGCTGCAGCACGGTGACCTCGTCGCCCCGGGCGGCCAGGGCCTGGGCGACCCGGCCACCGAGCAGTCCGCTGGCCCCGGTGACGAGCACCTTCACTGCGTCGCCAGCTCGGGTCGTGACCGCACCAGGCTCTGCCTCACCAGGGTCGGCGGGTCGAGCCGCCGGTCAGCACCCGCGCGGCCCAGCGAGCCACCGCGGCCCGATCCACCTTGGAGGCGTGTCGGATGTCGACCGGCAGATCGGGCACCACCAGCACGGCGCTGAGCTCCACCCCCGCGCGCTGCCGGACCACGGCCGCCAGCTCCGGCGTCGCCAGCCCGACCTTCTGGTGGTCGAGAGGGACGACCACGGCGACGACCTGCTGGGTCCCGACCGGGCCGACCCCGACCACCGCGACGGCCTGGACCTCCGGTCGCTGCTGGATCCCCTGCTCCGGCCCGACCGGGGTGATGACACCGGCCGACGTGGTGATGGCGTGGACGAGCCGGCCCTCGACCCACAACCGGCCGTCAGCGTCCAGGTGCCCGACGTCACCGGTCCGGTGCCAGCCTGCGGTCCGGCTGCTGGCGCGCTCGGTTGCCCACAGCCGGTCATAGTGGTCCTTCACGTGAGCGGCAGCCACGCAAATCTCCCCCGTCAACTCGGGCTCGTCGGTGAGCTCACCGTCTGCCGCACCCGAATCGTCCAGCGGACTGACCCGCACTGTCACCCCGGGCAGCGGTCGACCGACGCAGACACCGTTACCGGTCCCCGCCTGCCGCACCTCGGTCAGGGTCACGTCGGTGACCGGTAAGGCCTCGGTCATCCCGTACGGCGTGTGCACCTCCGCGCCCGGCAGCAGCGCCTGCACGGCGGTCAGCAGGTCCAGCGGAACCGGTGCTCCCGCCGACAGCACCGTCGTCACCGTGGCAAGCGCCGCGCGCTCGGCCCGGGTGAGCTCACCCTGGGTCGCGACGACGTTACGCAGGGCCGCCGGGGAGGCGAACACCACCGTCGCCGCCACCGCGCGGACCGCCCGGGCCAACGCTCGGGCGGTCAGGGTGCCGGGCCTCGTGACGTCCATGTCGGGTACCACCACAGGGATGCCGAGGGCGGGACCGTAGAGGGCGAACGGCGCGAACGCCGCCACGAATCGGTCGGACGGCCCGATCCGGCAGACGGTCCGCACGAGCTCGAGCTGGGCGTGCAGCTGCCGGAACCGGTAGACCACGCCCTTCGCCGGACCCGTGGCGCCGGAGGTGAAGAGCACCGCCGCCACGTCGTCCTCGGTGGGGGCCGGAGGCAGCGGGTACGCCTCACCCAGCAGGGCCAGCTCGTCGAGGGTGTAGCGCACGCCGAGGCTGCGCCGCACCGGGGCGCTCGGCCAACCGGTGACGATCCGCGAGCCGGGGACGCGCAGCGCGGCGATCGCCGCCAGGGCGGCCGGGAAGCCCACGACGTGGTCGGGTCCCGCGGAGCTCAGGGCCCGACCCAGCGCGCGAAGACCCAGACCTGCGTCCGCCACCACCACGGTCGCGCCGGCCCGCCAGCACGCGTACACGGTGGCGGTCAGATCGATGCCGGGGGGGACGAGGACCGCGACCCGGTCGCCCGGTCGCACCCCGTGAGCCGCCATCCCGGCAGCCAGGTCCCGGACCCGCTGCCGGAGGTGGGCGAACGACGTCGAGTTTCCCTGGCTCCACCGGTCGTGGGTCTTCGCCGACATCTGCACCACCGCCGGCGTCGGGTCGTCGGCCCGGTGGTCCAGCACCGACCAGAGCGGGACCACCGTGAGGGGAGTGTGCGGCGTCCGGGGCACTGCGGTCTGTTCGAGGTCGGCCAGCCAACGCCAGACGTGCTCGACCGACTGTGGGGCGTCCTCGGTGACCAGGTGGGACGCACCGGGATAGCGCTGCACGTCGGCGTGCGGCAGGCGGCGCTGCAGGTCGCGCAGGTGGATCTCACCGAACACGGGGTCCCGCGGCCCCCAGACGATGAGCGCCGGCACGTGCAGCGCGGTGATCCCGGTGGCCAGCGCGTCCAGAGCCGGTCGGCTCGGGTGGTCGGCACCGAAGGGGATGTCGGCGACGAAGTCCCCGACCGCCTGACGCCGCATGGAGCTGCCGTACGGCGCGGCCAGGGCCCGCCGGATCGCCGGGTCGAGCGCGGGTCGCGACAGGCCCGCGGCGGTGGCGACGAACGCCGGAGTGGTCACGCAGACGGTGGTGCGGACCGCGTTGGCCAGCCGCAGCACCGCGGGCGGCGCGACCGCGTCGGGCTGGTGGACCGCGGTGTTGGCGAGCACGACGGCGCGAAGCTGGTCACGGTGGGCCAGGGCCCAACCCAGCGAGATGGGACCGCCCCAGTCGTGGGCCAGGGTGACCACCGGCCCGGTGATCTGGAGCGCCTCGCCCAGCACGCCGAGGTCGTCGATCCGCTCGGCCAGGGTGCGGGGTTCCGGGGTGCGCTCGGAGTACCCCATGCCGAGCTGATCGACCGCCACCACCCGCCAGCCCGCCGGCGCGGACGCCAGGAACCGACGCCACAGATAGGACCAGGTCGGGTTACCGTGCACGCACAGCAGCGTCACCGGTTCGCTACCGACCTCGGGCTGACCGGTGTCCAGCACGTGCCAGGTCCGCTCGACCCCCGCCCGGTCCGTGGCGGTGACGAATCGAGACCACCGCGTGTCAAGGCCGGCGGTGCCCGGGGGCCAGGGTGCGGGGAGGTCGCGCACCCCGACGCTCACCAGGTGATCTCGGCGTACGACGTGTTCAGACCCGAGCCGATGCCCAGCAGCAGCACCTGGTTGCCGGGGTCCAGCTTGTCCACTTCGTAGGCCAGGGTGAACGGCACGGCGGCCGGCCCCATGTTGCCGAAGGCCGGCAACGTCAGCGGAAACAACGACTCCGAGACCTGGAGCGCGTTGGCCATGCCGCGGATGTGCACGACCGAGGTCTGATGGGCCACGAACCGGTCGACGTGGTCCCAGTCGAAATCGTCGGCGGCGTCGCGCCAGGTGTCGACGGCCAGGGCCAGCCCGGCCTCGAAGAGCTTCTTGGTGTCGGTCCGCATCCGTTCGAGGTCGCCCACGCACAGGTCGTGGTGCTCGGTGCCGGCGCGGCTCACCCCGCCGCGGACGGCGTGGCCTTCGGGGTGTCGGTCCGCCGGGCCGAGCACCATCGCCGCCGACCCGGAGCCCAACGTCAGGGTCGCGAACTGGGCGCGGACGTCCGCGGCCGTGGCGTCGGTCCGGGCCAGTCGGTCGAGGGTCACTTCCTGGGTATGTCGAGAGCCCTCGGCGTCGACGATCAGCGCGTAGTCGATCTGGCCGGCGTCGATCATCGAGCCGGCGAGCTGGATGGCGTTGACGAAGCCGAGACAGGCGTTCGCGACGTCGAAGTTGAGCGCCGAGGTCGGCAGATCGAGTTGGTGGTGGACGGCGACGGCCGACGACGGCTCGAGGTAGGCGCGTGACACCGAGCTGTTAATCAGCAGGCCGATCCTCGACGGGTCGATGCCCGCTTCGGCCAGGGCCTTGGCTCCGGCCATCACGGCGGCCTCGGTGAAGCTGACGTCGGTCGGCCACCACCGCCGCTCGCGCACACCGGCGAGCTGCTCGAGCATTCCGGACCTCAGCCCGGTGCGCTCGTAGGTCGCGGCCAGTTGGTCGTCGAAGGCCGACGAGGGCACCACGATGGGTGCCTCGACGGCGCAGACCGAAAGGATGGCTGTGTTGTTAAGCCGGTAGGTGGCGTTACCGCCCATCGATGTCCGCCCTCACTGCGTGTCGCCGCGGTACTACGTGTGGCCGCGGTCCGTGTCCGAGGATGACACGCCAGACAGGCTGTACGCGCGACGTCGGGCGTACGAGCGCTTCAACCTCAGCGCCCCGTGGTGGTCGATCCATGAAGTACCTACGGTAGATGACGGTCCCATACCCGCGGTGCGGAGCGACGGCGGGCGTCCCCGGGGTGAGACGACCGACGGCTCGGAAAGCGGGTCGGACGTGCGAGGATCGAGCGTGCTCGATGCTCTGTTGTCCCTCGGCGAGGAGCAGTTCGTCTCGTTGACCACCTTCCGGAGATCCGGCACCGGCGTCGCCACCCCGGTCTGGGTCGCCCCCGCTGCCGACTCCTCTGGTGGTGCCGGCTCCGCTGACGCGGCCCTGGTGGTGACCACGATCAGCACCACGGGGAAGGCCAAACGGATCCGGCACGACCGTCGCGTCCAGCTCGTCGGCTGCACCCGCAGCGGTCAGGTGGCACCTGACGCGGTTCCCGTCGACGCCCAGGCCACGCTGGTGACCGACCCGGCCCAGGTCTCGCAGCTCAGCGGAGCGCTCCGCCGCAAGTACGGCCCGCTCTTCGCGCTCTTCCTGCTGGCCGCCCGGCTCCCTCGCAAGAACAAGGGCGAGCGGGTGATGATCGTCATCCGACCCGCATCCAACCGCTAGCGTCTGCCGCCTGACCGGGAACCAGACAAGCGACCAGCGGAGCCGAGCGGGGCCACGAGTCGAGAGCTGTCCGGCCATCGTCGCCGACGAAGACGACGACGACGACGACGACCCGAGCGTGTCCCGCACGGTCGCCCGGGACCTCCGTCGGGAGTACGGCGCTGAGCACCGGATCGTCCGTGGCGAGAGCGGAGCCCGGACGCGGCGATCCAGGCCATCAACCTGGTCGACGTCGACCACTATCTGCTCAAGCCCTGGGATCCGCCCGAGGAGAAGCTCTACCCGGTCATCACCAGTCTGCTCGAGGTGTGGGCGGGCGACGACCACCGGCCCGTCCAGCAGGCCAAGGTCGTCGGCCACCGCTGGTCGGCCCGCTCCTTCGAGGTCCGCGACTTCCCGGCCCGCCACCGGATCCCGTACCGGGGATTGGGCAGACGAGGCCGAGGGCACCCGGTTGATGTCGGCCGCCGAGGCTGACGAGTCGTGCGTACCACTGGTCATCAGCATCACTGGTGAGGTCCTGCGGAACCCGTCGGACGCCGAGCTCGCCGGGCGGGTCGGCCTCAGCGTCGACCCGAGCAAGGAGTTCTACGACGTGGTCGTTGTCGGGGGCGGGCCGGCCGGTCTGGGAGCCGCGGTCTATGCGGCGTCGGAGGGCCTGCGTACGGTGCTGGTCGAGCGCTCCGCAACCGGCGGCCAGGCCGGTCAGAGCTCCCGGATCGAGAACTACCTGGGCGTCCCCGACGGCATCTCCGGCTCCCAGCTGTCCGAGCGGGCCCGCCGGCAGGCGGTGAAGTTCGGCGCCGAGCTGGGTGGTGACGCGTCCTAGGTGAGATCGTCGAAGCGGACCTTGCGGGTGCGGGCCACGACCAGCGCGATCGCCGTGCCGAGGACGTAGCAGCCGACCCCGCAGGCGAGCAGCACCATCCCGGCCGTACGAGCGGTGTGGGGCAGGTAGGGCAGGTGAGCCAAGACCACCTTGGGGAGGTCCTCGAACGGCTCCTCGCCCAGGACCAGGACGTACGGCAGAACGAGCGCGACCAGCCAGCGCACGGTCCGGCGGAGCTGGCGACGTTGCTCCCACCGGCGACGCAGAGGCACGGCTGCGACCGGGTAGGTCACCGAGACGAGGTTGCCGAGACCGAGCCAGGTGAGGATCGGGAAGACGACACCCGGCAGGGTCAGGATCAGCCGGTAGTCCGCCTCGCTGCCCACCGTGATCGCCGCCGTCGCGATCAGGGTCGGCATTCCGACGATGATCATCAACGTGAGGTTTTTGACGAGCAGGATGCGACGCAGCCGGACGCCACGCAACAGGGCCAGCCGGACCCGATAGGCGTCGGCACCGAGGACATTGGTCGTGGTGACGTCGGCCAGGATGAAGACGGCGAAGTAGCTGCCCACCAGAATCGCCCAGTCATGGTGCGGTCGGGCGGTCAGTGGCGCGATCACCACGTAACCGATCGACAGCAGCAGGTTCACCGCCACGCCGCTGAGCCAGGTCCACGGGGGGGTGAACGACCAGCGCAGGTCCCGAGCCACCTGCCGCCAGATCCGGTCGCGTCTCAGGGCAGGCGCGGCCGCCACCATCACACCCACACGCCCAGCCTGCCAGGTCATCCTGTCCAATTCCTGTGGCGTACTCCGGACGGTTCTATGCCGGCTCCGCGTCGATGTACCGATGCCAGGACTGGGTGACGTGGTCGACCTCCCAGCCGAGTGCTCGATAGAGCCCGTCGGCTCCGGTCGGCGAGTCGGCGTCGACCTCGAGTCCGACCCAGTGCCGGTCGCGCTTCGCGGCGTCGTCGATCACCGTGTAGAGGAGAGCCTTGGCGACTCCGCGACCGCGGGCCCGGCGGTGCACGCCGATGTAGTCGACGTAGCTGCCGTAGTGGCCGTCGACGTCGGCCGGGGACACCGAGCTGATCACCACGCCACCGGGCTGGAACTCGCCGTCAACCTCGATCTCGGCGATCCACCAGTGATCCCAGCGGTGCCAGGGATCCTCGCGAAGACGTTCGACGAACTCGGCGAAGCTCTCCCGGTAGGAGTTGAAGTGGTCGGCGAAAGATTCCTCGAGCACCTGATGGACGGTCTGGACGTCTTCGGCCACCGGTAGCCCGCTGGCGTGCTCGCGAACCCGGCGGACCCGTACGCCGGCTCGCGGAGCGGGGAGACCGTTCGGCTCACCGTCGGAGCTGGCGACCGGGCGGATCATCTGCAGCCATCGGCGCACCGGCTCGTACCCCGCCGCAGTCAGCCACCCCTGTTGGCGGGCGTCGGTTGCCGACGGAGTGGCGTCAAGCTGGGTCCGTCCGACGCCACGCTGAGAAGCGATCATCGAACCGATGGCGTCGATCCAGGTCAGCAGCGCGCTGGCGATGCGGTCGGCCAGATCGACGTCCGCGACGACGAACTCGACGTTCGTCCTTCCCGCAGCCCGATCGTGGACGACCGCCCAGCCGAGCAGGGTGCTGTCCTCGTCCTCGACGATCACCTGGCGGCGGGTCCAGGAGCCGAGCCCGATCAGGTTCGCGCTCGTGCCGTCGACGTCAACCGGCTTGTCACCCGGTTGACGACGGGCGGCCAGCAACGCGACCACCCCTGACACGTCGCGCTCGTTGGGACCACGCGCCCGTAGACCTGCCGGCAGACCGTCGACGGCGACCGGGGCGCCGAGATAATTCATCTCGTCAGTCTCCCAGTTCACGTGCGTCCCGTTGTCCACAGCATCGGTTGACACGGGTCAGCGCTCACGTGAGGGTGGCGGTTCCGCGAGATTCGGGGGTGGGGCATGGCAAGGTTGCAACGGGGCAGAGGTGCCGTGGCACTGGCGGCTGCCTGCCTGCTGGTCGGAGCGTGTACGCCGAACTCGAGCGATACGCCCTCCCCGACTCCGCTGCCTCCCGTCAGCCCGACCCCGACTGAGAACTCGGTGGAGAAGCAAGAGCGATTGGACTATGAAGCGGCGGAAAAGTCAGTGCGGACGTTCAGAAGTGAGTTTCGTCGCGTAATGGCTGACGGCGGCACTGACACCCCAACCTCAACAATGAGGGCTACCGCGGCCGGTGAATATCTTAAAGAATTCGCGGATATCGCCAAGGCATACAAGACACTTGGTTACCATCAAACTGGGGATGAGATAGTTTCATACATTCATCCTGGCGCCCATTCGGAAAATTCTTTACTGCTCACCATCTGTACAGATGGACGTAGCGTTAGGACAGTCAACCAAGAAAATCAGCTCATCGGTCGAGGAGATGTTCGTCGCGCCGACATCAGAGTCAGAAAGGTTGGTGAAAGGTGGAAAGTTTGGTCGGGGGACGGCGAGGCAGTGAAGAAATGCTAAGAATCGGAGTTCGCCGACTCTCGACCTGCATCATCCTCGTTCTTGTCGCTTCTACGACCTTGGCTGGCACGGCTCGGGCAGGAGGGAACGCGACGGAGACCGAATCAGGAGTGAAGGCCACGGCCAGCGGTTTGAAGCGAGGTAGTGAGACCGGAAGTAGTGGTTATGCGAGCAACCAGCAAGGCGACCGTTCAGATATCGGTAGACTGCGGAACATACGAGCCTCAACGGGGACCGGAAATCAAACGGCCTACCTCAAGAAATCTCAGTACGACAAACAGCTCGCTGCTTACAAGGCCCAGATTGCAGCCGTCATGGCTCATAACGGGACGTTGGCGAACTCGTGGGACACCTGTGTGAGTGGACCTCGCTCGAACGGGTGTGGGCAGTACCTGGGCCAGAACCAGGCATTACCGGGGCGTCCCGATATTGCCATAGCGGGTAAACCCACGGATCCGGCTGCTCCGGTCGTCCTCCCGGCAATTCCTCCGGAGGTCATCGCCTATCAAGCGGTCGCCGAGCTCAAGCTGACGGCACCGAAGCCGGTGATCGGGCCGTCTCCCGACCTCAACAAGTGGAAGTCGGCGGTCGTCGGCTACCCGCTGTGGCTATCCGTCGACGGGAGCGCCACTCCGCCCGCGGTGTCCGACTCGGTTTACGACGTGTCGGTATCGTTGCAGGCGCGACTGACCAAGGTGGTGTTCGACATGGGCGATGGATCCAAGGTCACCTGCACCCAGTTCAGCCACCCGTGGAGCCCCTCTGTCGCAACCGGTGCGAAGTCGCCCTGGTGCGGCCACACCTACGTGTCGGTACCGAAGGGGTCCACCACCTACACCGTCACGGCAAACGCCTACTGGTCCGTCGACTGGCAGATCAACGGCTCGACGGGCACGCTCCCGTTCTATCAATCCAGCTCCGAGGAATTGCCGGTCAGCGAGCTTCAGGTTCTCACCCGCTGAGCTGACCATCGTGTAGCCCCTCGCTCAACCGACCATCGTCCCATCTCCGCGGCTGATTGATCCGTTCAGGCAGCGAGGACGTCGGCCAGGATCGGTAACGGCAACGGGTCGTCTACACACCGGTACGTGTCCGCAGTCGGGAACGTCCACTCCACCGCGTCCAGATCCCGGCGGGCCGCCAACCCGGCGAACGTCTTACCCCGATGGTGCCGACGACACAACGGATCCAGATTCGCGGCGCTCGTCGGCCCCTGCGGGAACGGGTCGTGATGATCCACATCACAGCGAGCGGCCGACACCGAACACGTCGGAAACACACAGGTCCCCGCCCGCACCCGCACCAGCTCGCTCAACGCCGCCGAGGCGAACCGGCCCAGCTCCGACACGTCTACCAAGCGGCTGCCATCCCCAGGCGAGCCACCCACGTCATCGACCAACAACCGGGTGAACAGCGTCGAGGACCTCCCCGCGATGTCTCGGACCACCTCCGCCGGCACCATCCCGGACCGGTCCAGCAGCTCCCCCGGTGACTCGTCCACCCCCAGCAACGACGACAGACCTACCACCACCCCCACCCTGACCGGACCCGTTGGGGCTTCCACCACCGCCGGCGCCCACCACTCGGACCCCAATCTTGAACCCGAGCGATCATCTGGGCCAGCCAGCTCACCGAAGCCGACCGGCTCACCGTCAGCGTCGACAGGCTCGACCGTGGTTCCCAGGAACTCCCCGGTGTCCGGGTCGATGTGCTCGACCTCCAGACCAGCCGGGGTCATCGCACTCGGACCGGTAGGGCAGACCTGCACGGTGCCCAACAACAACCCCGCGAACAGATCCGACCGACGCTGAGCCTCCGACCGATCATCACCGGCACCCAACCCCCGCGCCAACCCCGACAACCGCAGATCGATCGCCGCTGCGTCCGCCCCTGACACCTCACCCGTGACATACCCCATCCCCGTCACCGACTGCGCCACCGTGACCCGCCGATCCGCGAAGGACACCCGATGCCGATGCGTCAACGCCGCCGGCTCACACCGAGCCACCAACCGCTCCAACCACGCCCGTAACTGCCGCACTGTCCGCGACCCAGCCGCCGTCACGACCCCCTCATCGATCGCCACCAACGTGGCCGGCTCCACCACCAACCGGGCCACCCGATCGATCTCCCGCACCCGATCCGCGTCCAGCTCCCCCCGCACCGCCGCCGCCGCCACCTCCGGCAACGACCGCGCCACCCGACGCGACCTTGCCACCAAACACCGCGCCTCCCACGGCGACACCCCCAACACCACCGACACCTCATCGGCGACGAACTCCCCCACCCGCACCCTGGGAGAACCCCCACCACCACCCCGGTCAGCGACCTCCTGCGCCCGCCGCCCCTCGGCATACGCCACGCACAACGACGCCAACCGCGCCTGCGACGCCGCGATCTCCCGGCGCGCAACCGCAATCGACCCGAACAGATCACTCAGTCCGTCATCCCCCATGACCCCACCCTGACCCAGGCCACTGACACTTTTCGAACGAAGCTTCGATAGTTGGCCTCGCGGGCGACCGGACCGCGATCGGCACCGGGCCCGACTGTACGTTCGGCCCATGACCGCACCGCCGAGCGCTGCTCCGCTCCCCGCCGACCGTCCCCAGCAGGAAGAGACGCAGGGTCAGGCCGACCACGACACCCCCATCGACGCGACCTCCGACGAGTCCGGGGATGGCCAGGTCTCTGAGGGACCTAATAGCCTGAGCAGTCCGGAGACCTCGGGCGGCGGCGCCGACGCGCTTCCCGACACCCACGGGTGAGCGTCCCCACCGGCGAGCAACCTGTGAGCGACACCCGCGGGTGAGCGACACCCGCGGCCGACCTGACGACAACGAGGAACCGATCATGATCCTGCCCACCGAACAACGTCGTTCTGTCCTGCTGCGCGAGCATGCCGTTGAGGTGCGCTCCGCTCCCGTACCGAATCCCGAACCCCACCAGGTGCTGATCGAGATCGCGGCGGTCGGGATCTGCGGGTCGGACGTGCACTACTACGAGCACGGGCGGATCGCTGACTTCGTGGTCCGCGAGCCCCTGGTCCTGGGCCATGAGGCGTCCGGCACCATCGTGGCTCTCGGGGCAGAAGTCACCGATCGTGAGATCGGCCAGCGCGTCGCCCTCGAGCCGCAGGAGACCTGTGGGCGCTGCGTCCAGTGCACGGCCGGCCGCTACAACCTCTGTCCCGACGTGCAGTTCTTCGCCACCCCGCCGGTCGACGGCGCCTTCGCTCGGTACGTCGCACTCGCCTCGCACCGGGCCCATCCCGTGCCGGACTCGGTCTCCGACGAGGCTGCAGCCCTGATCGAGCCGCTGTCGGTCGCCGTCTGGGCCAACCGCAAGGCCGAGGTTCAGCCCGGCGACCGAGTGCTCGTCACCGGCGCCGGCCCGGTCGGGCTGCTCTGCGCGGACGTGGCCCGAGCACGCGGGGGACGCGTGACGGTGAGTGACACCAACGCCTGGCGGCTCGAGGTCGCTACCAGCCGCGGCGCGAGCGCGGTACTCGATGCCACCGCCGGACCTGCCCGGGAGACCGGGGGCGAGTTCGACGTGATCTTGGAATGCAGCGGCGCTGGAGTGGCGATCCGCTCGGCCTTCGACGCGGCAGCCCCCGCGGCGCGGGTGGTGCTGGTCGGCCTCGGCGCCCCCGACCTCGAACTCCCGGTCGCCCTGATCCAGGTCCGGGAGATCGTGGTCACCGGGACCTTCCGCTACGCCAACTGCTACCCCGCCGCCATCGAGCTCGCGGCCTCTGGGGTGGTCGACCTCGACGCCCTCGTCACCGGCCACTTCGACCTGGCCGACGCCGAGGACGCCTTGCGTGCCTCGCGCCTCGACCCGCACTCCCTCAAGCCGGTGGTGCACCCCGGGCGGTGAGCACCGCGCGCCGACGCCCGCTGCGGACAGCCCTCACCACGTCCACTGCTGCAGGGGTCCACCCGAGCATGTCCGCACCTTGATCAGCACGGAGCTGGGCGCCGCCCGACCGTCGGCGACCAGGCACAGCTGGCTGCGACCCACCGGCCGGATCGTGCCGTCAGTTCGCCGCTCCCACCGTTGGGCGGCGGCGTGGCTGCAGAGGGAGACCACCGTGGTGCTGCCGGACCACGTCGCTCCGCGAACACCCATGCACACGCCCTGGGCCCGCATTGACTGATCGGCGTCGGTGTAGGTCCACCGCTGGCTCGCTCCCCCGCTGCAGGTCCTGGTGATCACGGCCGAGCCGGAGGTCGAGGCCGCTCCGCGGGTGTCCAGGCAACGACTCTGGCTGTCGACGACCGTCGAGGACGGCGACGTCTGCGTCGACTCGACCTTGACCATCTTGGCGACCGACGGGACGCCGGCTGCGTCGGTGACGAACAACATGTAGTAGCCCGGGGGTGCGATGTTGCCACTTGCAGGCGCTGTGGCGGTGATCGTGGTCCCCGAGTTCGTAAAGGTCAACGGGACGTAGCGCTGACCTTGGTCGACTCCGTGGGTCGGGGCGCCCAGACGGACGATCCCCACCTTCTGTACCGAGGTCGTGGCCGCCATCTTGACGACGAACCGACTTCCTACGCTGACCGCCGTCGGTGCGTCCTTGATCACCGGGCGGGTCGCCAGCTGACCACTGCCGTTCTTCTTGTACAGGTACGGCGGGGTGAAGTACTGCACGTTCTTCTCCAGGTACCCCACGCTCGTACAGCGCCCGCAGATCCCGCCACCACCGGTGAGCACCCTGCCGTCGGGGAGCAGGCTCGCGGTGCTGTGGTACTGCCGAACGCGGGCGGCCGGAGCCAGGGTCGTCCAGGTGCCGGTGCCCGGATCCCACCGCTCGGCGGCGAAGGCGGCGTTCTGCAGATCCACCGAGCCGTCGACCGACTTGGTCTCCCCACCGGTGGCGAGCACGCTGCCGTCGGCCAGCACCGTCAGGTTGAACTG